>DYKV01000234.1 GCA_020722415.1 Anaerolinea sp.
TTAATGTAATCCCATGGAAGCGTTATAGTCTACGATCGCCTGCGTTACAGTAGCAGCGGCCTTATCCAGAGATTCTTGTGGTGTTGCTAATCCAGCCAGGACCTCTTCGATAGAACCTTCGATGGTTTGTCGGGCTGTCGGGAACACGCCAATCAAACCGCCTTGGGTAACTGTGTTGTTAGGTGCAGCATGCAACTGATCGATCGCTGTTTGGAATTGAGGATACTTTGTCCGCCATTCCACAGAGAGCGGATGCTCGTAAGCAGAGATCCGCATTGGGAAGTATCCCGACATGGTCTGCCAGTATGCCTGCTGTTCGGGAGATGAAAGGAACTTGATAAACTCCCAGGCGCAATCCTGCTCTTCGACTGGACGATCTTTCATAATCCATACCGAACCACCGCCAATTACGGTTCCCGCGGTTTCAAAGGCTTTTTCATTCGGTCGCGGCAGGAAGGCTGTCCCAATCTCGAATTTACCAGCCGCGCCGTCCATGACGCCGCGTAACACCGCGGTTGAGTCAATGAACATGGCTGTTTGGCCGGCAAGGAAGGCGTTTCGGGTGTCGACAGTTGCACGCCCGTAATTTGCGAGAATTCCTTCATCGTACATAGACTTCCACCAATCCAAGATGGCAACGCCTTCTGGGCTGTTAAAGGTTGCCTCAGTAGCAATCCCTTTTCTTCCGTTCTCATTATTGACGTAGTAACCGCCGGATACTGCTAGAAATTGTTCAAAAAACCAGCCGTAAACCGCGAAAGCTCCGCCGTAAACCGTTGTTTTTCCAGAAGCATCCTTTTGAGTGAGTGCACGAGCCGCTTCTGCGAAGTCTTCGAATGTACGCGGCGGTTTCTCTGGATCCAACCCAGCAGCTTTGAACATATCCTTGTTGTAATACAGCATCGGCGTGGATGTGTTGAATGGCATAGAATATTGCATTCCATTCACGGTGTAATACGCCAATACATTCGGCTCCAGATCTGACACATCATAGTTTTCTTTGTCAATGTATGTCTGTACCGGAAGCGTTACATCCAGATCAATCATCAGTCGCGTGGCAATATCAAATAGCTGGATTACTGTTGGCGTATCACCAGACTGCAGACCTGCTTTAAGTTTATTCAACGAATCGTCATATGTTCCTTGATAAGTGTAAACAAGGTAGCACTGATCTTGAGACGCGTTAAAGTCATTTGCAATTTGCGGAATAGCCTTTCCTCCTATATCACCGCCCATGCTATGCCAAAATGTTATTTTGGTCACGTTTGGCTTTTCAGGTATCGGCGTCGGGGATGGTTCAGCAGTAGGCTGTTCCACTGGAGGAACAGTTTGCTGCTGGACGACAGGTGACTCAGTCGGGGCGGTAGGCGCACATGCGCCTAACAGCAAACCAAGCGCCAACACAATATTTATAAGATACATGGATTTTTGTTTCATCTTTTTCTCCTTAAATTAATAGAGTTGGTTAAATGGCACCTCATTAACCCTTCACGGCGCCAGCAGTCAGTCCACGAATTAACTGACGATTGCTAAAAATAAACAAAAAGAAAGTCGGTAGCAGTACGAACACAACCCCAGCCATCACAGTATTGAACATAAATCGTTCTTCATCTTGCAGGAGTGCTATCCCTATTTGTACTGTCCGCATACTTTCATCACTGGTAATCAACAATGGCCATAAATACTGGTTATATGTCTGAAGAAAACTATAAACAGCCAAAGTCCCTAGTGCTGGACGGGCTAGGGGGATAACGATTGTGGTCAAAAAGCACAAATGACCGCATCCATCCATGATGGCAGCGTCATGTAATTCCTTTGGAATTTTTAAAAAGAATTGCCTCAATAAAAACGTTCCAAAACCAGTCGCAATGAAAGGAAGCGCCAATCCCTGGAAAGTATTGTCCCACTTCACCGACTTAATCAAGAGATAATTCGGTATAATCGTGGCTTCCCACGGGATCATCAAGGTAGCCAAAAAAGTCAGGAAGAGAACATTCCGCCATTTAAAATCAATAAACGCAAAAGCGTACGCTGCCAAACAGGCCGTAAATAACTGACCAATCATTACCAGACTGGATTGCATCATGCTGTTAAATAAATAACGGAGAAGGGGAGCTTGCTCCAACGCTCGTCTGAAATTATCCAAGTTGAGATGGGTTGGATACAATTGTGGTGGATATTGTGCCACCTGTTTATCGTCCAAAAGACTGATTGTGATAGCTGTCCAGATCGGGTAGATCACGATAATCGCCGCAATCACCAGTATTAAGTAAAGGGATATTTTCTTAATGGTGTTTTGTAATTGATTGCTCATAGTTCAGTCGTAGAATACTTGTCGCTCGAGGATCCCAAACTGGAAAATTGTCAATCCCAACATGATCAAAAAGAGCATTACAGCCTGAGCTGCCGCAAATCCATATTGGCCGTTAAAATAAAATTCCCTATAGATTGAAAACACCAACACGTTGGTGGAATTGACCGGACCACCGCTGGTCATCACATGAATTTGAGTAAAAGTCTGAAACGCCGCAAGAATATCCACAACAATTAAAAAGAAAAACGCCGATGACAACATTGGAATAGTGATATTGCGGAATTGTTGCCAATAATTAGCCCCATCAATCATTGCGCTCTCGTAGAGCTCCTCCGAAATTCCCTGCATAGCTGCCAACAAAATAACCGTATTTAATCCTATCTGCAACCAAACCGACGCGATCGCAATTGCAGGCAGAGCTGTGTTCACATTAACCAACCAGGGTACAGCTTGAAGCCCAATCAGGCTAAGCAAGTAGTTTAGAGATCCCAAAGCGGGATGAAACAAATATAGAAATATGAGCGAGGATGTTGCTGCCGATACTGCGATCGTCAAGGAAAAAAACATCCTAAACACTGCGATCCCCTTAAGCCTCAAGTTTCCAAGTAGCGCTAATCCTAACGATACTACTATTGTCGATGGCACCGTGTAGGCAACAAACAAGAGCGACCGTTGCAGGCTGTTTAAAAATACGGGGGTGGCAAATAAACGCCGGTATTGTTCCAAACCGACAAAGGATACAGGTTTCCCCAATGGATTTGTCAAGAACGTGCTTAGATAAACTGTCCGAAACAGGGGGATAAAAACAAAAACGATAAATATAATGAGGGACGGGCTTAAAAAAAGAAGCGCGATGATAAATTTTCGAAATTCGCGCTTTTGTATATTTGAAAGGTGAATCAGCCTATAGAAGTAATTATCTGGTTGTCGTTCTTGTAAAGAGTTAGTTACATGTGTCATTATCATTTAACCGGTTATACATGGGGAAATACTGAAATGATTGAATGTATTGACCGAAAATTGTCAAACCAGGAACAATGAGTTCGCTTGTTGGTAAATAGGTTATTCCATACATTAATCAGCAACATATCATTTTTTTCACTTTATTAAGCATATTTATTTCCCCCCAAGTGTAGCAGTATTTGTTTAACAGCCTGTAAAACAGGAGTTAAGATTAAATAACGTTTATTTATGGTTACTTAACCTGAAATTCCACATCTGATGGTTTTCTACCAACAAATTCTCCCGGAAGTGGTGATGGTTGCGGCTGAACATTCTTAAGTTTAGTATAGGTTCTCCCATAGGAAAACATTATTAGCGATCCTTTGGGAATATACCCTGATTCCACGTCACCGAATCAGTAAATATTCAAAATTAATCAATACCCCCCACTACACATATATAAACAGGTTTTACTAATCAATGACTTGCCTGCAAAAACAAAATTTCAGTAGTTAAATTCCAGCTGGTGGTGAGTCATTGGTGTCACCAAACCACAAAAAATAGCTTGTAGAAAAACAAAAAAAGAAACAGATAGCTTTTCCTGGGAACATTCTTGCTCTTTTTGGGACATGATTTGTTCTTTTTCCAGCTTTATTCTGGATTCTAGGTAACATTTCATCCGGCGAATATTCGTTGTCACTGCCGATCCAATCACCAGGCAGCTTCGCATGGGCAACTTGCCGGCCGGGAAGGGATGTTTCCCCGCTGGTAAGGGGTAATTGTTTGTGTCTTGTGAGTGGATTTGTTCAATTATTAA
>DYKV01000235.1 GCA_020722415.1 Anaerolinea sp.
TATTAACCTATCCTTTTTCTTTCGGTAGTTTTATAATGGATTTGCATTTTGCGGTTAAAAAAGATGTAATCAATTCATGTCATCTATTGTTGCCCTTGATATTGAAACTACCGGTTTAGATCCTCAAAAAGACCGCATTATTGAAATTGGCGCAATTCGCTTCAATAATACGCGGATTGAAAAAGAGTGGCATTCACTAATCAATCCAGGAAGACCTCTTCCACCATTTATAACCCAACTTACTGGAATAACTGACCAGATGTTGGTCAAAGCCCCACCTATACAAAATATACTTTCCGATTTAGGTGATTTTATTGGAAACAACCCCATATTGGGGCATAGCATTAAATTTGATCTGTCTTTTTTGAGAAAATATCATATTGGGATCAATAATAAAATTTTAGATACTTATGAAATTGCATCTGTAATAAATCCAACCCTTAGCCGCTATGGCTTATCTGCATTGGCGCAACATTATGGCATAATTATTCCGGCTACCCACCGGGCACTAGATGACGCGCGGGTCACCCGTGCGTTATATCTCCAATTATATGAAGCAATTCGGAAACTCCCTATTCGTCTGCTCGCCGAGATAGTTCACATTACAGAAGGTGTGGACTGGGAAGGTTATTACGCGTTCCAGAGTGTATTGCGAGAACGGACTCAGGAATTAGTTTCTCCAGCCGCAATGGAGAGTATTTTCAATGGTCCATTATTCACTAGACCAGTCGAGAATGCTTCTTCCATTCAAGGGAACAGTAACCCTCAGCCAATTGATATTGAGGAACTCTCGGCTCTGCTTAACCAAGGAGGAGTTTTTTCAAAATATTATCCAAATTATGAATATCGTCCTCAGCAAATCGCGATGCTGGAAGCAGTCGCGAGGGCTCTTTCTAACAGTCAACATATCTTAGTCGAGGCTGGCACAGGAACTGGAAAGAGTATGGCTTACCTAATCCCAGCGGCTTATTGGTCATTATTAAATAATTTGCGGCTGGTCATATCAACAAACACCATTAACCTGCAAGAGCAATTAATAAATAAAGATATACCTGATTTGCTCAACGCAGCCGGGATAGATTTACGAGCAACAGTGGTAAAAGGTCGCTCCAATTATCTCTGTTTAAGACGTTTTGAAAATTTCTATAGGCGTGGACCACAAAACGCGGATGAAGCCCGGCTTCTCGCTAAATTATTAATTTGGCTTCAGTTTACCGAAACCGGAGATCGAGCTGAACTCAACTTGAATAATCCGGCTGATCGTGACATTTGGAATTCAATTTCTGCTGAAGACAGTGGTTGTACTGTGGAGAATTGTTTAAAACGTACTGGGGGAAGATGCCCTTTTTATCGGATTAGGCAGGCTGCCCAAAGCTCCCATTTGCTCATCGTAAATCATGCTTTATTACTTGCCGATGTTGCTACCGGAAATCGGGTTCTACCAGATTATGATTATCTTATCATTGATGAAGCGCATCATCTTGAAGAAGCAATCACCAATGGACTGAGTTTTGAGCTAACCCGCTTTGATTTCGAGCGCATTAACCGAGAAATCGGTGGTCCAAACAATGGCTTACTGGGACGGGTTACAGAAATCATTGAAAAATGCTTTACCCCCTCTGAACAAGCCTCCATCCATCATCACATCCAAGAAGTGATAGATCTGTCAATTCGAATCGATCACCTGAGTCGCGAATTTTTTTCCGCAATTGACCTATTTTTCTACAACCTTCGCGAGGGTCAGGAGATTGGGATGTATGCTCATCAAGAACGAATTGGATCAGCTTCTCGATCTCAACCTGGCTGGGACATCATTGAAACCAGTTGGGATGAGTTGGAAAAAGTACTTGTGGCTTTTTTAGAAATAGTGCATCAAATTCAACAAGCCATCGCGGAGAACATCGAATCAATCATTGAATTGGATGAAGACTTGTACACCGATTTTGCCAACTTAATTCAGCGTTGTAATGAAATGCTAGAAAATATTCACGCCTTGGTCTTTAAACCAAATCCAGACATGATATATTGGGTGGAAATTAAAAATAACAATGGCAATATATCGCTGCATGCTGCTCCGCTACATGTTGGTCCTTTGATGAAGAAGTACATTTGGAATGAAAAAGCATCGGTGATTTTAACTTCAGCAACATTAACTACTGCAAACGACTTTCAGTACATTCGACAACGATTGCAGGCTGATGAAGCAGAAGAGTTAGCAGTTGGTTCTCCTTTCGATTATGAAACATCCACTTTACTTTATCTAGCCAATGATATTCCCGAACCCTCCGATCGCTTTGCCTATCAGCGCGAAGTGGAAAAATGCATTATTCAAACATGCCGGGCATCCCAAGGTCGTGCTTTGGTTTTATTTACCTCTTATGACCAATTACGCCGTACTTCTCTAGCAATTTCCCCGGCACTAAACAAGGAAGATATTGTGATTTACGAACAAGGTGAAGGCGCATCGGCACATTCATTATTGGATCATTTTCGTTCAGCCGACAAAGCAGTATTGCTTGGAACGCGGGCCTTCTGGGAAGGCGTTGATGTACCTGGTGAGGCACTCTCTGTCCTCATTATTACCAAACTTCCTTTTGATGTTCCCTCTGATCCGATCATTTCTGCTCGCTCGGAAACGTTTGATGACCCTTTTTATCAATATTCTTTACCAGAAGCGATATTAAAATTTCGCCAGGGATTTGGACGGCTCATTCGCTCAAAACAAGACCGAGGGGTTGTCATCATCTTAGATAAAAGGATACAGAGTAAACGGTATGGTAAATTCTTTCTAGAGTCATTACCCCCTTGTACTACCCAAGTGGGATCTTTATCTGCAATTCCACGGACAGTACAAAAATGGCTAAATTTATAGTTCGCTGAATTTATTCAATGATAATACATCCCCCAGAAAAATCCTACCAAAACGATGAAGTTATTCTTTCGGTAAAGATAGAGTATTGCGATTCAATAGCCTCTCTGCCTAACCAACTTTGGTTTTCGTTTCCAATAGAATACGAACCTTATTTAACTACCCGAAGTGATCCCTTTGCTGTTGCTTTAATCCAATTCTCCCAATATGTCGGAGAAACTCTTGAGGTAAGGGGAGAACTGTCAGAACGCTTGGCATACGGTTTAGAACAATATGGATTTGTGTTTCATCGTTGGAATCCTAAATGGTTTGATCCCCCTCAGCTCAAATTCAATCACCTCGTTCAACCTATCCCAACAAACCACCGCTTAACAGCGACCGCATTCTCCGGAGGTGTAGATTCCTTCTACACATTAATGCATCATTTACCGAAATATCAACCCATCACCTCCCACCAAATTCAAGCTGGTCTATTAGTTCATGGTATGGATATTCGTTTTTATGAAGCCGATACATTTGAGCGAGTCTATGCCACATACCAGGGAATGTTCAAAGAGCTTGGATTGCAATTATTACGCGCAAGAATGAATGGTTTCCTTTTCTGGGAACACCGTCTGCGTTGGGAATTTGTCCATGGTGCTCCTCTCATTGCCACTGCCTTATGTCTCTCCGAAAAAATCTCCCGTTTTTATATTCCTGCCACGCACAGCTACGAAAATATAATAAGCAACGGGACATCTCCGTTGACTGATCATTGGTTATCTACCGAGACGGTTGAGATTATTCATCATGGCAGCCAGCAAAACCGCCTTGGCAAATTAGCCGAGATAGCTGAGTGGGAATTACCACAAAAATATCTCCGCGTGTGCACCGATGCTATGAAACGGGAAGATTATAACAATTGCTCGCAGTGTAACAAATGCTTACGGACGATGATTATGCTTGATCAACTTGGCACACTGGAAAAATACATGACTTTTAATCGCAAAATAGGCTTTAGGGAGTGGATAAAATATATCCTATCTGCGCCTGGCGCCAATTACCCCAAACAGATTTTAAGTATTACCTTGAAAAATAAAAGATTTGGAGAATCTTTTTTAGCCTGGTTGGCAATCCTGAGCGGAAGTGTCCACCGATTTATCAGTGAACATCTGGTGAACTTATTGACCAAAGAGCAATTATATAAATTAAAACATC
>DYKV01000236.1 GCA_020722415.1 Anaerolinea sp.
TGAATTCTTTGTGCCCATAGTGGTTTTATCTTTTTCTACCACAAAGCCCGCAAAGCCGGCGCAAAGGTCACCAAGGGGTATCTGTATTTATCACTCAATTGATTCAGTATTATCATATTCCAGGTATCTAGCTCTAAGCGCCTTATGGACATCAATGGCTATTCCGATTAATTTATTCGCAAATTCGTTTTCTGTCAGAAAACTATTCTCAATGCCTTTTGTGGATTCTTTAAACTAAGCCATTGAGAAAGTTAACAGGATTAGTGGCAAATACCAAGAAAACTTGCTGGTGGATTTTACAACCCCGAAATATTTGCTTCGATTAAGGTTAGTTAATGAAAATAGAGGAAACCAAGCGTGAATAAGCCAATTATGAGACAGTAAGCAGAGAACAATTTTAATGAATGGTTTTGCACATATTTTACTAGCCAGTGGATAGAAAATAAACCCACAATAAATGCGATCACGAAACCAGGTAAAATGATTGGGATAGCCCGAAGTAGTTGGGGCGATTTAAATAAATCTAATAAAGATACCAATCCAGCGCCAGTTAGGGCGGGTATCGAAAGCAAGAAAGCAAACCGGGTCGCGCTGCTCCGGTCTAATTTTTGGAACAACCCTCCTGAAATAGCAGCCCCAGAGCGGGAAATTCCTGGGAAAGCGGCAACTACTTGAAATAATCCGATCACGAGGGCGTTGTGGATGGTTACGGTAGAATGGGTTGGGCGGGTCTTTGTAAAAGAATCAGCCAAAAACAGTAACAATGCAGTGATTAAAAGGGCTGCGCCAACGAAAAGAGGGCTGTTAAAAGCAGCAACAACATATTTCTTTAAGGGTAAACCGAAAACTACAATTGGAAGGGTGCCGACAATCAAAGCCATCAATAAAATAAAATCGGAGTTTTCTTCAATCCTCCGCTTTTTGAGAACATTGATAAAGGACAAAGCCAATTGCCACAAGTCTTTGGCATAATAAACGATGACTGCTCCTAAAGTAGCAAATTGGACCAAGACGTCAAAAACAAAAGCGAGATCGGGTTGTAGGCGCCAGCCTAAAAAATAAGGCAGCAGAGCTAAATGAGCGGATGATGAAATTGGGATAAATTCTGTTAACCCTTGAACAATACCGAGTAGGATAGATTGGAAAATGGTCATGGCGTTTGATATTCCTCGATGAGAGAAAGATAGGTATGTTGAATGATGGACTGACGAATTCGGTGAGTTAATTGAATTAGTGTATAAACGTTGTGAATTGAGAGCAATGTTGCGGCTAACATCTCTTTCGCTAAAATCAGATGCCGTAGATATGCCCGAGAAAAATGCTGACAGGTGTAACAATTACATTCCTCATCTATGGGACGGGGATCGTCAGCAAAATTTGCATTAACTAAATTTAAGCGATCTTTTAGCCGTAATGCGGCCGCATGGCGGGCTAGACGGGTTGGTAAAACACAATCAAAAATATCAATTCCCCGCCCAACAGCCTGAACAATATCATAAGGTGTTCCAACTCCCATTAGATAACGCGGTTTATTTTCTGGCAATATGGCATTCACCACTTCGATGGAACGTAGCATATCGGTTTTTGATTCTCCCACGGAAAGACCACCGATTGCAAAACCGGGCAAATCCAAGCTGGCGATAAAACTTGCTGATTGAGCCCGCAAATCTTCGAAGATCCCGCCTTGAACGATTCCAAACAGCGCTTGGTCGGTGCGTGTTTTAGCGGTCAGACAGCGTTCCAGCCAGGCATGAGTGCGTTGAGTGGCTTGCTGATTATATTCTCGATCGTGGGGCGGGGCGCATTCATCGAACGCCATAATAATATCTGCTCCTAAATTTTCCTGGACCGCTATAGAAATCTCGGGTGTCAATCGCTGAATCGAACCATCAACATGGCTTTTAAAGGTTACGCCATCTTCATCAATCCGGTTGATACCAGAAAGCGAAAAAACCTGAAAACCACCCGAGTCAGTTAAAATGGGATTTTCCCAAGCCATAAAGCGATGCAAACCGCCCAATTGAGCGATGCGTTGATCGCCCGGCCGCAGAAAGAGATGATATGTATTGGCAAGGATTAAACTTGTCCCCATATCTTTTAACTGCTGGGGGGTTAGAGCTTTTACCGTAGCCTGAGTGCCTACTGGTGCAAATAGGGGAGTATGTAAAACTCCATGAGGTGTCTGAAAAGTTGCCACTCGGGCGGCTCCATCTTTGGCTTGGATTTCAAATTCAAACATAAACGAATCGATCCTTGCCCTTTATTGATGATTATGCCAGAGGACAAAATCTTTCAAAATAGAGCCACCGATGAATTCGCGCAAGATGGAGTTGTCTGGTACAAAATCGCTTTCTAATGGCAAGAACCATTCCAGAAAAGCCAATAAACGCTTTGCCTCGATGTATTCGAGTGTACCGTGAGGTACCTGGCGCAAGAGGGGTTCAGCTAATGGTTTCAACGTGGATAGTTCATAGACCAAAGCAGAATTAAACATCACATCGGCATTATCTTGATAAGGGAAAATGTAACGTTTTTCACCGCGCCGCACCGATTCCCAGCGTTGGATTGTTTGTTGAGCACTAGAACCACGTTCGCGCGCGTCGCGGACAATCCGCCGGATGAGACGTGTATCGGTTGTTGAAACTCTATTATGGCGGTCTAGATTGAGTTGGGTGAGTGCAGATACGTAAATCCGAAAAATCTGTGCTTGCTCCACGCTCTGAAAAAGTTTAGGATTAAGACCGTGGATGCCTTCTAATATGATTATGTGATTTTCACTTATCCTGACCGTATTGCCAGGAACACTGCGCCCTTCTTTAAAATCATATTTGGGCATCTGGACTTCTTGTCCGGCGATTAGTTTACTGAGATCTTGATCGAGACGAGCCCAGTTGAGCGCATCTACCGATTCAAAATCGTAATTTCCTTTTTCGTCAAGCGGAGTTAACTCTCGGTCAACGAAATAATTATCCATCTCTAATGGAAAAGGTGCCACACCACGGGCTAATAGCTGGATGGAAAGCCGTTTAGAAAAAGTAGTTTTGCCAGAGGAAGAGGGACCAGCAATGAGAATAACTCTCACTTTATGCGGCCAGTTAAGGATTAACGATGCTATATCGGAGACCAACTGTTCATGAAGCGCTTCGGAAACTAGAATGACTTCAGAGGCACGCTTGGCTTTAATCGAATCATTTAACGCGCCAACGTTGGCAATTCCTAATCGCTCTAGCCAGTTCCCATATTGACGAAAAGCTGCCAAGAGTTTAGGGTAACTTGGCAGGGGTAAAAGCTGGGTAGGGGCGTGTTTACGGGGGAAGCGAAGAGTAAAGCCATCATCTACTGGAGCGAGGGCGAACCATTTAAGGTATGCAGTAGATGGAACCATATAGCCATGATGATAATCGCGGAATCCTTCCAATTCATATACGGTGACATAAGGCTTTTGGCGGTATGCCAGTAAACGCACCATATCATCTGCTCCAATAGAAGCGAAGTAAGTTTTGGCTTCCTCGAGGGCAATTTCATAACGGGTAATCGGTAAATCGGCTTCAACCAATTGCCTCATCCGTTTTTCGAGCTGGATTAACTCCATTTCACTTAAGGGAGGACGGCCACTAACTTGGCAATAATATCCACCAGATGAGACCGAATGATCAACGGTGAGATATGCTTGAGGATATAGCTGGTGAAATGCGGTTTCGAGAAGCATGGTGAGAGAACGCCGATAAATCCGCATTCCATCTGTATCAGCCATGGTGATGGGTTTGACGCGAGAATCGATTTTTATTGGATAAGTTAATTCCCGCAGTTCATCATTTACAATTGCACCGACGATGGGGGGAAAATCAGTGGTTTCAATCATGCGGAGGAAATCTTTCACCGCAGCATTGCGCGGTCCTCGGATAGTCTTCCCATTCGGCAGGATGATTTCAACCGTCTTGCGTGGTTTGGCAATTTTAAATGACGCTTCCGTTGGCATAATGAAACCTCGAAGCAATATTTTACCCCAGTTTAAGGCTTTCGATTTTACGGTTTTGTAAGAATTATTATGACCCAATTAGT
>DYKV01000237.1 GCA_020722415.1 Anaerolinea sp.
TGATTAAAATCCACTTACTCACTGTAATAAGCTATTGCTTGATTCGCCTGAACAGCTTGTCCGCTAAACACCGCTATAGATCGAATAACCCCGCTCTTTGGCGCGCGGATAAAATTTTTCATTTTCATTGCTTCGATCACACAAACGACCTGCCCGGCTTGGACTTCTTGATTTTCGACGATGTCTATTGAGATGACCATTCCAGGAATAGGCGAAGAAATTACGTTTGGTGGAAGCGTTTTTTTTCGCCTTCCGTTACCATGAATCAATTTTCCATTACCGTTTCCGGATATTTCTTGTAATGGATACGTTGGTTTTACCCGGATTCCATTAGGGCTTGGATTAAGCAAATCCTCAGGGGTAACTTCATAAATTCGGTTATCCACTTTAGCGACAATTGGATATGAATCGAGACTTTCGATCTCGACCTCAAAGGTATGCCCCTCGACCTTCACTGTGATTCTCATTTCCATGCAACCTTTTTATTAATTACTTGACTGCGTAACACTGCTTGCCAGGCAGAGACAATTGCTGTGGGAGGTAAATTATAATAACCACTTGCTGCTTGCTTTCGTTTTTGGGCGAGCGCAACGCCAATCGCCACAGCAACAGCTTCTCTTCTCAACCCTTCTTCAAAATCAGGCTCAAGCTGCCTGCCTAATTCGCTGGTTTGTTGTCGATGGAGCATCAATAAAACCACTAAGATTATGAACAAATTCCATGCCAAATACAATCGAACGAGCAAGAGTAATGTCAAAATGGGTATAAACAAAGCCAGCATGTATATATTAGCCACCTCATTACTCCTCTGATCACATTGGTATATTTCCGTGTTTGCGCGGTGGCGATGCTGTAAATTTATCTCGCAGCGCGCCTAAAGAAGCGATGATTTTTAGACGAGTTTCGCGTGGTTCAATGATATCGTCAACATAACCTGATTTAGCGGCATGGTAAGGGTTGTTGAATTGGGAACGATATTGATCAATCAAAATTTGACGTTCTTCATCGGGATGGGGTGAAGATTCAATTTTTTTTCTAAAGATAATATTAACTGCACCTTCTGCCCCCATCACGGCAATCTCAGCGCTTGGCCAAGCATAGGTTACATCGGTACCCAAATATTTACTGCTCATCACAATATATGCACCACCGTAGGCTTTACGGGTGATAATGGTTATCTTTGGAACAGTTGCCTCGGAATATGCGTATAACACTTTTGCGCCATGGCGGATGATTCCACCATGTTCTTGGTCAATGCCTGGTAAAAAGCCCGGTGAATCAACGAAGGTAATAATCGGGATATTAAAACAATCACATAACCGCACAAATCGTGCTATTTTGTCAGAGGCATCAATATCTATCACGCCAGCTAACTCACTTGGTTCTTGGGCGACAACCCCAACGCTAAAACCACCAATTCTTGCGAAACCGACAATGGCATTCCTTGCCCAGCCGGATTGAATTTCTAAAAACTCTTGGTTATCTACCACAAGTTTTATCACCTTATGCATATCGTAGGGGAGCGTTGGGTCTAATGGAACAATTCCGTTGAGTTCTTCTTCCATTCGGCGCGGGTCATCGGATGACGGGATAAATGGTGGATTTTCAACATTGTTTGAAGGAAAGTAGCTCAAAACATATCTCACCAGTGCAAGTGCCTCTTCCTCGCTCTTAGCATTTAAATGAGAGGTTCCGGTAATCGCCATGTGGATCTCAGCCCCTCCCAGGGATTCGGCATCCACGTTCTCGCCCGTGACCGCTCTGATAACTTCTGGACCAGTGAGAAACATAAACGATTTTTTCTCCACCATTATGATCAAATCGGTCAAAGCAGGGGAATAGGCGGCACCACCAGCACATGGACCAAGCATCACACTAATCTGTGGAATCACACCTGAATATTGGGCGTTACGCCGGAATATCTCAGCATAACCCCCAAGACTCTTCACCCCTTCTTGAATGCGTGCGCCACCAGAGTCGATTAATCCGACAATTGGAACACCATTCCGCGCCGCTAAATCCATCACCCGACATATTTTTCGGCTTTGCATCGAACTTAATGTACCACCTAAAACGGTAAAATCTTGTGCATAGACATAGACTGTGCGCCCATTAATTTGCCCATAACCGGTCACTACGCCATCACCAAAAAATTCATCCTTAATCAAACCCATTTCATCTGCTTGATTCGTGATGAATGGCTCCAGTTCATTGAAGGTACCTTCATCTAACAGGAGATCTAATCGTTCCCGAGCAGTCAGCTTACCTTTGGCATGCTGCTGATGGATGCGGTCTAATCCACCACCAAGGCGGACTTGTTCGCGCAGTTGTCGTAATGTTTCTATTCTTGGATCTTCAATGGTCATCTTAAAAAGTACTCCATTGGATGAGGTATCTGCGGATATGATCCGAAAACCTGATATTATTTTTTTTGTTAGCTTACTAACGGGCAGCTATCAAAAAGTATCAGTTTTTGGGCAATGGGGAGCGATTAAAGATTTCATCATATCCTTGGTCGAGTTCATCATCGCTCAGGTGGGCATAACGTTGGGTAACACTGATGCTCTTATGGCGGGCTAATTCTTGGGCTAGCTTGATATTTCCACCAGAACCTCTCAGAACCGTGGTTACAAAATAATGCCGAAATGAGTGAGGGGTGATTAGATCCGATGCATTTCCACCGAGAGCCATTTTGACATGGTGTTCAACGATCGCCCGACCGGTTGTTGTGGAGATCGGTTTAATTTTTTTACCAGCGGCTCGGTCATGACGGGCAAAAATGGGCAGGGAGGTAATTGGTTTCCCTGAATTTCCGTCTAACTTTGCCCGAGCGTTGAGGTATTCTTTGATAGCTTTAATAGAACGACTGGAAAATCTAGCCACAGCTTGTTGATTGCCTTTACCGATAATGATCGCCCGTTGTTCCGCCCAATCCAGGTCACCCCGACGCAAATTGCATGCCTCATGAATGCGCAAGCCACTATCTGCGAGTGTCAACAGCAAAGCTTTGTCGCGTAAAAGACGTAATCGTTCAGCTTCTGATTCGGGCATCTGATTTGTAATATTTATTGCATATTTTATAATCTCTTCAATTTCGGAACGCGGAAATTGAGGGAGCCGCTGTCCATACCGCCGGGCCCGATGGCGGATAATCAAGCGGAAATGAGGGAGATTGATCGCTGAGTTATCTTGTGCGCTCAAGAATTCCAGAAAGCGATAGAAAGCGGTCAAATATAAACGTTCGGTGGCTGCAGAGTAATCGTGTAGATAGTCAATAAAAAGGCTAAGAGTTTCTTCTAAGTATTTTTCAACTGAATTTTCCTGGGAGGAATAATCTTGGATAATTTGCTGGTATAGGTTTAGTGCATTTGAATAACTTCGATGGGTGTTTTCACTCCGAGAAGAACGAATTAAATGAAGAAAAGCAGGAATTTGAGTACGAATCCATTCTAATGGAGTTTCGGAAGTATCGGTAGCACTGGATCCATCTTGTATCATATAATTCCTCAATATTCAATATTCATGCTTATGATAATAGTACTTATCGTAAGCATATAACAAAAATAACATCTTGTCAAGGTATTATTTCAACCGGCTATCCCCTGTTCCAAATCATTTTGAGTAGATTTGTTTAAAACGCTCCCACGATCCGGCGGTATTGATTTTCCGTTTTCGAGGGCTATCTTGGTGATCTTCACCCAGCTTCTGATGGATTTGTTTAATTGTCTTCTCCACCCCAGCAAAGTTTTCTTCCAATAACGCTTGGATCAATTGATCTTTCATAACCTTAATCCAATTCCATTCTTGTCGAAAACGATCTGCCTTTACCCAATAATCGCGCTTCTCCCAAGCCAGACTAGTGTCTTCAATACTTTTCCAAACTTCATCCAATAATAATGCAATATAAGCTGCATTATCTTTTATATTCGCAATGTTTATATCGTTATAATGCAACAAATTTCGAATGAGTTTAAGCGCTTTAGTACGACTCGCCGCGCTGCTTTGGGCTCGGATAATATGGGTCACTCTCTCTCCTCTCGTTTCTGTGATTAACG
>DYKV01000238.1 GCA_020722415.1 Anaerolinea sp.
TTCTTCTGCCTTTTCAAAACAGACCTGCGCTAGATCTATGAAGATCGCTGTATTCGCGGCGGAGCTGCCATACGCGCAGAGCCGCTTCGCGTTGAATAAACCAAGACATCTTTGACTTTCCCCAGTGTCTATCAGCAAAATAAAATGGGATTTCGCGAATCCGAAATCCCAACCGCACAGCTAAATAAGCCATTTCGACCTGAAAAGCATAACCATTAGAGCGCACTCGGTCAAGCGGCATATTCAGCAAAGTTTCCCGTCTCCATATACGGTATCCACCAGTGACATCCCGAATTGGTAAACCCAGAATCGATCGAGCATAGAAGTTACCAAAAGCGGATAAACCTTTCCGCCAGATCGGCCAACGCTGATCAACTCCGCCTCCCGGCACATAACGCGATCCCATAGCTACATCCACCTCGGTTAATGCTTGAGCCATTTCAACTAATTTTGCTGGAGGATGGGAGAAATCCGCATCCATTTGCGCCACAGCTTGAGCGCCTTGTTCTAGCGCCTTCGTGAAACCAAGGATGTAAGCAGTTCCCAGTCCTAATTTATCTGCGCGATGAATAACCAGCATACGCCCACCCGTTTCTCGAGCTATCGATTCGGCCAATTCGCCGCAGCCATCCGGGCTGTGATCATCCACCACTAGTATGCGCAATTCTAATGGTAATTCTAATAGTGCCTTGACCAAGCTGGAGATATTTCCCGCTTCGTTATACGTCGGGATAACTACCGTAATTTTCATGCTTTCATTTTTATATTAATTTTTCAATCTCGCTGACTGCATGACGCATATCCAGTAAAATCAACCCCAGCTTTACCTGTTCGCGGGCTAACACAGTCAAGACCGCATCACTCCCGATAGACATCAGGATCACATAACCTTTTTCCCCTTTTACATAAACTTGGTCTAGCCGTCCACGACCCAACTCCAGTGCAATCCGTTCCCCTAAAGATTGCATGGCTGCGGACATGGCAGAAACACGGTCTTCTTCTACTCCATGGGGTAAGGCGGAAGCAATGATTAGACCATCCAGACTCACCACTGCAGACGCCTCGATATCTGGTGAGGCGGCTTGCAAATTGCGCAATTGATCAACCATCAATTGTGAACGTGTTTTAGGTGTATTATCCATTGGTAACTCTCCATCCTTATATACTCATCAAACTTACTTTTAACTATACTCTCTTATCGCACTATTTGCAATATACTTTATCACTCTATAATGAATTTATCACAATTTTCTCAATCCTGAACAGAGGTTTAAAACAGTGCTGGATCATGCTATAATCATCCTGATTCCGAGGAGGAATGAAGATGCCATATAAAGACCTGCGGGAATTTATCGCATATCTGGAAAACCATGGCGAGCTTGCCCGCATCCAACAGCCGGTTTCACCCATTCTTGAAATAACCGAAATTACTGATCGAGTGTGCAAAGGTCGTGCCAAACGCAACATTGCCCTGCTATTCGAAAATGTCAGCGGTTATGAATTTCCTGTTTTAATCAATGCGTTTGGATCAGCCCAACGGATGGCTTGGGCACTGGGGGTTGAGCGTTTAGATGAACTCAGTGACAACCTTGCTCAACTGATAGACTTACGGTTGCCGCAAGGATTAGGCGGTTTGTTGGAACGCAGCCAAGGGCTGCTCAATTTGTTACGCTCGATCGGACTTGGTCCTAAAAAAGTGCGCCGGGCTGCCTGCCAACAGATAATCCAGAAAGAAAACGCGACTCTAGATATTTTGCCCATATTGCAAAGCTGGCCAAAAGATGGCGGTCGTTTTATCACCTTACCCCAAGTCATCACCCGCGATCCGCAAAGTGGTGTCCGCAATGTGGGTATGTACCGTCTGCAAGTGGTGGATCAGCGGACACTGTTGGTACATTGGCAACGCCATAAAGGCGGCGCCGAACATCAACGCCTTGCCCAAGCAGCCCATCAAGATCACATCCCGGCTGCCATTGTTTTGGGGGGTGATCCAGCTAGTATATGGTGTGCATCTGCCCCATTGCCCCCTAATATTGATGAGTACTTATTGGCTGGATACTTGCGCGGCACACCGGTTGAATTCGTGGATTGTGTCAGTCAGCCTTTGGAAGTGCCCGCTCAGGCGGAAATTGTTATTGAAGGATACATTGATCTCAATGACTTTCGCCGCGAAGGGCCATTTGGCGATCACACCGGTTATTACACCCCAGTCGAGCTCTTTCCAGCGTTCCATGTCACTGCCATAACCCAGCGCCGCGATGCCATATATCCAGCCACAGTGGTCGGCATCCCCCCCATGGAAGACGTTTGGATGGGAAAAGCAACCGAGCGTTTGTTCCTGCCGTTAATACGCCTCTTCCTCCCGGAGATCGTGGATGTATGCATGCCCGCTGAGGGGGTTTTTCATAACCTGGTGTTAGTATCAATTCGCAAACGCTATCCCGGTCACGCCCGCAAAGTAATTTTCGGCTTATGGGGGCTAGCGCTGCTCTCGCTTGCTAAAGCCATTGTTGTGGTGGATGAATGGGTTGATGTGCAAAATCTATCCCAAACTGCATGGCAAGCGTTAGGAAACGTGGATTGGAGCCGCGATGTCATTATTGTCAATGGACCCGTAGATCACTTGGATCACGCCTCATATCAACACTCATTCGGCGGTAAAATTGGCATTGATGCCACAACTAAATTGCCAGAGGAAGGCTACGAACGTGGTTGGCCAGAAGTCGTCCGAATGGATAAAACTATTCAGGATAAAATAGACCAGTTGTGGAATAAACTAAACCTATAGGTGTGTGAAATGAGAAAAACATTTTCTTTACTAATTTTAGTTCTCCTTTTGGTAAGCTCTTTGAGCGCTTGCACCTCTACAAAGCCGACCAATCAACCAGCCCCGGTATCTGAGGGAACCTCGATCCCCACGGAAGAAGCCTACCCTGCGCCTGGTTCTTCGTTCAATCAGACACAAGCCCCACCCAATGAAGCCTACCCAGCCCCAGCAGAGATCAGCTCTCCTTACCCCTCGCCGAGCAATAATAGCCAAGCATATCCGCTCAGCACACAAAACGAAGGGAGCACGCCGAATACGACCTTACGCATGGTGTTACTTCCTATTATTGATAATCTACCCATGTATGTTGCCCAACAAGAAGGATTATTTGCCAAGTATGGGGTGAAGGTGGAGTTCATCCCGGTTGCTTCAGCGGCGGAACGTGATCAGGTGATGGCTGCCGGACAAGGCGACGGGATAATCAATGAAATCGTTTCTACTATTTTATACAATAAAGATGCGATTCAGGTGCAGATTGTCCGCCTTGCCAGGGTACCCACTCCTGAGTCAGCCCAATATCACATCTTGGTCAGTGGAAAAAGTGGAATCACCAGCGTTGAACAACTGAAGGGCGTACCGATTGGGATATCCCAAGGCACCATCATCGAATATATCACCGACCGTTTATTAGAAGCCGAAGGCTTAGCGCAAACGGATATTAAAACCATTGCAGTTCCCAAAATACCCGACCGGTTGGCGCTGCTCAGCTCTGGGGAACTAAAAGCAGCAACGATCCCCGATCCACTTGCCTATTTGGCTGTGCAGCAAGGCGCATCTTTCTTGGTTCAAGACTCAAAATATCCCCAATATGGCCACAGCACCTATGCATTCCGCAAACAGATCATCGATCAAAATCCGGCAGCTATCCGCGCCTTTTTAGCTGCCATAGAAGATGCGATAAATGATATCAACGCCGATCCCACCCGCTGGGGCGAACTATTGAAAGAGCAAAAATTAGTCCCCGAACCTCTTCTGGCAAACTATCAGATACCACCTTTCCCATCTAAGAGCGTTCCCAGCCAGCAGCTTTGGTCAGATGTGCTGGCATGGACAAAGGAAAAGGGTTTAGTCAGCACGGATGTTTCGTATAACGATTCGGTGACCGATCAATTTTTGCCATAAGCATCAAAGGGCAGCTTTGTTTCTTAATAACA
>DYKV01000239.1 GCA_020722415.1 Anaerolinea sp.
CTCAATCATCGTTTAATTCATAGGAATGATGCAGCCCCCCGTCATCCCGTTGCGTGATGGATTGGGTCATCTCGTTGGTCATGGTTATACCAAATCGGTATTGAAATGGCCACATGCTCCGTAAATGAAAGAATGCTACCCGATCTCCGTCCTGCAACACATGATTTAGATCAGGTTGTACACCAGGCATGGCGCTTAAGTTGCCATTGATAAAAGTAATTCCTCTTGCCTCGGAGGGCAAATTAAGCTGATTGAGCAAATCTTGTATAGTACTACCATGCGGAAGGGGCACTTTAATATTAGCATAGCCTAATTGTGCGTGTTCACCTCCATATTGGGCTAATTCCCCGTACAGCCATACATCCAAGGTGATGCTGTTCTTTCCTCCACCAGCAACTGGCGGAAAGATTCCGACAGTATCTCCATCCTTGAGGATATAGTCTACTGGCCGAATCTGGTTATTGACGAAGGTTATTTTGGTTTCATCCTGAGGGATATGGAGAAAATTTAATAGATCCTGAATGGAGGAATCGTCGGATATTTCAACAATGAAAGGAGTTCCAGCTACATGATCGGGGAAGTAACGAATCAACATGGCAAACAATTTTACGGTTACTTTCATGGGCTTCCTTAAGGACAACGGACAATATCTTGTGCCCAAAGGCAATCTGCGCAGGATGGATTCCAACCCCAGCAGCCTTCATTCCGTTCTCGTAAATCACATGTATCGCGTAAATCGCAATTCGGACAGGAGGGGAAGCGAAACCCCTTCACTTCGCTGCGAAAACGAACGTACTCTTCCGAGCGCCAAATGTCCGCTAATGATTGTTGGTTCACATTCCCCAAAACATATCGAGTGACATTTTTCTTTCGTCCGTCAATGGCATAATAGCTATAGTTGTGGGATAGTGCATAACAAGGTGAAACGCCACCATCCCAACCAACTACTGTGGCATGATCATTAATAAAACGGCAGCGTCGTTCGGCACCCCAATACATGCGAGGCAGTTCTTCTATTCCCCAGATCACCCATGCCCCAGCTTGCATTGGCCAACCGGTCGCTTTGTATGGTTCTGTCGGTTGGTAACTATATAATACCTCATCGCGCATCTCTTCAGTGTAAGGGAGCACATGGCTGATCAATAGGTGCGAAACATTAAGTTTTGCAGCGATGTTTTTGACGTCTTGAAGTTCCGCAATGTTGCTTTTTAATGCGACAAATTCAATGCCCACTGCTGGGATAAGTGAGTTGAGTTCGATTTTGGCTTGATTGAGTTGTTGGATATGGTCAATGACTTTTTTAAGTAATGCCCCGCGAATATTGGCATACGTTTCGGGTTTACCACCGTCTATTGAAACCATAACTCGATCGACGCCTAATCTAATCAATTCTCGAGCCATTTTATTGGTTAGCATTAAACCGTTTGTGCCGATTGTCACCGCGATATTGAATTTACGGACGGCAGCAATCATCTCCAAAATGTGTGGATGGGTAAATGGTTCGCCAAAACTGGTGAAGACAACTCGTTCTAATTGGGTTAGTTCTGGGAAACCATCAATGATTTTTTGAAAAGTAGCCATGTCCATGTGTTCGATGGGATCCCCCCAGACGTTACGGATACATGTGCGACATTTGAGGTTACAGAAAGTGGTTGGCTCGATATATAACTTACGGATGTCTGTTAACCGTGGATGAAGGATAATATCCCCATCGCGTTCGTCCAACCAAAAATCCATTGATTGGGGAAAATGGCGGCGGTGTAAAAAATCAGCTGGGATTTTTAGTGATCCGTTGGGGTTGAGGTTAATCTCAGGCATAGTAAAAATGGGCAGAGTGAATCCGCACTCTGCCCGGAACGGATAATCTACATTTCACCAAATACAGAATCAAGCGCTTCATCAGGCACATCAAAGATTTGGTTATGAGGGGGAAGCGGTTCGTATTTCATAAATTCTGGAATTCGATCCGCGGCGTTCCCTATACCCGCAGCCTCGTTGAAAGCGCGTTCTTTTTTAAGTACATTAACACCATAAGCGATCACGTCATTGGCTGTCCAGCTTGTGCCGAACACCCCGTTGCATTCATCAATGAAACCCTGAAAACCACTAGCGATGTCAAGGATCGCGAAGGCAATGAAGAGGCAATGTCCCGAGGAATCTATAAAGGCCGTGCTGGATTGGAAATTGCGACTCAGAGCGGCTTTCCCTTCGTTTGACAACGGATCAACTTTCCCACTGACACCTAAAATTTCTGGAGCAATGGTATAACCAGCGGTATGGTCTGCGCCCATCGGAGTGGTAGCATACGTAATCCCAATGCCCTTGACGGCGCGGGGTTCATAAGCTGGCATAGATTGTCCTTTAACGGATGGCACGCGAGTAACCCCGTAAACTTTTCCGGTGGTTGTGGCGCCGCTTCCTAATATTCGTCCAAGAGGAGTGCCTTTACCGATCTCGTGAACGAGGTTGATTGCTCCTTTGCTATCGCCGAAGGGTATCACGCCAGCTTCCATGGCTACTGCAATGGTTGCTCCGGTCTCAATGGTATCCAACCCATAATCATTGCAGAGACGGACTAACTCAGCAACATCATCCAGGTTGTCAATCCCACAATCAGCCCCAAATGCCCAGTCTGATTCATATTCTATGCAAGAGACATGTTCACTGCCATCTTCCTTATACCAGGTATTGGAGCATTGAATAATGCAGCCCGGGCTGCAGGCATGGTTATAGATTTCTTTACCTTTGCGTTGTTTTACTCCCTCGAAAATAGCTTCACCGGAAATTTTGGCTGCACCTTCAAAAGAACCGCTAGAAAAATTACGGGTTGGTAACCCACCAGCTTCATTCAAGATATTGATCAAGACTGCGGTACCGTAACTGTTTAAAGCCCCCTTTGGTTTTGTAATTGCGTGAGTTAGAAGGGCTTCGGTGAGCTTTTTACGTCCCTCATCGAATAAAGCTTTATCAGCCAGATTGACACCTGGGGCTCCAGCTCGGTCGGTGATGATTAATTTTACTCCTTTGGATGCCAGTACTGAGCCTAAACCACCTCGGCCGGCATAACGGGTAGCACGTTTCCCCTCGTCGTTGAAAACCACACCAGCATTGCTATAGGCTTTTTCTCCGGTGATTCCACAGCCGCTAATCGAGATGCGATTTCCGAAGCGCTCGTAGATCTTTGGAAAAATTTCAGCTAGTGGTTTTTGAGTGTACTCATCAGCAGGGAAGAAGTCAATTTTGGGCTTTGAGAGGCTGGCATCCCATGTAATCTGTAAGCCCCAATACTTCCCTTCCTCTTTAGGTTGTCCTTCAATAACTAATGCCCGAATCTGGAGGTGCGCTAAATCGGCTCCCCAAGATGTTCCAGCATTGCTTTCTTTGATACCGCCAGTTAATGGCGATTTCGCTCCAACTGAGATGCGCGCGGAGGTTGGCGCAGTGGTACCCGTGACAATACCGGGTGAAAATACAATTTTATTAGATGGACCTAAAGGGTGGCATAGAGGCGGAACTTCATCTGCTACCAGGGTCGATGTCAAGGCGCGTCCTGCTAGATATTTATAAGCTTGAGGAAGCTCCTCGACCTTATAGGTACGATCGTTCATGTTTACCCGAACAAGATACATTTTTCCCTCCCACAAAAAAGTTTTAGTATAAAAAGGATATGAGGTTGGTTTAATTGGGTAGATTATTTCCTTTGCACCTCCTTAGACTACTAAAGGAGAAAGATAAATTTTGCATTCTTCATTGCCACTGAATTGGGACAATTTAGAATAGGTGTAATTAAATAGTATAAATATTATACCCAATCTTTGGGGAAAATGGGGAAGAATTTTCGGTTTAAGATTGTTTCAATATTGAAGGGAAAATCATCAATAAATAAATTAGATTGTATTTATCCGATTAATCCACCTGATTCGAGTATAATAGCAATCAATTACGAAGATGGTTTATCTGCCAACAATGTTTAT
>DYKV01000240.1 GCA_020722415.1 Anaerolinea sp.
AGAAGGTGGTCTGACGGTTGGCGCCGGGGTGATCACCAAGATTTTGGATTAGGTAAGGAGAAGCGTCTCAAGGGCGTTAGTTAAATTATGGCATCAAAAAAAGATGTAAGACCGGTAATCACATTGGCATGCACAGAATGCAAGGAGCGCAATTATACGACGGAAAAAAACCGCCGCAACGATCCGGGACGGATGGAATTAAAAAAATTTTGTCCCCGGTGCCGCAAACATACCTTGCACCGCGAGACGAAATAGGTGATCTGTTAGATAGTTGAGTGCCTACTCGGTTGCCATTTGTAAGAAAGATCAAACGATTGAGATGAGGCGATAAGAAAGGCAAACTAGCTAACAAACATACAGGCCAGTAGCTCAATTTGGTAGAGCTCTCGTCTCCAAAACGAGTGGTTGTGGGTTCAAGTCCTGCCTGGCCTGCCATGGATGAAGTAACGCCGTCTCTCGGGGCGGCGTTTTGTCCATAGAATTTTGACCTGGAGGTCAATGTGGCAAAAACGGAAAAAAGTGTAGAGAAAAAACACCCAAATTTTATCGTTCGCTATTATCGGGAAACGATTGGAGAGTTAAAAAAGGTGAACTGGCCAAGCCGGCAGGAAGCTACTAATTTAACCCTAATCGTATTAGTGGTGACTTTTGGTATGAGTGCGGTGATGGGTTTGTTGGACTTGATATTTTCCAGATTCTTTGGGTTAATATTCAAGGTCGGTGGATAATTAAGATGTAGAGAGCGGATGGGAAGATGGTGAAAGTGGAAGACCAGGAATACCAGCCAGAAGAAATTAAATCTGAAACACATTCGGAAGTGGAAAATGTGGAAAAGTCTTCGATTCCAAATGTTGACTTTGTAGAAGAAGAAAAGAACGTCGATCTTCCTGAGGACACTGAAGAAGAACAACCGACTGGCGATGGACGGGCTTGGTATGTTGTCCATTGCTACTCGGGATATGAAAATAAAGTGCGGTATAACCTCGAGCAACGGATCGAAAGCATGGGAATGAAAGACATGATTTTCGATGTGGTTGTTCCCACAGAGGAAGAAATCGAGGTAAAAGAAGGTAAACGAAAGACTATCGAGCGGCGGGTTTTTCCTGGATACATTCTGGTCAACATGATCCTCACCGAAGAGTCCTGGTATGTGGTGCGCAACACTCCCGGTGTCACTGGATTTGTTGGGATGGGCACTCAGCCTACTCCCTTGCGTCCTGAAGAAGTGGCTCAAATATTAAAACGCATGGAGGCAGAAGCGCCACGGATCAAAGTGACCTTTAAACCCGGCGAACGTGTCCGCATTATTGATGGACCATTCAATGATTTCCGCGGCACTGTCTCGGACATAGACATGGAACGCGCTAAAGTGCGTGTGATGGTGAATTTTTTTGGCCGTGAAACACCGGTCGAATTAGACTTTTTACAAGTGGAGAAAGCATAAATAGGGAATAGCGAGGTTAGATACCTCGTGAGGTGGGAGGGTGTACCCCTTCACCCGCTATAACCACGAAGGAGATAGAAACTGTGGCAAAGAAACTTAAAACAATCGTACGATTACAAATTGTGGCTGGCAAGGCAAATCCGGCACCACCGATCGGTCCGGCTTTAGCCGGCCATGGAATTAACTTAATGGCGTTTTGCAAAGAGTATAACGCCCGTACCGCCAATCGAGCGGGAGAAATAATCCCTGCTGAAATCAGTATCTACACAGATGGATCTTTTACCTTTGTACTAAAGACTCCTCCAGCTAGTGTATTGCTGAAAAAAGCTGCTGGGATCAGTAAGGGTTCTGCACATTCACCGCGTGAGAAAGTGGGCAAAGTAACCCGCGCCCAAATTCGCGAAATCGCTGAATTAAAAATGCAGGACTTGAATGCCCTGGATTTGGAAGGGGCAATGAAACAAATTGAAGGCACTGCCCGCAACATGGGCATCCAGGTGGTAGATTAAGACCTGGTGGGAGGGTCTCTCACCCGCTTGCACCACGAAGGAGATACAAATGGCAAAACATGGGAAAAAATATTTAGCAGCGCTTGCAAAAATTAATCCAGAGCAGGCTTATCCTCCTCAGGAGGCAATTGATCTAGTTAAAGAAACTGCTTATGCAAAGTTTGACGCAACGGTAGAAGTACACATGCGCTTAGGGGTTGATCCTCGTCATGCAGATCAACAAGTGCGTGATGTAGTTGTTCTCCCGCATGGTCTAGGGAAAACTGTGAGGGTTTTGGTTTTCGCCCAAGGAGAAGGTGCGGCAATGGCCCGGGAAGCTGGCGCCGATTATGTGGTGGATGATGACGAAACAATCGCTAAAATCCAAGCTGGTTGGACTGATTTCGATGTTGCTATCGCTACTCAGGAAATGATGGGAAAGGTAGGACGGTTAGGGAAGGTGTTAGGTCCGCGTGGATTAATGCCCAGCCCCAAAGCCGGTACAGTGGTAATGGCAAATGATATACCCCGGGTTGTTAAGGAAGCGAAGGCTGGTCGGGTGGAATTCCGTGTAGACAAAACCGCTAATTTACATATCCCGATCGGGAAAGTCTCTTTTGAGAGTGGTAAACTATATGATAATCTGGCTGCCATTATGGAAGCAGTCCGAAAGGCAAAACCAGCGACGACAAAAGGAGTCTATATTAAGCGCGTTACATTGACATCTACAATGGGACCGGGAATAAAAGTAGATCCATTGCAAGCGCAGTCAATGAATGTGCGCGAATAAATGAGGTAAATTCAGCCAAGGGCTGAGTACGATTCACCGATGACCGCAGGAGCTGCACTAGCTTAATCCCCTGCCCAGGTGAAGAAACTTCTATACCAAAAATTGCCTAATTTGGGAGAAGAATCTTTGCCTGCTCATTCGGTGAGGCAAAGATTTTTTTATTAGAAAGGAGATGAATTACCATTGGCTATTTCTAAGTCACGCAAAAATGAAGTAATTGAGCTGGTGAAAGGGTGGGCAAACCAGAGCAAAGCCATGTATTTAACAGAATATACTGGCTTAAATATGAAGCAGATCGATGAATTACGCTCGAAAGTGCGCCAAACGGGAGGCGAGTTTCATATCGTGAAAAACACCCTAGCGAAACTTGCTTTTCAACAAATTGGTTTAGCCGTCACGGAAGACCTCTTCAGCGCTTCTACCGCAATCGCTTTTGCTTTTGAAGATGCACCATCTTTAGCAAAAGTGATTAATGACTTTTCCCGTACCAATGAAGCATTAAAAGTCAAAGGCGGTTATCTAGATGGTGTGGAGATCAGCGCTGTGGATGTTCAAGCGTTGGCTGAATTACCCCCGTTGCCAATTATTCGGGCTCAGCTATTGGGAACTATTTTAGCCCCCGCCAGTCAATTGGCGCGCACATTGGCAGAACCAGCTCGTCAGATTGCCGCAGTCTTGCGAGCATATTCGGAGAAGGATAACAGTGCAGTACCAAGCGGTGCATAACAAATCCGCAGGATAAAAATTTAAAAAAATTTGATTATATATCGTAATAAAAAGAAGGAGTAAAAAATGGCAGATTTAGAGAAAATTGTTGAAGAACTGAGCGGCTTGAGCGTACTTGAAGCAGCTGAGTTGGTCAAAAAACTTGAGGAAAAGTGGGGTGTTTCTGCTGCAGCCCCTGTGGCTGTTGCCGCGGTAGGCGCTGGCACTGGAGCAGCTGCACCAGCAGCAGAAGAAGAAGAGAAAACCGAATTTGATGTTATTATCAAAGATGCAGGACCAAAGAAAATTGAGGTAATCAAAACCATTCGTCAATTAACGAATCTGGGTTTGAAGGAAGCGAAGGATGTCGCTGAAACATCTGGTTCAAAGGTCTTGGAAGCCGTTAGCAAAGAAGCAGCTATGGATGCGAAATCCAAACTAGAGGCAGCCGGTGCTGTTATAGAAGTCAAGTAGTTTCGAATTTGCGATATTTCTAGCAAAAAGGTCGGTATTCAAGCAATTGCTTGATTT
>DYKV01000018.1:0-9549 GCA_020722415.1 Anaerolinea sp.
ATCGCTGGATAGGTTTTGCTAAAGCCTTCCGGATGATTTCAAGGATAATTGAGAATTGCTAATAAGCATGGCTTATAGTAAAAAGCACTTGGAGTATAATCCAGCTTGGAGACCCTTTATATGCATAAACTGGTTATCCTGATTGAGAGTTCAGTTGATCCCATCTCCATTGAACGCAACTGGGCAGAATTCTTACACCTAGTGGAAGCAATGCCCAATCTACGCCGCGAAGCCACCAGCCGCCTTGATTCGCACCTCTTTGGCAGCGTTTCCTATCAACTCATGCATGAACTGCTCTTTGATACTGCAGAAGACGCGCGTTCAGCCATGGCTTCTGATGCTGGACGGGGCGCGGGACGATTGCTACAGACAATGACTGGCGGGCGTCTGGTTTTATTTTTAGCCGATCATAAAGAGGACGATTTAGATAATATTCGCAAATATCGCCAAGGAAATACGCCGCTCCGATCCTCATCCACACCATGAATCTGAGTCGTCGAAAATCTATGGGAATAACGATTATCACCCTATTAGGGTTGCTTTGTATTTTGGGTGCTGTTTGGGTTTATCATTGGCTGGCACCCAGCTTGGAGCGTTCTCGGAAGGTATTATTATATATCCGTGATCCTCAGGCGCATGCAGACTGGCGCATGAAGGCTGGACAGCGTTGTGGAAATGCTCCTTTTCAATTTCCAAGCGATGGTTTTATTGGTTATCTTTGGGGAGATACCTTCCGCCTTGATCACCGCCATCAGGGAATTGATATTTTTGGTGGTGATGATATCGGCAGGGTAGCAGTGCGAGCAGCTTATTCGGGATATTTAAGCCGTTTACCCGATTGGAAAAGCTCCGTCATCATTCGGATCCCCCACGATCCATACCACCCAGAACAGCAAATTTGGACATATTATACCCACATGGCAGACCCGCAAGGAAATTCTTTCATTGTGGCAGATTTTCCACCAGGAACAAATGAAGTTTTTGTCGAAGCCGGGACTTTATTGGGCTATCAGGGGAATTACTCCGGCGATCCAAAACACCCCACCGGAGTGCATCTGCATTTTTCGATCGTAAAGGATCATCAGGGAAAGTTTCTCAATGAGTTGGACATAAGGAATACCCTGGATCCCTCCCCATATTTTGGTTTGCCACTGAATGGGTACACAAATCGCGATCAAATTCCTTTGTGTCCATCGTGGTGATAAAACCCATCAGGAGAAAAGTATGCAGGATTTTCAAGATCAAGTAGTATTAATTAGCGGAGCGGGGCGGGGCATCGGAAAAGCCATCGCCCAGGCTTTCCTTGACCAAGGCGCGATTGTCGCTGCGGATGATCTGACACCGATAAACCTTGAACCAGCAGTCGCCGGGTGGAAAGAACAAGGGGGCAAAGTTAAAGGATATCTTTACGACATAGCCAAACGCCTGCCTGTCCAAGCCCTGGTCGAGGAAGTACTTGCCGATTGGGGCCGGATTGACATTTTGATCAATAACGCCGGCGTAGAACCACATGCAGCATTGCTAGATATGGATGAATGGGATTGGCAACGGACATTAGACGTTAATCTGAGTGGCGCCTTTTATTTAATCCAGACGGTGGGTCGCCAGATGCGTCAACAAGGAGGCGGCTGCATTGTCAATATTGCCTCGATTGCTGGGCGAGCCTTTGGCTTGAAGGACCGGGCAGCCTATGTAGCCAGTAAAATGGGGTTGATCGGGCTGACCCGTGAGGCAGCGCGTGAGTTAGCTGCCTATAACATCCGCGTTAATGCGGTTTGCCCGGGGGTGATCGAGACCGAAATGACTGCCAGATTACGCCAAGACAAGCAGATGATGCAAACCTGGTTAGAAACGATCCCCCAAGGGCGATTAGGTAAACCCCAAGATGTGGCGGGTTTAGTGTTGTTCCTCTGCAGCCCAGCGGCTGCCTATATCACCGGCCAAGCAATCAATGTGGATGGGGGAAAAGTCATGTGTTAATCCCGATCGGGGTATTTCAGCCGAACCAAACCACATCATCGCTATATTTGGAGCAAAGCCGCCTTGCGTAGTCATCTCCATATTCCCCACTCTCTTTATCAGCCTCGGTTTTTCTATTTATGGGTCGGTTTATTGATCTCTACTACTGGCACACAAATGCAGTTGTGGGCTTTATTTTGGCACGTGCGGACTTTGACCGTGCACCCAATTGCTTTGGGTGGGATTGGGTTGGCGCGTATTTTACCGGTGATCGTTTTTTCCCTCGTCGGTGGTGTAGCGGCAGATATGTTTGACCGGCGGAAGATTTATTTTCTCTCTCAGGTGGTATTGACTTTTGTTGCCGCAGATCTAGCCTGGCTGGCTTACCAGCATACCATAACTTTATGGAAGATCTATTTGCTAACTGCTCTTCAAGCAACTGCCTCAGCCTTCGATGTGCCAGCCCGCCAATCGCTCGTGCCTAACCTAGTGCCGAAGGAAGATTTGCCGAATGCCTTCAGTATGACCTCGATCGCATTTCAAACTGGTGCAATTGTTGGTCCCGCACTAAGCGGTTGGGTTATTGCCTATTTAGGGTTGGTTTATCCTTACCTCTTTAATGCGATATCTTATGTCGCGGTGCTGATTGCTTTATTGCTGATTGGTCCCGTGCCACAACAAATGACAAATAACCATACCTCTATTTTCGATTGGACTGCCATCCGCGAAGGGTTACAGTTCATCTCTAGTCAACCGCTCATCTTTGGCTCTATGCTATTAGACTTTTTCGCTACATTCTTTTCCTCCGCCAATACATTGATGCCCATCGTCGCGCGTGACATCCTCCATGTCGGGGAAATAGAGTACGGCTGGCTGTCCTCGGGACAGGCAATTGGAGCGTTTATCGCCGCGTTGTTTGTTTCTCAACGGAAAGTGATCCACCGCCAAGGCCGGCTGTTCCTGATTTCAGTAGTAATATTTGGTTTGGCAACAATATTGTTTGGTGCGGCAGATCTCTTTTGGCTGGCGATGGTCGCCTTGATCCTAATGGGTGCGGCTGATTCCATTAGCACAATTATCCGGAATACGATCCGGCAATTGCTCACCCCCGATTATTTACGGGGAAGGATGACCAGCGTAAACCAAATATTCTTCCTCGGCGGTCCACAGTTAGGCGAGGTGGAAGCTGGGTCGGTGGCGCAGCTATTCGGAGCGCCGGTTGCTATTATCAGCGGAGGCGTGGGATGTATTTTTGCGGTGGGTTGGATTGCGCGTCGGTTACCACAGTTATGGCAGTATGACGGTGCATTGTAAATTATTAGGCGGTTTGTTCTTCGTGTTGTAACTGTTCCCATTCCTCTAGCAGCCGAGAGACTTGCTCTTGCAATCGCATATATTCTGTGCCGAGTTTTTGCACTTGCAGTGGATCGGGGGGTGGATTTTCAAGCTTGCGTTCTAGAATTGCAATTTGTTTTTCTAGAGCAGAAATGGTATTTTCTACTTCCTCCAAACGGGCGCGTTTACGCTTTTCGGCCGGGCTAACCTTTTTCTTGAAGACAGGGATAGGTTTTGACGTGGATAAATGAGGTGTGGATAGCGCTGATTCGGCTTCACGCTGCAAACGGTAAGCAGTATAACTTCCCTCGAAGATGCGTAAGCTTTTCTCATCGGGTTCTATCTCCCAAATCTGGCTCGCCAGCGCATCAATGAGATAACGGTCGTGAGAGACCAGCAATATAGTTCCCGTATAATCATTTAAGACTTGTTGGAGCATCTCCTGCGAGGGAATATCGAGATGGTTAGTTGGCTCATCCAGCAATAGTAAATTAGCGTTTGTAAGCGAGACTTTCGCTAAGGCTAGGCGGCTGCGTTCGCCGCCAGATATCATAGACACTTTTTTATAAACATCATCTCCATTGAATTGAAAACGAGCTAGGAGATTGCGGATTTCAGAAGGTAAAAGGTGAGGAGCGATTCGCTCAATTTCTTGCATGAGGGTATTATCAGGTAATAAATCTTCGTGGGCTTGAGCAAGATATGCCACATCAAGACTGGCTCCCAACACGACTTCACCACTCCAGGGAGGGATTAAGCCTAAGAGGGTCTTTAAAAAAGTGGTTTTTCCTGCGCCATTAGGTCCAATCAACGCTACACATTCACCTCGTTTAAGGATTAAATCGGGCACCTCAAAAAGCGGTTGCACCTCTGTGGAATAACCTATTTTCAATTTATGGGTACGCAATACCAAATCGCCAGAACGTTCTTTGGGTTTTAGGTTTAAGCCGACCGCCGGGAGATGTTGTCGCGGAGGACGCAGTCCGTGAACGCGTCGGGTTGCTTCATCTAAACTCATTATTTGGCTGGTTGCACCGGTTTCAGACGCCACTACTGACCATTTCCGTCCCACAACAGATTCCATTCCGGCTTTCTCGACCGCTTCGAGATAACGACTCAAGCGGCGCAAGCGTCCTTTTGCTTGAAGCGTATTTTGACCGGAGATATTACGGCGAATATAGTCCAATTCTTTTTCCAGACGTTCCCTTTCGGCTTCGAAGAGTTGTTGCCGTAATAGCCAACGTTCCTGACGCTGGTGCAAATAATCAGTATAGTTCCCGCGATAGATCTCCAAGCCATTGGATGACATCTCCCAAATTTGGTTAACAACCCGATCGAGAAAATAGCGGTCGTGCGAGACAATTAACGCCGCCCCTTGCCATTGACTCAAATAACCTTCTAACCACTCTACAGCTTGGATATCAAGGTGATTAGTGGGTTCATCTAATACTAACAGATCAGGGCGAGAAAGCAAGATAAGCGCCAGGTGTGCCCGCGTCCGTTGACCGCCAGATAACAGTTGAATCGGTCGTTGAAAATCTGTTTCTTTAAATCCCAAGCCGCTGAGTGTTTGTCGTATGGTTGTGTCATAGGCGTAACCGCCCATTTTCTCGTATTGTTCCTGCAATGCGCCATATCGTTCGAGGATATCCGTTGGAGCAGTGGAGAGAGCCATTGCAGCCTCTAATTGATGGAGCTGTTGCTCAACGGCGAGAATGTCTTTTAGGCCAAAAAGACAATATTCCCACAATGTTTTCTCTTCAGCCAGAGTCGCCTCTTGAGGTAAATACCCAATCTTAATTTGGCGAGCGCGTTGGATTCTTCCTTGGGACGCTTCTTCCTCCCCAATTAAAATGCGCAGCAAGGTGGTTTTCCCCACTCCGTTTGCTCCAACGATAGCTATGCGGGCTTGGGGCGGGATTTCCAGAAAAAGGTTGGTGAATATATCCTGTGCCCCGTAAGATTTAGAAAGGGCTTGGGCGCTCAATAAACTCATAGCCAGCCCATTATACCGTGATATAATCACCACTTATAAAGCTATGGACGAACAAAGCATTTCCAAACCTATTCAAAAGACTCACCCATTGCTATTAATTAGCGTGATAATAGCATTTGGCTTAGCCACATTATTAACCGCGTATTTTACATTCATCGCAACCCGTGATTTTGTGTCTACCTGGCAGATAACGGATTTAGGAGGGATTAATATCCCCCAAAACACACCTCAAGTCAGCGCTTCAGGTGTGATCACTGATACCACTTCACCGCTTCAGTCGGTAGGACCCACTCCGCAACCCTGGGATGGCGCCAGCCGGGTGACCCTGCTCATCATGGGGTTAGATTATCGTGATTGGGCTGCTGGCGAGGGTCCACCCCGCACCGATACGATGATCTTATTAACTATCGATCCGCTATCAAAAACGGCGGGCATGGTGAATATCCCCCGTGATCTCTGGGTCGCTATACCCGGTTTCAATTATGGGAAGATCAACACAGCTTATCAATTAGGCGAGGCATATAAATTGCCCGGTGGCGGTCCCGAGCTGGCTATGAAGACCGTTGAAAAGCTGATGGGAATCCCAATCAATTTTTATGCTCAGATTGATTTCAACGCTTTTGTAAAATTCATTGATGAAATCGGCGGTATCAAACTGGACATCAAAGAGCCAATCAAAGTGGATCTGCTAGGGGATAACACCCAGAAGAAACTCAAACCCGGTGTGCAAGTGCTTAACGGGCAAATTGCTTTGGCTTATGCCCGGGCTCGCTACACAGAAAACGGTGATTTTGATCGAGCAAGGCGCCAGCAAGAAGTGGTTATGGCGATCCGCAATCAAATGTTACGCTTTGATAACTTGCCGCGCATGATCGCCAAGGCGCCAATCCTCTATCAAGAATTTTCAAAAGGTATCCGGACAAACCTTTCTCTCGATCAAGTGATCAGATTGGCTTGGTTTGCCAAAGATATACCGGAAGAGAATATCAAGCAAGCGATCATTGGGTCAGACCAAGTGACTTTCTTCAAATCGCCGGATGGACTAGATGCCCTCAAACCAATGCCAGATCAGATCAGAATAATTCGAGATCAACTTTTTGCGGATACCAGTACTCAAAGCCCACTTGCCAGCCTCGCCAGCGTAGATCAAATGAAAGCCGAAGGTGCAAAAGTTCGCATCCTGAATGGCAGTGCCTCACCTGGGCTCGCCGCATCTACGATGGATTATCTGAAAGGACAAGGCGTCAACGTGGTGGATACTGGTAATGCCGATTCGCTTTACAACGTCTCGGAAATTTATGATTATACGGGTAAACCCTACACGCTAAAATTCTTAATTGACCTGATGGGGTTGAACCCAAACCGTATTTTCAGCCGTTACGATCCCACAAAAGATGTAGATATTGTCATCATCGTCGGTACTGACTGGGCGAATAAGGCACCATCACCATAAAAACCATAGAGGCGGTTTTTTCAGAAATGGTTCGAAATTTTTACCAATCATCTCTGAAAAAACCGCTTACACTTTAAAGCCTCCCACTGCGTGCTACAATAATAATCGAAAGGGCTGATTAGCATGAGATGGATTCCTTAGCCGGTTTGGTGAGTGGTATTGTTTACTATAACGCCGAGAATGGCTACTGTGTCCTGCGCGTCAAAGTAGAAGGACATAAACCGCTATTAATGGGGGATCGTGATGAGGTGGTTGTTGTGGGCAATCTGCCGCAACTGACGCCTGGCGAATCGGTTCGATTTCAGGGACAATGGACGCGCCATGCGAAACATGGCTGGCAATTCCAAAGCGAGTTCTGTGAACAAATTTTACCAGCCACAATTGAAGGCATTCGCCGTTATCTGGGGTCGGGGTTAATCAAAGGAATCGGACCAGCTCTGGCGAAACGAATAGTGGATACATTTGGAACAGAAACCTTAGAAATACTCGATAACCAACCACAACGTTTGCTGGAAGCGCCAAATATTGGAAAAAACCGTTTGCACAGAATTTTGCAAGCCTGGCAAGAACAAAAACAAATCAAAGAGTTGATGGTTTTTTTACACAGTCACGAAATCAGCACCAACCTGGCGATAAAAGTATACAAACAATATGGGCAGCAATCTTTAGCAATAGTACAAAACGACCCTTACCGGTTGGCTCAAGACATTTATGGGGTCGGATTCAAAACCGCCGATAAACTAGCTCAATCCTTGGGCTTACCTGAGGATCACCCCAGCCGCATTGAAGCAGGCATATTATATACTTTGAATAGCATGAGTGATGAAGGGCATGTGTATGCCCCGCAGCAGTTATTAGTAGAAAAAACTGCTGCCTTGTTAGGGGTTCCAGCCGCATTAATCCCTCCCGCCCTTGACCGTTTAGCGAAAAATGGCAAATGCATTGCGGATAATCTAATCGTAACGATACCAAATTCAAAACAAAAAACCTCAGGGGTTAGCGAAGGTAGTCCTCCCTATGGATCATCGGTATGGTACTTGACGCCATTTTATTACAGCGAAAATGGGATTGCCCAACGTTTATCAGCGCTCTCCCAAGCTGAGCCAATCCATTTCGAATCAGCCCACTTGGGTAGGATAAGATTGGATATCGCATTAACCGATGAGCAAGAAAAAGCGGTCCAGCTAGCTCTCCAATATCCAATCACCATCCTAACCGGTGGACCAGGAACCGGAAAAACAACCTGCTTGAAAGCTTTAATCCAGTTTTTGGAGGCTAATCGGAAAACTTGCGCATTTGTTTCACCAACCGGGCGGGCTGCTAAACGATTGGCTGAAGCAACCGGTCGTCCCGCTAGCACCATCCATCGTTTATTGGGATATTCGCCAAAAGAAGGGTTTAAATACCACGCTGGTCATCCCTTACCGATTGATTTTCTGGTTGTAGATGAGGTATCCATGCTGGATATGGTAGTCGCATACGCCTTATTTCGAGCAATCCAGCCGGGGACGCATGTTGTATTAGTCGGTGATGTAGATCAATTGCCTTCAGTGGCGGCAGGAGATGTTTTGCGCGATATCATCAATAGCGGTCGCTTTCCGGTAACCAAACTCACCCGTATCTTTCGCCAAGCGGAAGGATCTCAGATAATCACTAATGCTCACCGCATTAATCATGGAGAGATGCCCTTGTTCTCAACTGGAGAGGATAGTGGAGCAGATTTCTTTTTATTTCCAGCTGAAACAGCTGAAGAAGCCGGTAAATGGGTGGAAGAGGTGGTATGCCGCCGTATTCCAGCTCGATTTGGCTTTGACCCGCGTCAGCAAATTCAGGTTCTTTCTCCCATGTATAAAGGAGAGGCTGGAGTGCACACTTTGAATAGCCGATTACAATCGGTATTAAATCCCCCCTCCACACAAAAAACGGAAAAGATTCTCTTTGGGCAACTCTTTCGGGTGGGGGATAAAGTGATGCAAATGCAAAACAACTATGATAAAAATGTATATAACGGTGATATTGGCTGGATTAAATGCATCAATGCGCAAGAAAATACTTTGACAGTTCTCTTCGACAGGCGAGCTGTAGAATATGACTGGAGCGAAGCCGATCAGTTAGCATTAGCTTATGCCGTGTCAGTACATAAGGCGCAAGGATCGGAATTCCCGGCGGTAGTTATCCCGGTGATAACCGCTCATTACATGATGTTGCAGCGGAATTTACTTTACACCGCAGTGACGCGCGCTAAAAAATTATGTGTATTGGTGGGAAATAGGCGGGCAGTTGGTATTGCGGTACGCAATAACAAAGTAACCCAGCGTTTTACCGCGTTGGACTGGCGACTGAAGATGGAATTGGAGAAAGATTAAGGTGGAGAAAACTCCAACACCACAACCCCCCAATACTTTTCGCCACTGTTTGTAGTACATGAAGGGGTGCTCAGGTTCATCACTGGTTCACCGCCACTCGCCAAACGCAAAGTATAAGTGATGCCTGGGGTCATATTGAAATCGGCATAACCAACCCCTACTTCGGGCTTTAAACCAGTAAAGAAATGGTTTTCTCCGCCTTGCCAGTTGATGACGAATTCAACCCCCGCCATTTCGACTCCATTGGCATCCCAGGTATAAACCTGAAGCAGGCTTTGTCCCAGATTGGGATCGCAAACCGATTCGCGCTTGCTCAACTGCAGGCGCAGCGGCACGGTAGGTGTAACTTGGGGTGGGGGAGTGGGACTGAGTTGTAGGATTGGGTTGGAGTTCTCCCCTTCTGCTGGAGTGGTTCCGCCGGGCGGGTTTGGTGTGGGCGG
>DYKV01000018.1:9649-24309 GCA_020722415.1 Anaerolinea sp.
TGTGGGCGGGTTAGCTATTTCGGTTGGATTGGGCGTTGTCGTCTCCACGACTATAGCTGGAGTGGTAGGGTTATTGGATGTCGGTGGAGCTAAGATGGTAGCTTGAGCTTGGGCTAAACTTACTGCTAACAGCCCCAGCGCCCGCGCTTCTTCTTCGGATTTTCCTTCTGCTAACCAACGCTGGGCTTGTTCGGCTAATGCCTGATAGGGGACTTCGTCTTTGAGCAACGCCAGGCGCGCTCGAGCGCGGACCAAGTCTTGATCGGCTTTATAGGCGATGGCAATCAAAGCCCGATAGCGGTCCTTCGCGGCTGGATCAAGCATAGAAGGGGCAATATCGGTGTAATTTACTGGTTGGATAAATAATGCGTAGATTAAACCAAGCCCCAAGCCGAGGATGAAACCGGTCAATAGATAAAGGGAGCCGCGTGATTGCTTCATGGTACAGGTGTATTGATCAGCGGGGTAAGTTCTTGGACTGCTGCCAGCAATTCGCGCATCATTTGCAGATCTAGATCGCTATAGCCCTGACGTTCTGCAAACAAGATGGCTTGTTGGATGGTATCAGCAGGTTGAGTGTTCCCCAGCAGGGAGATGCGGGTGATGGCGCTGGCTAGGTTGTGATCGGCGTGATAAGCCTCTGCAATCATTAAAACGACATCGCTACGGTAATCAATCCGCAAGTTGTCTGCTTGTGTATTAACTTGCTTAGCCGGTGCCGCCAGCCATCCGTATGCCAAACCAGCTGCAGCGCCAAGCGCAATTGCGATGAAAAAACGAATCCATCGTCCTAGCATGAAATAATTCTGCCACAAGTTGACTAATCGAGCAAGTATAAGTAGGAAGAAACCTTGAAGAGAAATGGAATGCGGTGGGAACCATCAACCTTTGGTTTTCGTCTATAAAGTAGATTTTAGTGCGGAGTATGTATATGAAGAATGCGTGCCTCCAATTTCTCTTGATCTTAACCATCATGGTTGGAATGACTGGTTGTCAAAATTTATCGGCAACACCGGCTCATGCCCAGATTGCCCAGTCTGATAAAACCAGATTAACCACCCCGCAAGCTCCCCCCAGCGATTTGGAAACATTGATGGCCGGGAATAATGCTTTCTCTCTAGACCTCTACCGGCAATTCAGCAAAGAAAATCATGGCAATATCTTTTATTCTCCCTACAGCATCTCCCTTGCCTTGGCGATGACATACTCAGGCGCACGGAACGAAACCGCGGAGCAGATGGCAAAAGCATTACATTTCGATCTTCCCCAAGAACGCTTGCATCCAGCATTTAACAGTCTTGATCTCTATTTTGCTAGTTTAGGAAAAGGAGCAGAAGGGAGCGACCATCAGGGTTTCCGTTTACATATCGTCAACGCGCTTTGGGGTCAAAGAGGTTTCCCATTCACCCAAGATTTTTTGGACCTAATCGCCCAGAATTATGGCGCCGGTATCCGTCTGCTCGATTTCAAAGGAAATCCAGAATCCGCCCGAGCCACCATTAATGATTGGGTTAGCCAAAACACCGAGGGAAAAATTACCGATTTAATCCCACCCGGGGCGATAGACACATTGACCCGTTTGGTATTGACGAACGCAATTTATTTCAATGCAGCTTGGGCTCATCCTTTTGAGGAACAGCAAACCTCTCCCGCACCTTTTTATTTATTGGATGGTAGCCAAGTGAATGTGCCAATGATGCAAACCACAACTACGTTGAACACCTTTGCAGGAGAAGGTTATCAGGGCGTAACAATCCCTTACGATGGAAATCAGCTAGAGATGGTGATTGTGATGCCCCAAGCGGGTAAATTTGAACAAATCGAACAAGAATTAACAGCCGAAGGCTTGACAGCTCAGCTTGCTAAACGCGAATCACATAGAGTGGAACTCCACATGCCAAAATTCAAAGTGGAATCCAGTTTTAATCTGGTGAAGCCGCTCTCAGCTTTAGGAATGCCCCTAGCATTCAGCGACCAAGCAGATTTCTCCGCAATGGATGGTAATAAGGACTTATTCATTGGGGAAGCCATGCATAAAGCTTATATCTCAGTAAACGAAACTGGCACCGAGGCTGCTGCGGCTACAGCGGTTATCATGGAACTTACCGCAATGATGCCGGAAAAGAATATTCTGATCAATCTCGATCACCCCTTTATTTTCTTCATTCGCGATGTCCAGAATGGCAGTATCTTGTTCGCCGGTCGTTTGATTAACCCCAACGAATAAGCTATTCGGTTTTTCAAGATCTGCTCCTTGCCCAAAAACATTCACTCAAAGTAAAGGAAGAACTGGATAAAATACATCCGATATTGATTGATCGTCCTGTCACCGTCAGAATCATTAAAACAGCCAGATAAAATTTATTTGCTTTTTACACTCGTTAAGCGGTTTTAAGTATAAAATGAAAGCTGTGACAAAGACCGCTAAAAAACGCGGTTCTCTACCATTTCGGTTAAAATAGAACAAGAAATATGCGATAGATTCTATGACAATCACATTAGCTATCAGCAATCAAAAAGGTGGGGTTGCCAAGACCACGTCATGCTTTGCCATCGCTGCCTGTCTGGCAGAAAAAGGATACCGAACTTTAGCGGTGGACCTCGATCCACAAGCTCATTTAACCATGGCTGCCGGGTATGACCCGGATAACCTTGAGAAGACCGTGGTTGATTTGTTGTTAGGTGAAGATGAACAACCCGAATGGGGGAAAGTTATCCAAAAGACTACACTTGAAAATTTACATCTTCTGCCAGGTGACTTAAGATTAGCTCATATTGAAAGGCAATTTGGAGAACGGGAAAATTATGAATTTCTCCTCCGCCAAACCCTGTCTCCCATTACAAGCTCTTTTCAGCCATCTGAATCCACCTATCCCAACCTAATTAGTGCTTATGACTATATCTTATTGGATTGCCCACCCTCGCTGGGGACATTGACGATCCTCGCCTTAACCGCAGCCAATTGGGCAGTGGTGCCGGTTCAGGCTGAGTATTTTGCTTCTCGAGGATTGTTACGCCTGTTAGATGTTGTTGAAAAAGTACAGGAACACACTAATCCTGCGCTCGACTATGTCATCTTTGTTGCCATGTATGATAGTCGAAATCGAATCTCACAGCGAGTTTTTAAAGAAATCCAACAGCATTTTGAAGAAAAAATATTGCCAACTCCCATTCGGTTGGACACTCGCTTGCGCGAAAGCCCTATTGCGGGAGAACCAATTATCCTCTATGCGCCACGCACCCGGGCTAGTCAGGAATACCGCACTTTAACGGATGAATTGTTAGATCAAATCCAAAGCAAGGAGTCTAGTCAATGAATCAACGGAAGAAGAAAGTCGAAGAAGCTCTGGGTAATTTATTTTCCAGCACGCGGAAAACCGCTGTAAAAAAAGAGAGTGTTCCCCAAAGCGCCGCGAATGAACCAGTAAACGAAAAGAGAAAGGTTCCAGTAGAGCAGCAATCAACTCATCCAGACATATCTCCGCAAAAGGCCCCTCCCGCAGCGGTTAAATCATTATCTTCAGTACCACCAGCGATAGAGGCGGATTCGCAACCCCCGAGTGACTTTTTACCAGCAACAGCTATTCCACCGCAAACGGCATTGAATATGAATCACCCTAAAGAGACTGAGGCGAATTCCTATAAAAAAGAGCAGCCTTTGGTGACAGATCTTGGCGTAGAATCTAAACCTCCTTCATCAGCCCCAGTCCCTCAGGTTGGATCCGGTAATGGAAAAGGAACGCACATCAATCCAATTGAAACTGAAAGCGAAGAGATACGGCAGTTAGTGGTTTTTAATCTAGCAGAGGAAATGTTTGGCTTGCCGATCGAACGAGTGGAAAGTATTATCAAGACCCAATCCATCACTGTGGTGCCTCATGCGCGCCCCTATGTGGTAGGGGTGACAAACCTGCGCGGCACTGTTTTGCCGGTCATTGATCTCCGGCGTCGGTTTAATTACCCTCCTGTAGAGAGTGATGAGCAACAACGAATTGTGGTAGTCAGTTACCATGATGAAAAAATTGGGTTGCGCGTAGATGCGATCTCCCAAGTCTTGAGCGTACCAGTTCGAGCGATTGAGCCTCCTCCTCCGTTAGTAATGGCTTCAATCGAGGCAGGATATATCACCGCCATTGCGAAGGTTGCCGAAAAGCTGGTAATTCTGCTCGATTTGGATAAAGTGTTGAGCGAATGAAAATCCAACCCGCCTTAATCAATACTCCTCATCGGCGGTTTAATCCCTTGACTGGTGAGTGGGTGCTGGTCTCACCGCATCGGGCACAACGCCCCTGGCGTGGTCAGGTGGAAAAAGTCGCCCCAGAAAAACGGCCTGCTTATGACCCACAATGTTATCTGTGTCCGGGTAATCTACGGGCGAATGGGGAACATAACCCACAGTATGAACACACTTTTGTTTTCACCAACGATTTTAGCGCTCTCCTCCCCGATGTACCATCGTTAGATGTGAGTGAGCATCCCTTGCTGCAAGCGCACACTATTCCAGGCACCTGTCGGGTGATTTGCTTCTCCCCGCGCCATGATTTAACTCTGCCCCAAATGGAGGTTGCAGATATTCAACAAGTGGTGCGGGTCTGGATGGACCAAAGTGCTGAACTAGGACGAAACTATCGCTGGGTCCAGGTATTTGAAAACAAAGGGGAAATTATGGGCTGCTCCAATCCGCATCCGCACGGACAGATTTGGGCTTTAGATGCCTTACCCAATGAGGTAGCCAAGGAACACCATCAGCAAATACAGTATTATGCAATAAATCAGAGTCCATTGTTGTTGGATTACCTTGGCGAAGAACGATCTATCGGGGAACGGGTGGTGATCGAAAATGATCATTGGCTCGTGTTAGTCCCTTTTTGGGCAATTTGGCCCTTTGAAACCTTACTGCTGCCGAAAAGACATATCTTGCGTTTGACCGATCTTTCCGAACGCGAACAAAGCGCTTTAGCCCATATCTTAAAAGACTTTCTGACAGGCTATGATCATCTATTTGATGTTTCATTTCCCTATTCAATGGGCTGGCATGCTGCACCATTTAACATTGAAGACGGTGATGGATGGCAGTTGCACGCCCATTTTTATCCGCCTTTATTGCGTTCCGCAACTGTGAAAAAATTTATGGTAGGCTTTGAGATGTTAGCTGAGGCGCAACGCGATATTACTCCAGAACAAGCTGCTGCTCGATTACGGGAAGTCTTATAAAGGAAAATCTCCGAAGTTAATGGCAAAAAACAAATTCTACGCTGTTGTAAAAGGGAAAAAACCGGGGATTTATCACCAATGGTTTGGCGAAAATGGCGCCGAAATTCAGGTGAAGGGGTTTCCTGGAGCAATATATAAAGGATTCGCAACTGAAATAGAGGCACAACGCTGGATGGAACAGAAATTAGCCCAGGCATCAAATTCTGCTGACCCCACTTCAGAACCAAAACAGGGACAATTACTAACCACATTTCCGATAGAAGCGAAAAATACCGCTGCTCCACAGTCGCAAATTAAACCGAGTTCACGCCTAAGACAAAATATTAAAAAGGATTATGTCATTTATACTGATGGGGCTTGTAAACATAACCCCGGGAACGGTGGCTATGGAGTAGTGATTATCCAGGATGGCAGGCGCGCCGAATTTTATGGAGGTTTTACCCAAACAACTAACAACCGCATGGAGTTAATGGCATGCATCGTTGGGTTAGAACATGTTCCAACTGGCTCGAAAGTCACTCTTTATACTGATTCGACCTATGTAGTTAAAGGAATACAAAAAGGGTGGGCAAAGCGTTGGCGGTCGAGGGGTTGGTTAAAATCCGATGGCAAGCCGGCTGAAAATAGCGATCTGTGGGCAAAGTTATTAGATTTATGCGATAAAGTCTCGGTGAATTTTATTTGGCTGCGCGGGCATGCTGGGGACATCGAGAACGAGCGCTGTAATTCACTGGCACAAATGGCTGCCACTCTTCGTGATAATCCACCAGATCCTGGGTATCATCATTGATTCTTATTGACAACCTATCATTTCAATGATAAATTATTTGTACAAATTATCCAGCTTGGCAAGGGTGCGCTGTTTGCCCGGATGCAACGCGCAGAAAGGGGTAAGCCAGTGTAATGCTTAAGCATGAGTCTGGCGCTGTCCCGCAACGGTAACACCATTGGTGGAGCCCGAATTCCCGCCTTTGCCTCGCTCGTTCACTCCCTCGTGGTTGGGGAGGCCGGGCTGCTGAAGTTCAAACCCACTTCAGAAAGATTAGCCTCCCGCCGATTGTCAAGGCGGGATTTTTATCACACGGCTCCTCGAATCGAGGAGTCGTATTATTTTGGAGGATGTGTGTTGAAACAAAAACGTTATCTTATGCTCGTCATCATGATAGGCTTAATCAGCCTGTTTTCTTTCGCTTGTTCATCCAAACCTCAGCTTAGTGCACCGATTACCGAATCCTTCACCCCTCTTCCTACACCGACCACCCCAGAATTTCCAATCCAACTCAAAGATGGTTTAGGAAATGTTATTGAACTAGAGCATCCCGCCCAGCGGATTGTATCGTTGGCGCCATCCAATACCGAGATATTATTTGCCATCGGGGCGGGCGCGCAGGTTGTCGGTCGGGATAGCTTTTCAGATTACCCACCTGAAACCCAACAAATTAAAGATATTGGAGGCGGGTTTGGACAATTAAATACCGAAGTAATCGTGGCTTTACAACCCGATTTGGTTTTGGCTTCTGCATTATCCTCTGCAGAACAAGTGAAAGCATTACAAGATTTGGGATTGAAAGTATTTTACCTGCCAAATCCGACCGATTTTGATGGGCTATATATCAATTTGATGACAGTCGCGACCTTGACCGGAAGAACCAGCGAAGCGCAGGCTTTAATAAACACATTAAAAAACCGAGTTCAAGTTATTGAATCAAAAATAGCCGCAATTAAAACCCGGCCATTGGTTTTTTATGAATTGGATAGCACTCAACCAGATGCCCCTTGGACTGCTGGTCCAAACACGTTTATTGACACATTGATAACCAAAGCCGGCGGGACAAATTTTGGTCACGAGTTAAACGGTGATTGGGTGCAAGTTTCGATTGAAGAAATCATCCGCAGAGAGCCGGATTTGATCTTGTTGGGGGATGCTACTTGGGGAGGCGTAACGGTCGAATCGGTTGCCTCCCGACCGGGTTGGAATAAATTAAAAGCAGTTCAAAATGGGCAAGTGTTTGTTTTTGATGACAACCTGGTGAGCCGCCCTGGACCACGCTTGGTAGATGGGCTAGAAGCCATGGCTGCCTTATTACAACCCCAACTTTTCCCCACGGCGACTCCATAAACAGTTCTTTGATCACAGCAATTCGAAAAATCAAGGCAATGGATCAAAACCGGCAAGCGCAAACGACACAAAAGCGTTGGAATGCTCATCCTTACCTGCTCAACATCGGGGGGTTATTGCTTGCCTTTATCTTAAGTGTGGCTGTTGGTGCCGTTTATATCCCGCCTGTGTACCTGGTGCACATATTATTACAACCACTACTGAGGAATGATCTAGTCGGATTGCCTTATTATTCCACCATCATCTTAGCTGTGCGCTTACCGCATACTATTCTGGTTTGTCTGACAGGTGCGGCTCTGGCCGGGAGCGGGGCAGCATACCAGGGATTATTTCGTAATCCACTGGCTGACCCGTATTTAATTGGGGTTGCCTCGGGAGCGGGATTAGGGGCAGTAATAGCGCTGGCAATTCACTGGCCGGTTACCCTCTTGGGTTGGTTGAGTGTACCGGTGGCAGCCTTTATCAGTGCAACTATCACGGTTTTTCTGGTTTACTCTCTAGCTCGGGTCAATCGCTCAGTGCCAACCACCACTTTGATTTTGGCGGGGGTGGCGGTGAGTTCATTTGCGACTTCGCTTACCTCGTTCATCATGTTACGTTCAAAAGAAGAACTCCATCAAGCGCTTAGTTGGCTGCTAGGCGGTTCGACGATGAGCGGTTGGTCTCCAGTATGGGCATCTTTTCCTTACATATTGATCGGCTTAGCGATTCTGTGGCTGCTTGCTCATGCTCTCAATGTATTGCAGTTTGGTGAAGAACAGGCACAGCAATTAGGGATACACGTGGAACGGACCAAGCTGGCAATCATTCTGGCAGCGTCCTTGACAACCGCCGCGGCGGTTTCGTTTTCCGGTTTGATTGGATTTATTGGCCTGATCGTCCCGCATGTGATCCGAATGAGATGGGGAACAGACTATAAGCGTTTGATTCCCCTTTCTGTTTTGGGTGGAGGAGGTGCTCTGTTATTCGCTGATTTACTTGCCAGGGTCATATTAGCCCCCCAGGTCTTACCAATGGGCATTATCACTGCTTTGGCTGGGGCTCCTTTTTTCCTTTGGTTATTACGGAGAGCAAAGAATCAGCTTTATTGGTGAGGACGAATTGTATGAGAACCATGTTGAATGTCGAAAAAGTTTGTTTTTCTTATAACGGAAAAGAAATCTTACATGAGGTTAGTTTACAAATCCATAGCGGTGAAGTGCTGGCAGTCGTTGGGCCAAATGGCGCCGGGAAGACGACTTTAATTCGGGCGATCAGTGGGGTGTTATCTCCCCAAAAGGGTTTAATTCAAGTGGCTGGAATGGACATAACCAAACTTAATCCAATGCAAAGAGCCCGTCATCTGGCAGTTGTGCCCCAAGCCCGGGAACTACCATCCACTTTCACCGTCTTTCAAACCGTTATGCTAGGGAGAACGCCATATTTAGGTTGGTTGGGAAAAGCTGCACCAAAAGATGAGCAAATCGTTCAACGCGTGCTGCGTTCAACCCAGTTAGAAGATCTCGCTGAGCGGCAGATTGGTGAACTTTCTGGAGGTGAACAACAGCGTGTGTTACTTGCCCGCGCCCTCGCTCAAAATACTCCCCTTTTGTTATTGGATGAACCTACCGCTCATTTAGATTTACAACATCAATCCCATTTATTAAGTTTGGTGCGTCAAACCGTTGCCCAATGCGGTTTGGCTGTCTTACTGGCAATTCACGATCTTAATTTGGTTGGACTCTATGCCGACCGAGCGCTTTTACTGGTAAACGGAGAAGTGCTGAGCATGGGCACACCCGCTGAGGTTTTAACGAAATCAAACCTTGAGCGCGCTTATCAAGTTAGCGTCGAAGTGATCCCACATCCGAAATATGGCACTCCATTAATATTACCAGATGGAAATAAACTAGCACAAAGAATTGAGAACTCCAATTTGGAGAGTGAACATCACCATTTTTTACAAATTGATCAATTGGTGGAAGCAATGGAAACCGAAGATGAGATACTCCTCGGTAATTATCATTTTCCCCTGTCTTCAAAGGAGATTAAGGGATGAAAGGTAAAAGGCGTTGATGGCACAAGAAAATCGAAAGGGTTTGACAATTGTTTTTACCGGTAATGGCAAGGGCAAAACCACTGCAGCTTTAGGCACTATCTTTCGCGCCTGGGGCAGAGGTTTTCGTATTTGCGTGTTTCAATTTCTCAAAGCGGAAACTGGCAGCTGGGGAGAAGTTAAGGCGGCAAAAAGGCTGGGTATCGAATGGTATAAAACCGGCGATGGTTTCACCTGGACTACAAAAAATATGGATGAGAGCAAAGAAAAGACTCTGCATGGCTGGGAGTTAGCGAAACAGAAGATTGTCAGTGGAGATTATGACCTAATCTTATTGGATGAATTTACCTATCCATTGGCATTTGGCTGGATTGATACGCAAGAAACCATCACTTGGCTGGAAACTCATAAACCGGTAGATTTACATCTCATCATAACCGGCAGGGATGCTCCCCAAGCATTGCTGGACTATGCTGATTTAGTGACCAAGATGGAGGAAATTAAGCACCCATTTTATCAAGGAATAAAAGCCCAACCCGGGATTGAGTTTTAATGAATCAGAGTTAATTATGGAATTAGAACAATTGATTCAAAGCATTCCTGATCTGGATAAAAACGCAAGTGAAGCGGCTCGGTCTCGTCAAAATGAACTCACCAAACCGCCTGGCAGCTTGGGCAAATTAGAAAGTTTATCCATCCAGTTAGCTGGGATCACTGCCTGTCCAACTCCTCGTTTAGATCAAAAAGTGGTTATTGTGATGGCTGGTGATCATGGAGTGACAATTGAAAAAATAAGCGCCTATCCCTCTGTGGTGACTGCCCAAATGGTGTTGAATATTTTAAATGGCGGAGCGGCAATCAATGTATTATCCCGTCACGTCGGTGCGAAAGTGGTTGTAGTGGATATGGGTGTGGCTGCCGACTTATCCAATCATCCCGATCTCATCCTCAAGAAAATTGGGCTTGGCACGAATAACATCGCTCAAGGAGCAGCAATGAGTTTAGCTCAAGCGACCCAAGCAATACTCGCCGGTGTAGAGGTAGCCTGGGCAGCAATTGAAAATGGTGCCCAAATCCTGGGAACTGGCGAGATGGGCATTGGGAACACTACTCCATCGGCGGCAATTATGGCGGCGCTTGGAGCAGCACCCGTAGAGATTTGCGTTGGCCGTGGAACTGGTGTGAATGATGAAGGACTCGCCCGGAAAAGAGAGATTGTGGCGCGGGCTTTGCAGGTCAATCAACCCAATCCTCAGGATGGATTGGATGTTTTAATGAAACTGGGCGGTTTTGAAATTGCGGGGTTGGTAGGGGTGATTTTCGGTGGGGCTGCAAAAAGGGTACCGGTGGTGATAGATGGTTTCATTACTACTGCTGCAGCCATGATAGCCGTGACCATGCAGCCGCGCTTGCGCGATTTTATTATCGCTTCACATCGTTCTCAAGAACAAGGACATCAAAAAATGCTGGAATGGTTAGGATTAGAACCGGTTTTGGATTTAAACATGCGGCTAGGAGAAGGGAGTGGAGCCGTGTTGGCAATGTCTATTCTGGATAGCGCCTGTAAGATTTTGAACGAGATGGCAACTTTCTCAGAAGCGGGTGTGGCAAATAAGGATGGTGTGTAGGCGTGGAGTATCCACCAAAACCCGGCCGAGTGTCTTTTTGGAATGCTTTTTGGGCGGCTATGCAATTTCTAACCATCACCCCAGCTGTGATTCGGCGTCCATTTACCTCGCAAGAGATGGGAGCATCCCATGCCTTTTATCCAGTAGTAGGATTAATCATTGGGTCTATTTTGGCGCTGAGTAGCAGGCTGTTACAGGAGCTATTCCCACTCCAGTTATCGGCTGCTATTTTATTGGGCGAGTGGATAATCCTAAGCGGTGCATTGCATTTGGATGGCTTTCTCGATGCTTGTGATGGATTATTTGGGGGTTGGACACCCGACCAGCGGCTGGAAATTATGCGGGATGAACATCATGGTACATTCGCATTAGTTGGTGGTGTGCTTTTATTGTTGCTTAAATTTAGCGCTTTAATCGCTTGTCAACTAGCGCCTGTGGCGTTAATTCTTGCACCCCTGCTCTCGCGCTGGGGGATGAGTTTGGCAATTATCGCTTTTCCGTATCAGCGTGAGCAGGGTATAGGAAGGACGATCAAGGATAATGCTTCCCCAAAAGGGCTGCTATTTGCCACTATGTTTGTGTTGGGAATCACCGCTTTAGCTAATTCCATCTCAGGATGGATTGCTCTTGTGGTGGTCGTGATGGTTGTGTGGGGTGGGGCAAAGCTTACGCTGCGCCTCATCCCAGGCCTCACCGGTGATATCTATGGCGCAATTAATGAGCTCGCCGAATTGGCAGTATTGTTAGCGGTCACAGCATGCAAGGCAATCTGATTTATCCTTTTCCGGACGTAAGTCTCCAAGTGACAAAACAAGCAGTATGGTTGGTTTCTCAACGCAAGCTATTTGCACTCTCTTCGGCGGTGTTAGGTGGGGGTTATAGTGAATTTCGATCTTTGTTCATTTATCATGTTGATAAAGATTACAACCACCCAAATCCGCGGATACACCTTGAACAAATTGCCGCCGAGCAAAAACTTCCACCCCCTTCGATTGGGTTGATCACAGCTGCAAAATTGGAACACACTGGATTCTCTAAACTTGATTATCACGGACTTCAAGTTTGTGCCCTGGTAACGGCTGGAATCAGCAACGCCACTACCGCGGGAGTGTCGCCGCCGGCGTCGCTCACCAAACCGGGAACAATCAACATCGTTGTCTTGACCGACGCGCAACTGTCAGCCTCCGCGCTGGTCAACGCGGTCATCACCATTACCGAGGCAAAAACGGATTGCTTACATCGTCTGGAAATTCGCACAAGTCAGGGTGAACTCGCCAGCGGAACTTCTACCGACACAGTTGTTGTGGCACATACTGGCGAGGGAGTTTCTTTACCCTATGCCGGTCCGGCAACCGAAATCGGCTGGCTGGTGGGCAGAGCGGTGCGTGAGGCATTGACTAAAGCGCTTAAACCTTAAGGAAACGATGTTGAATATCTGGTTGGCGCTGGCAATAGACCATTTTTTCGGAGATCCACCAAATAATTACCATCCGGTTGCCTGGATCGGTTTAGCAATCAATTGGATAGAAAAAAAGTTTTTGCCCAGAAAATCTAGTTCAGCATTGCTGGCCGGGTTAGCAGTTTGGATCAGTTTGGGAAGCCTCGTTGCTGGAATTGCTTGGATCGTCGAACGTACTTGTCATTTGCTTCCTTTTCCCTTAAATGCCCTAGCAGAGGCTTTTTTCCTGAAACTAACTCTCTCAAAAAGGGGATTAACTGATGCAGCCGAAGAAGTAGCAAAGGCATTAGAAAAAGATTTGCCAGAAGCGCGCCGGTTACTTGCCTGGCATCTAGTCAGTCGCGATACACATGAGCTATCCTCATCACAGGTAGCGGCGGCTACCATCGAATCGGTTGCCGAAAATACATCAGATGGTATCCTGGCGCCATTGATTTATTATGTAATCGGTGGTTTACCTTTTGCCTGGCTTTATCGTTTTGCGAATACGCTCGATTCCATGTGGGGTTATCACGATCTCGTCCATGAATGGCTTGGAAAAGCTGCAGCGCGTTTGGATGATTTTTTGAATTTCATACCAGCTCGTTTCACTGCATTATTGCTCATCTTCTCAGCCTGGTTATTGGGTGAAAACGCTCCTCAAGCAATTCGCAGTGTTCATCAAGATGCGCGCACTACCACCAGCCCCAATGCGGGTTACCCAATGAGTGCAATGGCGGGCGCATTAAGTGTGGAATTAGAGAAGGTGGACTATTACCAGCTGGGTAAAGGGCTAAATAAACCAGAAAGAAGCGACATACAACGCGCAATCCAGATAATGACCACAGCAGTCATGTTGGGTGGCTTGTTGCTGGGCGGGCTGAGCCTGATCAAGAACAAGGTACACTGTCATAAAAATAGATGACAATACATCCTCGCAAATTATTGACTTTTTGAACATTCCCATTATACTAAAATTGAGTAGCTTATTAACAAAAACAAGAAATATTGAGTAATGAGAACATAAAGGAATAAATCAGAATTTTATAAAAATTTCTTATAACCATGCCGCAATCAAAAAGATAAGATCAAACTTCTCCCTAGTTATCAAGGAGCAGTTTGGGCTTTTCGAATATTACTATCATATAGAAGTCGATTCCGATTCGAGTACAGCATTGTAACTAAAATAATTTCTATTTGAGCGTCAATCAATAAAATGGACACCCTGGGAGGGAAAAATGAACAATTTGCACGGTCGAAAATGTTGGGTTTTTTGGGGAGTTGTGATCCTTATCATAACCGCATGTTCTTCACCTAACGGACCTTCATCAGCATCGCAATCAACGATGGAGGCAATCGGTTTACAAAATACTGCTTTAGCATTAAAAATCACCCAGGCAGCTCAGAGCCAACCGTCCACATCCATCCCACCAAGCGAAAACACAGCGATTATTCCTACCACTCACCCAACAAGCCTAGATGATTTGCGCAAAGGTGCAAAGATCCTATTGTATGAGGATATAGCCCAAAACGTGTCTGGATTGGAACGCTATGTCAAAAGAGCATTATATGAAGCGGGTTATACATATATGGATATAAAAGGGGATCAAAACCAATTGAAGAATCAGATCCTTGGCAATGTCCAGTGGGATCTGATCATCATTTCTGCTGAAGTAAACGGGAAGATTCCCGGAGATTATTTTGAGTATCTTGTCAATCATTTTCAACGCGGGGCAGCGCTTATCATTGAAATGTGGGATTTGGATGATATCCTGTATGGGAAAAACCCCACGATCCCCAAGGTGAAATGGCTCATGGATACCTGCGGGGTGGAATTGCAATCCGATTGGTATAGTCCGGAGATAAGGGATATATGGGCTTTACAATCCCAACATCCAATCTGGAGCACACCCAACCAGGTCGGGCAATTAAAGAACGTCGGGATAATTTGGCGAGGTGATATTGGGGATTTGCTCAAGATCAAACGGGTTAATAATCAGGTTATCGGTGATGCCGCCTTCTTGGCCGGTTTAACTCCGGCGAATAACACATTAAACGGCATGTTAACCAGTTGTGTGGGGGGGCGCCTTATTTTACAAACCTTTGATTCTCACGAATATACCCGTGATGAAATGATCAAGCTCTGGCAGAATTATGTTTACCATACATTGAATAATCACTTTCTCAACATCATTCCGTAACGCGGCATTCATGCCGCAACCAAAC
>DYKV01000241.1 GCA_020722415.1 Anaerolinea sp.
CTTCGTCGCAAAGAACGCTCCTCGCAATGACAACTATGCGAAAATGTGACATTGTTAAAGTAGTTAAGATTTCGCTTCCAATTCTTTGAGGATTTGATTGAGTAGCTCAATTAATACGAGCTTAACCGTCTCTTTGTCTGTAGCAACACAGGGGAGGATTTTTACCTTAGAGTCGAGGCGAAGGGCAATCCGCAAATCCTCAATTTCCCAGGCATCTCTCAAATCCTGTTTATTAGCGGCAACGATATAAGGGGTTGGAGCATAAGCACGGAAAGTTTCGAGAATGCTGCGCGCCTCTCGAAAGGTTTCGGGCTTGCAGCTATCCACCATAACGATGAAACCAAGCATCCCCTCCGAGAGAATTTCCCACATGAAATCAAAACGCCGTTGGCCGGGAGTGCCAAACAAATAAAGCACCAAATCTTCGTCAATGGTGATGCGGCCGAAATCCATCGCAACTGTGGTGGTTTCCTTAACTTTTTCAGCTTCCTGGCTGATCTTGCGCTCGGTAGAGACAACATTGATCTCACTGACCGTGCGAATGAAGGCGGTTTTACCTGCATTGAATGGACCGGTGACCACCATTTTGACTGTTTGCATAAGAATTAATCCTGAAAGAAATTAGAGTGAGCGTATTCTTTGAATTATACGCTTAATTATAGATGCTTGTTCGTGAGGGTTAGTATTTGGGATGCCGGGATTAATAGTTCGTTTAGGGGAAAAACCATCTGGTTTAACAAATTCTACTACACCGGCTTGCAATAAGCCAAAGGTGATCCGTCGTATTTCTAGGTCGTTTAAGTTCGTCACTTCGGAGATCTTTTTTAAGCTGTTTTTTGGATGGATATAAGAAACAACCTTCCATTCTTCTTGGTTTAGGCGCAAATTGCGCACATTTGTCCCTGGGCGATCACAAAACTTAAGGGCAATATCCAAACTAGGGATTTCATCTTTGAGCTGATCATACTCCCGTAACTGCCGGGAGCCTTCCAGAATCAAGTTATCCAGATTGATCCGCAGAAGGATCCTATCGGTTGGTAGAGGAGCATCGTTCTCGAAAGCAAATGTGCCGGACGTCCAAAAGAACAACCGTTTTACAATGCTAATGAGATATTCATGGATGCTCTGAAGGATTTCTTGTTGGGTCAGATAGCCGGCGCTGACTAATAATAATCCGAGTTCTTTATCGCTCATCGAGCTAGCCCGCTCTTTAATGGTGCGATATTGGTTGGCGTTAATCTTCCTTGCCCGGTAGAGAATCGCCACTAAACCATTATCGTCTTGATTAAACCCACCATAAGCTAACTTGCCTTCCCGAAAGCCAAGCCAGACACGGTTGGAGGAATCTTCGATCCGCAATATACCGTTTTTCCTAGCTAAATGAACTAGGTTTAATAGTTGGGTCAGACTGAAATCGCGCAGGTTGCCTTTTAATGCCATAGCTTATTCCAATTGTAGCCAATCCCTTAAATGGGATGCAATCATTATACCAATCATAAGAATGGCAAGACAAGAGCTCAACCTTACAGCTCAGTAAGGTGAGTAATGATTATTCTTGGATAGATTAAGTGACTATTGACATTCCTTTGTTTCTATGTGATACTTAATTTAACCTTTTGAGGGTGAAATGAACCTGTTTTGCTATCCCACCAATGAGGAGGTGATGCCAATGGTTGATAGTAGTACCAAACGAAGCGCTGCGGCATCCCTCCTGAACGTTGGATAATTTGCCGCAGCGCTGCAGGAGGCCGTCGTTTTAGACGGTCTCTTGTTTTAATCTGGGTTATAATTAGTAAAAACAGTGAGCGTAGATTTTAGAAGAACATCAGCATAGAGAATGACCTAATATTGGGATTTTTTCATGGTGAAAAATTGAAAATTATCTGCATGATCAAGCTGGATAAAAGATGGACGAACGAAAAATTCGAGTGTTGATTGCTAAACCGGGGCTGGATGGACATGACCGAGGCGCCAAGGTGGTCGCTCGGGCTTTGCGCGACGCCGGGATGGAAGTCATATATAGTGGGTTGCGCCAAACCCCAGAAATGATTGCCGAAGCTGCGTTACAAGAAGATGTGGATGTAGTTGGTTTGTCCATTCTATCTGGGGCACACATGACCCTTGTTCCACGGGTATTAGAACTATTACGCGCGAACCATCAGGAATATGTGAAGGTGTTCGTCGGAGGCATTATTCCAGATGAGGATATCCCTCGTTTGCTAGAATTAGGTGTAGTAGGTGTGTACGGGCCGGGTACCCTTACTGAACAAATCATCCACGATATTCAAGCTCAAACAACCCGTCCAGAACACCAACCAAATTCATAACGCATTGAAGGGAATTACCAGGATTCATGTCATTGGCTAAATCTATTCGGGAGGGGAATCGACTGGCTTTGGCGCGCTTATTAACCCAGGTAGAAAATGGGACGGCTGAGGGGCGGGAATGTTTGAATGAACTTTTTCCTTACACGGGCAATGCCCACCTTATTGGTGTAACGGGCTCCCCAGGCAGCGGAAAATCTACATTAGTCAATTGCTTGGCATTTCTCTTTCGTCATCCACCAGAAGGGGAACCTCCTCGCCAAGTTGCCGTGGTAGCAGTAGATCCAACCAGCCCATTCAGCGGCGGAGCGATATTAGGAGACCGGCTGCGCATGCGTGATTTAGCTGGTGATGCGGGTGTATTTATCCGGTCTATGGCTTCACGCGGTTCACTTGGGGGATTGGCAACTACAACGGCAGACATTGTCCAGGTCTTTGATGCAGCTGGTTATGAAGTAATTTTTATTGAAACAGTGGGAGCTGGGCAGGCAGAGGTGGATATTGCCCGCTTGGCTCATACAACCATTGTAGTTGAATCCCCGGGGACAGGGGATGAGGTGCAAGCGATTAAGGCTGGTATCTTAGAAATTGCTGATATTCTGGTGATAAATAAAGCAGATCTGCCTATGGTTGAGAACACAGAACGTGCCTTACGTTCGATATTTAACTGGGACATGGAAGATCCGACTCATCATCACCCTGATGAACCATCGAATGTTAAGGTTTCGAGAGTGACAAAGGGATGGCAAGTCCCCATCTTGAAGACGGTAGCGACCGATAACGAAGGAATTCAACCGGTTTATCAAGCTATCTCTCAACATCTCCAATATTTATATCAAAGTCAGGAATGGCTGCGCCGGGAACACATACGATTGCAATCAATGCTGGATCTTCTCATCCAAAATACTTTATTAGAGCGTTGGCAAAAATCCATTTCAACCGAAACCTACCAGAAGGTCCTGAATAACCTTGTTTCCCGGCAGATTTCACCTTACCACGCTTTACAAATCTTGCTCGATGGGGATCTGTCATGATCTTTGGTAAACGAATTCGATTACGCGCTATCGAACGGAGTGATTTACCTTTTTTTGTCAATTGGTTAAATGACCCGCAAGTTCGAGAAGGATTATCGATCTTTTTGCCACTATCCAATTATGGGGAAGAACGCTGGTTTGAGATGACCATGCAAACTCCAGCCGAGGAACATCCCCTTATCATCGAAGTGAAAAAAGATAATCAATGGATAGCGATTGGCGATATTTCATTGAGGAATTTAGACTGGCGTAATCGTTCGGCTGAATTGGGTATCCTGATTGGCGAGAAATGCTACTGGGATCAAGGATATGGAACAGAAGCGCTAAATTTGTTTTTGCTGCACTGTTTTGAAACATTAAATCTAAGACGAATTTTCCTGCAGGTCTTTGAAGATAATCCACGAGCCATTCACGTATATCAAAAATGCGGTTTTGTTCAGGAAGGCATTTTACGTGAGGCGGTATATTACAAAGGAAAATATTTGAATGTCATCGTCATGGCGATATTAAAAGCAGATTGGAAGTTGCGAGGAGATGTACTATTTTAATTC
>DYKV01000242.1:0-1486 GCA_020722415.1 Anaerolinea sp.
AGCAACCTGTATTTAATCATCAATTTTCCTAGCGGGCGTTTTGATATTCATCCTCCAATATTATGAATTTGGGTTACTTTAACTCTCCGCTATTTGGATCCACTCCGCTGTCAATCTTACCAGATAATAAGTCAGTCAACATATCCTTCACAAACTCTTGCTTACCCGGACTGAAAAGGTCAGCATTAATATTTATCAAAGTCAGCCCGGAGCGGCTGGTTTGACCGCCTTTTCCATTTAGCAAAGCCGGAAGCATGGACTTTAATTCAACTAACAAATCACTGTTTTGGATGGATGCAATCCATTGACCCTTAAGCTCTTCCGGGGGTGTTTGATCACCAATGAGACGAAAACCAGCTTTTCCGAAAGTAGACAACCAACCTTCAGATGGTTTATATAAAAATACCGTTTTAACCGCCCATTCCTGAAAATAAGCGACTCCCGTATCCATATCCGCTTGGCTAGAGGTAGGACTTAACGACCAATACAATGGATATGTCGGAATAGGAAATGGAGGATAAAGGGGTTGACATAAACCACACATATACTTGACTCCATTGGCGAAACCGTTTTGGGCAGCTTTCCCCTCCACAGTTGAAGTATCTGAAACCACCCCAACCCGCCAGTCATCGGTTACTGTTGCTGCAAGAAACCCAGCTACAAATCCCTCCCAATCTGCACGAGAGGGTTGTAATTCAATCACGCTCAGGTTTGCTTGCGGTTGTAAACCAGGATAACCAATGGCGAGGAATTGAGTCTGCGGAGCGGCACTGGCAAGATCGGCTAGATTTAAACCTGGCGAGACAACCACCGCTAAACGAATAGTCTGGCTGGCAGCATCGCTCTGAGTTAATTCCGGGCGGATTTCAAATGTTAACCCATTGACTTGAGCTGCATTTTCTAAGAGTCCCTGTAGACCGGCAAGGAATGCTGGATCAGGAGCCGATGGAGCGACCAATAAAAGATAAGCCGGCTGCGGAGTTGGGCTGGCGGTCGGGAGCGCAGTTGACGTTGGCAATAATTCGACAACAGGACTGCTGGTAACTTTATTGGAAGGAGAACCACAAGCAACCAATGTCCCACATAATAATAACGTGAACAAGATGGATCGTCGCTTGATTCGAGCGGGGTTTGCTAAGTGCATAATAATTTAGCTTGATGCGTGCTCCCAGATTAGAGTATCTTGAAACCCTATTGAAAATATACGAGTGTAAAACTAATTCAATCTAAATTATTCTATCATGCTTGCCTCCGTTTGTGGATGTCGGTTAATGCCGACTAGCTTGAAAGCTTGAAAAGCTTTTTTGAACTGCGATCGGCTTACTCGCCCGTTGAACTTGGTAGAAAATTGTTAATCGAAGCAGTGAGAATTTGAAATAACCGGCATGGGACTGTCCAAAAAGAAGGGTAGTTCTCTGTGCGGGATGGGATAATTTGGATTGTGATAGCAGGGCTTCCGCAATCCAAATAGAGTATCAACCGCCTT
>DYKV01000242.1:1586-3886 GCA_020722415.1 Anaerolinea sp.
AGGTCAAAACCGAATAGGGATGAGTGTGTATTGCCCATAATAAGAAAAAACTGGCGAGGACTTGATCGCCAGTTTTTTGTCTTTCGCCATTTTCGCTCTAATTGCCTTACTCTCGGACTGCCGGCAGGTTCTTTTTAGACAGCCCAGCGCTGGACGGAGTTTGTTGAAACCTTCAGGATGGCTTCAAAGAACAATGAGAACGTTGACGGCGTTTCACTTCGGCTTATAGGTAAGGATAACCAGCTCAAACCTTGCTTATCCCCTCCTATGGAATTAAATGCAAGTGTTCTTGGGAATGGCTGACCACCGATTCCTTATCCCACCACATCGGATAATACTGAATAGTGCGCCACAAATCAGCCATATCCACATAATGCGGATGATACGCATGACCGGATTCCCCAGTGGTATGTACAGTGATTGAGGCATCCAGATTGCTAAAATCTACGATCATCCGCATCGAAGGTACAGAAATCACTTCAAAACCCTTACTGGCATCCCAACCAGTGGCATTTACAATGGCTGAACCTCCGCTCGTTTGATAAGGACCACGGTTGAAAAGAGCCTCAATAGGACCTACCCCAGATTCACCCAGGGATTGATTGCGAAATGTGGCGGTGTGCAACGCCCCCCATTTCCATTTTGCGGGGTTGTTTCCTTGTTTTTTTTCTAATTGGCGCACCGCTTCGGCAAAAGCGCGCTTCAGGATATCCTCGCGGGTTTCGATCTGATCGCTCGTGGATTGATCATCCCACCAAAACGAGGATTCTTGATCAATGAGGGATCTCATCACGATAAACCAGCGGTCACCACCATCTGGTGAATATTCCTTCGGTAGGTTATCCGCAAAAGTATCTTGCAATAAATGAGCCCAAAACACCTCATATAGTGCCGTTGCCCCTGAATCGGATTTTGCTTGGTAATCCCAATTTGTCAGGATGTTCCTTATTTCTTCCAGATGGGGATCGTTGAGCGGGGTTTTTAATAACCAAGGAACGATTAATGCAGCGCTGGCATCATAATCATCTCCTTGCATTTTTTGGATGGTAGCTAAATCAACTTTTTGGTTAGTTTGTTCGATCATGGTTACAATCCGTTGAGCGCGAAAACCATAATCCCAATCGGTAGTAATCAAATATGGGTAATCCCATGGCGGCACGCGATTGTTGGCAGTGACGATATACCCAGAATGAGGATTGAGAGCGTAAGGTAATTCATCGAACGGAATAAAACCGGTCCATTCATAATCATCGTTCCAACCTGGCACTGGTAAACGCCCGTCTCCGTTTTTTCGAATGGGAACCAGTCCGGGCATTTGATAACCGATATTACCCTCCACATCGGCATAAGTTAGATTCTGAGCCGGAACGGCAAATCCACGGGCAGCTTGACGGAATTCCTGCCAGGATTGGGCTTTATCAAATCCCCAAATCGCTTCGAACACCTCACTTGGTTGCAAGGCGGTCCAACGCATCGCAATGGCATATTGATCAGGCAGAGCAATTCCCGCTTTTTGGCGGAAGGGCAGGGCTGTCTTGTCTTTAGGGTCAATTGTATCTTTCAAAGGACCATAAGTATCGGAAATAATCGGTCCATGGCGGCTGATGCGTACTATAATCGTCTTCGTCTTGCCGCCAGCGATCCGAATTGTCTCCTGCCGAGTTTCAAAATCCACCCATTTACCATTAACTTCATATTGATTAGGATTTTGTGGATTCACTTTTTCAATGTATAGGTCAATTACGTCTGGCCCAACATTAGTAAATCCCCAGGCTATCCGGTCATTGTGCCCGATTACCACCCCGGGAACACCGGCAAAAGAGAATCCATTCAATTCATACGGACATTCGGTGGTTTTGGGGTGACAATGTAAGCCGATCTGAAACCAAATAGATGGCATTTGGATGCCTAAATGGGGGTCATTGGCTAAGATTGGCTTACCACTAACCGTCCGCGAGCCACTGACTACCCAAGAATTCGACCCTAATCCCTGCCCGCTGCCGATAAAGTGATCTAACTTATTGATGCGCTCGGAGACGGTTTCCAACGGCAGCCCTTGATCGCGGTAAATTGACCAAAGTGCTGAAATTGGAGGTAAGCCATTAGGATGATCTGTACCCGAGATGGGATCTCCAAATCCAGCTCGATTAAGTAGATCTCCGCCTATTTTGGGCACTATCAAGGGATGATCTTGGGGATAAGGGGGAAAAAGGAAATCAACCTGTTGTGGATCGAGGGTACGCAGTAAAATCGCCCGCTGAATTTCTTCCTCCATATTCCCGCCCAAATCCCAAGCCATT
>DYKV01000019.1 GCA_020722415.1 Anaerolinea sp.
AAATTCAACAAACTCTTTCTATAATCCTAACATTCACTATATCCGCACGCATAACATTTGCGGCAGCCTTCCTCATTTACCAATGCAGCCTGCCCGCATTCCGGACATAAATCCCCTATTCTTAATTGGAATTGCCCGGTTGATTCGGATTCCTCATCAAGTTCCAACACCAATGGCCGTTTATTTGAGCCCATCTCTTCCTCAGGTGTTTCTGAACCTGAACCAGCGTATTTCGGTGAACCGCTTTTCTCTTTTTGCTCTAGATAATCAGCTAAAATCTGAGCCACGCCATCCGGTAAAGAGCGAACCCGATTTGGTCCAAATCCTAAAGGCCGTCCTCCGCCAATCCCAGAAAGCTGCCGCCACACCTCTTTCAAACGCTCAAGCGGGTGAACTGGTGATACTAAACGCAAAATGTAGGAAATGAGTCGTCCAATAGCTTCTGACACGGCTGCTGTATCCGAGCCTGCTTTGGCAGTATTGATAAATACCTCAAATGGATTTTCGTCTCCATTTTCATTAATCGTGATGAAAGCCTTTCCGAGCGGTGTGTTGATTGAATAGGTAAAACCATGGAGTGCCCGTGGACGAGGTTTTTTCTGTTCTTGCCAAAAGGAGATTTGCTCTGCTTGTGGGGTTGTTTCTACTTCTCCCTCACTTAAGCTTTTCTTCTTTGCAGTTGCTTTGGTTTCTAAAACCACTTTATCGCGGGAACCGGTGACGTACACCGTAATCCCTTTACAACCCAGCTGCCAAGCTAATTGATAAGCAATCATGACATCTTCCACGGTTGCATCCGCCGGGAAATTAATCGTCTTACTTAAACTGTTATCCACAAATACCTGCATGGCTGCCTGCATACGGACATGTTCTTCAGCAGTAATATCGGTTGAAACTACAAATACTTTTTGGATTGCCTCTGGAACCCCCTCGATTCCTTGACAGGATCCGTGTTCCATTACATGGGTGAAAATTTTAGCGCGTTGTTCTTCGTCTATGCCATGTTCAATCAATGCCTGCTCAAACAAAGGGCTGGTGTAATTGAGCTGTAAATCTTTACCATTATCATTGACATGGCGAATATAGGCTAATGCAAACACCGGTTCACAACCATATCCTTCGCACCCGGCAACCGTAGCGATTGTCCCGGTTGGTGCAATAGTAGTTTGGGCAGCATTCCGAATTCCTTTTTGCCGAATTCCATTTTCTATTTCCTTCCAATCAATCGCTGGTCTATCCCAGTTGTGAGTATATGGGAAAATAGGCATAGGGGCTTTCCAGACCAAATTTTGCGGATCGTATATACTGCCCTTGATCGCCGGGAACGGTCCCCGTTTCTCTGCCAATTCAATGCTTGTCTTCATGGAATGGTAGCGAATGAATTCAATCACCTGCGAGGCAAATTCTTGACCCTCAGGAGAGCCATAGCGCACACCCACGTGATACATCAAATCCGCTAATCCCATGATGCCTAATCCAATCCGGCGCGCTCTGAGAGCCGCTTCTTTAAGCTGGGGAACTGCCGGAACATACGCATTTGCATCAACCACGTCATCCAAGAAGCGAGTTGCTAAAATCGTACTCTGTCGAATTTTTTCCCAATCCACTCTATGTTCTGGAGAAAAATGTTGGGCTAGATTAATCGAACCCAAACAACAATTTTCGTACGGTCCTAGCCATTGCTCACCACAAGGATTGGTTGCTTCCAAAGGATAAAGATGCGGGACAGGATTACTTAAGTTAGCAGCGTCGAGGAACAAGACGCCAGGTTCACCATTGTGATGGGCTTGAAGGACAATCTTTTCAAACAAATCCCGGGCTTTAACGACTTTATACACTTTAATTGGAATTCCTGCAGCTTCTGCTTGTTCCAGTGTTCCATCAAAATCATGATACAACGGAGAGCTAACATCGGGAAAGCGCAATTCCCAATCAGCGCCCTGGATAACTGCCTTCATGAATGCATCGGTAATCCCTACCGAGATGTTAAAATTCGTAATGGCATTTTCATCTGTTTTACAGGTAATGAATTCTTCAATATCCGGGTGATCCACGCGCAGAACCGCCATGTTCGCTCCCCGGCGAGTGCCTCCTTGGGCAACTTCCCCAAAGGCTTTATCATAAACCCGTAAAAATCCAACCGGACCGGTTGCTTGCCCAGCAGACGAACGAACGAGAGTGCCTTTTGGCCTGAGACGGGAAAAAGAAAAACCATTACCGCCGCCGGTTTGTTGGATGAGAGCTGCATCGCGTAATGTTTGAAAGATTCCAGTAGACTTACGCCCCATATCATCGCTAATTGGTAACACAAAACACGCAGCCAATTGTCCAAGTGGTGTTCCAGCGCCAGTGAAAGTAGGTGAATTTGGGAAAAATGCGCGGGAGGTAAGAAATTCATAATATTGGAAAGCTAAACCAACCACATCCTCGCCCCATTGTTCTTCCACCTTGGCAACCGAATAAGCAACGCGCCAAAACATCCCTTCCACCGTTTCCGCTGGTTTCCCATCTTTTCCGCGGCGCACATAGCGGCGGATCAATACCTGACGAGCATTGTCCGTTAATTCCACCTTCCTTAAACCCTCTGGGATTGGGGGAATTACAGGCACTTCATTGGATCGATTTTGCTTTGTGGAATCTTTCAACATCGACACTACTCCTCTCTAATACCTTTGTAAAGTTAATAATTCAGGAATAAACCCTTACACTTTGGATTGAAATTTCTAGCTTTCTAACAGCCGATCAATTTCATTCCGAATGGCTTTTAAGTCATCTAGACGTAGATAGACGATTGCATAGCGAATATAGGCAATTTGATCTAATTCTTTTAGCCCCGCTATGACCATATCCCCAATAACTCTGGATGAAACCTCTGCCCTTCCCATTGATTGTAAATTAGCCTCAATGTTCCCAACTAACCGCTCAATATCAGCCGCAGAAACCGGGCGCTTGGCACAAGAAATTCGAATACCACGGATTAATTTCTCCCGGTCAAATTCTTCACGAGTGCCATCTGCTTTGATTACCAAAGGTGTTGCCAGAATTGGCCGTTCATAAGTGCTGAACCGTTCACCACAGTTTTCGCATTCCCGGCGACGGCGTATGCCTCCCCGATTATCATGGGATGTATCAATGACTTTTGTATTAATACTTTTACAATAAGGACAGCGCATCTATTATACTTTATTAGAACAAATGTATCCACAATAGGTGGGTGATATTATAATATTTCTACGTACATATTGGACTAATTGAATACATTCTAGCATACCCATTCAGATTTTGCAAGAGGAAAAATAATAAGATTAGGTTAAAAAATTCGAGGCGATTAAATTATCGCCTCGTTTATGCCTGCATCTTCCTGCGAAGGCAATCACAAATCTGCAGGCAAGCAACCGTAAAGGACTACCTGGGAGGAGGATACCAGTAGTCTATTACGATATAGCCGAATTAAAGAATCAACTTATCAACTTGGATAAGTGTTGTCAATTACCACAAGCCGTCCATCATTTCTACCGCCAGAGATTATCCTAAAGGTTATGCCGTTTTATTTCAGCCGATCACTGGTTGAACGATTACGCAGAAATGTTGGGATATCTAAATCTTCCGTATTGAAAGCGCGCGGTTGAAAATCCCTTCTCGGTGCGGTAGCAGTTTGTGCTGTATTTTGTACTGGCCGTTCGTTCTTTATTTCGCGTGTGGCTACATGCTGCTGTCTTCCTGCAGACCCTGACCGTTCAAAACCAGTCGCAATCACAGTTATCCGTACCTCATCCTTCATGGCCGGATCAATGACTGCACCAAAGATCAAATTCACATCCGGATGGGCAGTGCTTTTGATGATTTCTGCGGCTTCGTTGACGTCAAACAGGGTCAGATCGTTTCCACCGGTAACGTTAAACAAAATACCGCGCGCTCCATCAATGGTAATATCGAGAAGCTGACTGGAAATGGCTTGTTCGGCAGCCATCCGCGCTGCCCCTTCCCCTTTTCCATTGCCAACCGCCATTAGCGCTGCTCCACCTTCTGACATGATGGTTCGAACATCGGCAAAGTCCAGGTTTATCAAACCAGGCACAGTGATCAATTCCGAAATTCCCTGAACCCCCTGACGTAATACATCATCAGCAAGCTTAAATGACTGTTGAACAGTCACCCGCTTGTCAACAATTTGAAGCAAACGATCATTCGGGATGACAATCAGGGTGTCGGCTTGCTCTTTAAGTTTATCTATCCCTAACTCTGCAGCTTGTTCTCGTTTCTTCCCTTCAAACGAGAACGGTCTTGTAACTACACCAATGGTCAATGCTCCCACTTCTTTGGCGATCTGGGCTACAATTGGTGCTGCACCCGTGCCGGTTCCTCCCCCCATACCTCCAGTGATGAACACCAGGTCTGAAGCTTTAAGTACGTTATATAAATCTTCGGCTGATTCCTCAGCTGCTTTACGGCCCATTTCAGGATCGCCTCCAGACCCTAAACCGCGGGTTAGTTTTTCACCAATCCGTACTTTTGTGGCTGCCTTACTATTGATCAACGCTTGAGCATCGGTGTTAATGCTGACGAAATCAACCCCTTGTAAGCCTTCGTCAATCATCCGATCTACTGCATTACAGCCACCTCCTCCTATACCCACAACTTTTATGCGGGCAAAGGATTCAAGTTGATTTGGATATTGATTTGTACTCATAAAAATACTCCTCCTCAATGAAAATTGGTTTGTTTAATCTGTGCTAATCGGTTTTCCTTTAGGGAAGTAACCGTCTTAACCATTCTTTAAGCGTCTCCCATGCTTGACTATTGCCAGGCAATTGAATTCCTATACCTTTATGGGTTTCTGGCGGGATAAATTCGTTATATAGCAACGCCCACTTTAATAGCCCAACAGAAGTCGAAAACGCCGGTGAATCCAGCCGATCTGCCATTCCGATTAATCCTTCTGGCTTTCCAATCCGAACGGGCACATTGAACAGATGATTTGCCAGTTGCCTTATTCCAGGCAATAAACTTGATCCGCCAGTTAATACAATTCCCGCTGGCAATAGACCATCGTACCCCGACCTTTTAATTTCTTGTAAGACCAGGCTAAGTATTTCTTCGGCACGCGCTTCAATGATATGGGCTAAATCAGCGCGGCTGATCTGTTTATAATTCTCATCGCCAAACGATCGAATTTGAAAACTTTCCCTTTCGTCCACCTCCGATTCAATGGCATAACCATGCTGAATCTTAATTTCTTCCGCTTGGGACAACGGCAATCGTAATCCCTGAGCAATATCAGAAGTGATGTGATTCCCTCCAACAGCTAAAACTGCTGTAAACCAAACATCTCCATTGACATATAATGCGATATCAGTAGTACCACCACCAATGTCACAAACCAATACTCCCATCTGTCGCTCTGTTTCGGTTAATACAACCTCCGCTGAGGCAAGTGGATTCAGCACAAATTGAGAAACTTCTACTCCTGAAGCTCCGACACATTGGCGTAAGTTCTCAGTAGAAGCCGAAGAAGCGGTGATAATATGCGTCTCAACTTCTAATCTGTATCCATGCATGCCAATTGGCATACGGATTCCTTCCTGTCCATCCACATTAAAACCGCGATGGATAACATGAATAATTTCTCGATTGTGAGGGATCGGTATCGCCTGAGCGGATTCAATTGCCCGATAGATATCATCTTGGTCTATCACTCGTCCGCTAACGCCCACAACTCCGGTGCTGTTTGTGGAAGAAATTTGAGCCCCCGCCAAACTCACCAAGGCTGAGTTTATCTCCATTCCGGAAGTGCGTTCCGCCTTTTCGATTGATTTTTTAACTGCCAACGAAGCCGCAGCCAAGTCAACCACTACTCCTTTTTTAATTCCTTGGGATGGTTCAACGCCCATTCCCAAAATCCGCAGTTGACCCGGCGCTTCTTCTCTCCCAACTAGGGTACAGACCTTGGTTGTCCCGATGTCAATTCCAACTACAACAGGTTGTTCGGTTAACATTTTAGCGCTCCGTTCGGTAATATGGGGCATGCACATACTCCACGCTAATCAAATTTGGTTTTATCTCTTCCTTTTTCAATTTACTAACCAGCATGTTATATATTTTCATCTTCAAGCTGATATTGCTTATCTCTCCGAAATAGACATTCCACCCGCGTTTATCCTTCCAGCCCAAGCCGTGTTCTTGATCATAAACCAGCACCGCTCCATCCGGTAGTAATGCATTCAATGATAAGATCCCAGAAACCATATCGGCGGGCAAGAATCGGGCTGCTTGATTATCAACGTTTTCCATCGTCAATCCAAAAGGTGCACTATGTGCTTCTATCGTTAATTTCGGCAAATTAGTTGATTGCCCTCTCATTGGAAAAGCATAACCATTTGCATCAATCAGTAAAGTCCGGCCATCTTGTTTCCATACCAACATTGGAATTCTTTCCTCTACATTTATGAAAACCTTGTTGGGGAGGCGAACTTTAAGGTTGACCTGGCTAAATTCTGGAAATAATTTGCCGATTTTATCGCTCACTGTTTGAGGATCTACTGTGAATATAGGGTGATCTACTAGGTTAAGCTCGAGATTTAATTCTTTCAACGTGATCCGGTTTAGGCCGGAAACCATCACCTCTGAAATCCGAAAAACAGGCGACGTCCATAATAAATATAAAGCTAGGATTAATGCAAGGGATAATGCGCCAGAAACGAAGCGCCAACTAAATCCAATGGCTGGTATTGCCGGTAAATGGATTTCAGCACCTGGAATATTTAACGGAATATCCATTCGATGTTGTGATTTCGTCGCCCTTTTAGGGGTCGCCATTGGAATTCCTGGTAACCCGCCCCTCACCATTACTGGTACTCGCCGATCTTCTATTTGATAAGTTCTCTTTTTGTTTCCAGCTTTGTATCCTTCAAGGTGTCGGATGCGAAAACTTGCTTTTGCGCTTGTGGCAGGAGACTGCTTTACTCGGTTAGAAATTTTCTGGTTAGATAGATTTATTTTCACTTTGCACCCTTCTCCCTGATATAACGATAAGTGGTGTTTTGCCGTTCTGCTTTTCGCTCCATCGCTAGTCCAATCAATCGATCTATCAATTCCGTATAACTGATACCACTCGCTTCCCATAGTTTCGGATACATGCTAATTTGAGTGAATCCCGGTATCGTATTGATTTCGTTTACAAAAATAATTCCACTCCCTTTTTCGAGGAGCATATCCACTCGAGCCATACCTGCTCCATCAATAGCTTTATAGGTTCTGACAGCCAATTCACGGGCATTTTCAATTTGAGCTTCATTTAGTGGCGCGGGGATTATTAGTTGCGAGCGATCATCGTGATATTTTGCATCATAGGAATAGAATTCATCTGCCGGAATAATTTCCCCAGGTAGAGATGCAATTGGTTCTTCGTTTCCCAAAACACTTACCTCAATTTCGCGGGCATTAATACCTTTCTCTACCAATATCCGGCGGTCGTAACGCGCAGCTTCCTTTAACCCCTGCAACAATTCTGCGCGATTGTGGCACTTGCTTACCCCTACAGAAGAGCCCAGATTTGCTGGTTTAACGAATAAGGGATATGGCGCTAATCTTTCCGACTCTTCGATCACCAAAGCAATATCTTCTTTAGTTTCTCGGCGGGAAAACAAACGGTAATCTGCCACCGGTATCCCGTTTGCCCGCATGACATCTTTAAAGATTCCCTTATCCATTCCAACCGCAGAGGCAACAACTCCTGAGCCAACGTAAGCTACATTGGCTAGCTCCAAAAGCCCTTGGATACTGCCATCTTCGCCAAAAGTCCCATGCAGCACTGGGAAAACCACATCCACCTTTTGGATCAGTTCTAACTGCTCAACAACATTTCCCGTAGAAATTCGATAAATCCCCGCTCGAGTGGGATCAGCCAACAGGGTTGCATAACTACAACCATTCAATTGATTATCGGATAAGGCAGTGAGGATATCATCACCAGTAATCCATACACCATCATGGGTAATCCCAATTTGGAAAACAGCATATTTCTGTGAATCTAACGCTGCTAATATCGAACGGGCAGAAAGCAATGAGATTTCATGCTCACCCGAAACTCCACCGAATATCACACATACACGAAGCTTTTTATCACTATCCGTCATTGCTATCACCTAAACTATGCGCCAATAGGTTTTTTTCATAAGCAGCAAAATGACCCAATGGTTGAATTTCTAGTTCTAAAAGTATTCCAAATGATTCATAAACAGTTTCCCGGGCAACTTGAATAAGCTCCCATACATCCTGAGCACAAGCATTCCCAGTGTTAATAATAAAATTCGCATGAGCAGGGCTAATTTGTGCTCCTCCAATTCGGCGACCCTTCAATCCAGCTGCTTCAATCAAGCGGCCTGCATAATCCCCAGCAGGATTTTTAAAAATTGAACCCATAGAAGCCCCTGTGGGTTGGGAAGATTTCCGCCTTTCGTTAAATTCATTCATTTTTGCTTTCACAATTTCTGGCTCACTTTTCGTTATCTTGAAATTTGCTCCGAGAACAACAATCGCCTCATTTTGCCATTTAATGCGACTCTTTCGGTAGGAGTAATCAAAATTTTCTGCTTCCCACCTCTGGCGCAGGATCGTTCCAGACGCTAGTGCATCATTCCGTTGCAAGATTTCTGCCACGATTAAGCTATGCGCTATATCCCCATCGAACGCTCCAGCATTATTTGCAACCGCCCCTCCGACTGTACCAGGAATGCCAACTGCCCATTCAAGCCCGCTAAATCCTTTCTCTGCGGCTATCCGTGCCACTGTGCCTAAATTAATCCCACTTTCCGCCCAGATTGCTGCACTCCCTGAAGATGCCGATATTTTGATCCGCCCGCGTCCCCTGGCACGATTGACCACCACAATTGCAGATAATCCTTCGTCACTAATCAAAACATTGCTCCCACTGCCTAGTAGAACATAAGGTAATTGTCTTTCCCACACAGCAGTGATGACCTTTTCTAATTTCTCTGCACTGCCAACTTCTACTAAAATTTCGGCAGGACCACCAATCCGCGCACTACAATAGCGTGACAGAGGCTCTTGAGTTTTAAACTTTAGCCCAGTTTGGGTTTCTAGATCTTTCGTTAGGGAGTGCAGGTTGTGTTTCAGTAACATTCTTTCTACCTCATTAACCACTCAAGGTTTTACCTCGTTGGGTGAGCTAAAAGTCTTTAAAAGCATTTCATTCAAATTGTTCGCGTCCCCGGCAGATAAAACCAGCACAACTTCGTTTCCCTTTAAGCAATCAATTAGAAACCGATGAGCCTCCGCTATAGACGGGAAAAAATATTTATTTGGGTGTAAGATTTCCTGAACCAATTGTTCCATCGAGAAACTTTGTGGTGCATTCTCTCGAGCAGCAAATACATCCAAAACAATCAGACCATCCGCGCCATCAAAAGCCCCCCGAAATTGATTCCACAACGTTAAAGTTCGTGAATACGTGTGAGGTTGCCAAACAACCCAAAGAAATTTTTTCGGAAACCGGGTTTTGGCTGCAGATATCGTAACCCGAATCTCACTGGGATGATGCGCGTAATCGTCTATTAAAACCAGACCACCAATCCGTCCGTGCTCTTCGAAGCGCCTTCCGGTTCCATGAAATTCACCCAACGCCTGGGCAACTTTGTCCATGGGCAACCCGAGTTGGTGATACAAAGCGATCACCGCTAATGCGTTGAGAACATTATGTTTGCCTGGGATGAGAAGATTAACCTGCGCGATCAAAGAATTTTGATAATATGCGGAAAAATTAAACGCACCATTCTCGTTTATAGTATTGATTTTAGCTACATAATCCATGGAAGGTTCACCCGGCTGCTCTGCAATGCCATAAGTATATTGGGCAGCTTTGCTGTTCGTCCGTTGAAAAACAGTTCTCACCCCTTCGTCCTCATAACAACCGACAAGTACACCGTTTCGGTCCACATTATTTGCAAAATGAATAAACGCTTCTTCGAAACTGTCTCTCGTGGGATAACAATCTGGATGATCATGTTCGACATTAGTAATGATCGCACCAGACGGATTTAACCCAAGAAACATCCCATCATACTCATCCGCTTCAATCACGAAATATTCTCCTTTACCGGCATGAGCATTTCCTTTTAAGTCCAAGGATATCCCACCAATAATATAAGTGGGATCATAACCTAATTGATTTAGCACCCAGGCACACATTGCAGTGGTGGTTGTTTTTCCATGGGTTCCCGCAATCGCGATCGTTTTGAAATGAGTGGTTAATTCCGAAATAAAATCAAATCGTTTTAAAACCGGAATCCTTTTTTGTTTGGCTGCTATTACTTCTACATTTGTGTCTGGAATAGCAGAGGAGCGAACGACTAAATTAGCCCCTTGGATGTTTTCCATATTATGGCCGATGATGACCGGTATCCCGAGACCTATCAATTCTTGCACATTTGCTGAAATAGCCCGATCAGAACCAGTCACTATATAGCCTCTCTCGTGCAGAATTCGAGCAATGGCAGATAAACCAGTGCCGCCAATCCCAATAAAATGAACATGCAGTCTTTCGCTCTCCATCAAATGAACACCACCAAAACAAAAACCGCAAATAGAATCACCGCAAAGAATATGGCTGGTATTCCCAACCAACGCGGCGCCAATAATGGCAGTAAACTCTTTACTGCCTCAAAACCAGGTAAATCCGCCCGCGGTGCTACTAAATACTTATTAAATGGATAATGGGCTTGATCTAAAAAGTACCAAATGGAACCTACGATCAAGAAACCATTTAATGCACCTAATACGAAACCTAACAACATATCGGATAATTTTTCACGGGCAAATTTTGAGGCGCTGAATTTAGGGATATTTGGTGTTTGATAACCAAAGAAAATCAATGCGATTATTATTCCAGTCCGAGTCCAAAAATATGAAATGCCATTTTTAATGTCTAAAAATTCCTTAGCTTGGGGAACATAGCGCTCTAGCACCGCTAAAATAAACAGTGCCAGAATAGTGCTAAATGTAACTAAGATCTCCTTTGCCCACCCACGCATCGCGCCGATTACTGCAAATAAGATCATCAATAAATAGAATACCGCAGGAAGACTGATCATTGAACGCCTCCGGGTTGATTTGCTAAATCGAGGATCAAGCCGGCGATAGTTCTGGCAGCATCTGGCTTCGCTAATTGTTTCATCGCCTGACGCATTGCCGCCAATTTCATCGGTTGGTTGAACAGCTCAGTCACGCTAGGCAACAGCCGCTCGGTTAGCTGCTCATCTTTAACTATCATAGCGGCGCCACGCTGAGCGAGGTATTCAGCATTCACCTGTTGATATCGCCAAGCATGGGGATACGGGACTAAAATAGCCGGCAAACCAAAAAGAGGTAATTCGCCAAGTACAGAAGCGCCTGCCCGGCATATTGTCAAATCTGCAGCAGCAAAGGCTGCGCTCATCCCTTCGTGCAAATATGGATAGACATGATATCGGGATAATAAATCTGCAAGCTTTTTATCTTTTTCCTTAAGCCCACTGAGCCTCACTTGGATATCATCCCAATCCAAATTGCCGGTGACATGTACTATCTGGGCTAGTTTCAATAACTCGTTCAGGTTGGTTAACACTGCATTATTGATCGAGCGGGCACCTTTGCTGCCACCAAATATCAATATCGTCGGGATATGGCTGTCCAATCCGAAGGTCTGGCATGCCTCATCTTTCCGGTTTTGCTTATCCACCCACTTTAGATGCTCAATCCGAGTTGGATAACCGCTGACAATAATATTGCTGTGTGGAGGATAATATTGAAGTGTTGTCTCAGTTGTCACCGCTATCTGATCAGCAAAACGGGCTATAACTTTGAGGGCTAAAGCCGGTTCGATATCTGGGACATATAATAAATGGCGCGGTCTTCCCTTTTTCCACACAATTGTTCGGGCAGCCACAGCCATTGGGAACGACAAAAACCCACCAGTGAAGAAGATCACATCTGGTTGAAAACTGGATAAAATCTTGCGTGCCGCCCAAACTCCGCGCCCCAGCTGATAGAGATTTCCGGGGATGCGCTTCCATCCAACCCCATGGAGACCAGCCCCAGGAATCTCGTCATATTGAAATCCTGCTCTGCGCACCAACTCTTTTTCCATACCTCCTATTCCCCCCACCCATAATGGGAGAATGTCTGACCGGGGAATAGGGTGAGCTCGCGTTTTCATAACATCAATTTCCGATTCGGTTTCATTGCACAGGGTTTGCAGAACGGCGAGAGCGGGGTACACGCCTCCGCCGGTCCCACCGGCGCAAATCAACAATCTTAGCGAAGAGGTCATTGCTTGAATCCTTACTTTCCTCCGAGCGAATAGCTACATTCAAGATAGTGGCGATTGCAAATACAGAAACCACTAAATTGGAACCGCCAGCACTGATAAAAGGCAGTGCGTTTCCGGTGAAAGGCATCAGGTTGACAATTTGAGCCATGTTTATCAATGCTTCCATAACAATCCACAATGTCATCCCTGCTGCTAAAAGCCTACCCAGTTGATCGGGCGCTTTTAGAGAAATTGCTAACCCGCGCCATAAAATCGTCAAATATAGTCCAATCAACAAAATCGTTCCGATTAATCCGAGTTCTTCTCCAATAATCGCAAAAATACTATCCGAGTGGGGGGTTGGCAATCCAGTTCCTTTGGTCACTCCATTGCCTATGCCCACTCCAAAAATTCCCCCTTTATAAAATGCCTCCAATGATCGCTGTACCTGATATGGCGCAAGGGTGGGATCAGAGATCCCCTGGAACCAGCCTAATACGCGCATTCGCCCCGTGTTAGTGGTCAAGACGATCAATGTACCTAGTACAAACACTCCAAATACCAAGATGAATATCTCTTTCCAATCAGCACCAGCCAGGAAGAAGAGAATAGCTCCAATGGTGATAATGGTCAAGACAGCGCTATAGTCCGGTTGTAGAAGAATAAAGCCACTCATAATCGCCAATATCATCACAAGCGGTACAAGGCCTAAACGGATATCTTTCAAAGAATCTTTTCGCGCATCCAACCATATTGCCACATAGACTACGGTTACAAATTTAGCCAATTCTGCAGGTTGATAAGCGCCGCCGAAAAGTCCTCTGCGGGCACCATATCGGTTCTCGCCAATGAACAGAACTAATAACAAAAGAAGAATAACCACTCCAATGATTGGTTTTATAAACTTTATCCAAAAATGATAATCTACTATAACAACTAACGGCGCTAAAGTAAGTGCGAATACTAAAGCCAGCGCCTGACGTAAGAAAATCGAATAGATCGAAAGTATTGAACGATCTTTACTGATATAGAATGAGATATCTGCGCTTGCAGAATAAACCATGAGTAACCCCAGCAACAAGAGGGCAACTGAGGCTATGATCAATGGCAAATCCAAGCGGAGATAAACCCTTTTCGCTGGCATTTTTGACGGATCAGCCGGTGAATTCCAGTAGGGACTATTCATAAATTCATTACCCATTTTCGGTAACACTCTCCACGCTCCTCAAAATCTCGAAACTCATCAAAACTCGTTCCACCAGGTGATAATAAAACTACATCACCGGCTTGCGCAACCTCGGCTGCAATTTGCACTGCTTCTTCTAAGCCTTTACAACGTGCAATTGGGGGCATCGTTTGGCTGCCTACATCATTGAGAGCCCGTTCTATTTTCTCTGCTGCCTCGCCAAATAAGATAAGATAGCGCGCTCTTTGAATTGCCAGTTCCGCAAACTCTTGCCATGGCAAGTTCTTGTCCCTTCCCCCGACTAATAACACCAAGGGCTCCTCAAAAGAACGGATAGCTGCCATACTTCGTTCTGGTGCAGTTGCGATTGAATCGTTATACCAATCGGCACCATGCCATCTGCGCACAAATTCCAACCGATGTGCTACACCTTTAAAACCGCTCACCCCGACGCGGCATGACCAATCTGGTAATCCAACCGATAACCCAATCGCACAAGCTGCCAGAACATTCATAATATTATGTTCACCCCGCAAGGCAATCTCTTCGATTGGCAATAGTGGAGTCGGTTTTTTCCCATCCCAATAAATAATCCAATCACCATCTAGGAAAGTACCGACATAGTCTTGACTAGGTTCTTTACCAAATGTATACAATAAACCACGAACGCGATCCCTCAAGCCCCAAGCACCAATGTCTTCCCGATTCAAGATTGCGACATCCTGGCTCTGCTGATAATGGAGGATTTGCCCTTTTGCTTCGATATAAGCTTCCATTGTCCCATGCCGGTCAAGATGATTAGGGGTAATATTCAAAACTGCTGCGATATGTGGTGAGCGGGTCAAAATCTCTAATTGAAAGCTGGATAACTCCAAAATAACCAGATCATCCTTTGTCATGCCATCCAAATCATTGATGAGCGGTGTTCCGATGTTTCCACCGACCCAAATTTTACGGTAAGGTCTTTTAGACATCTGGTCGCTGCATGCAGCTTGAGCAATCCGACCAACCAGAGTGGTTGTCGTGGTTTTACCGGCGGAACCAGTGATTCCAACCACTTTTGCTGGTGTCTGATTTAAAAATATTTGGGTGTCATTGGTAATCGGGATACCCCGTAAACGGGCTTCTACCACCAATGGTAAAGTCAATGGAACCCCACCCGATACACAAATAATATCTGCTGTATCTAATAACTCCACCGGATGAGAACCAGCCATCCACTGCACAGGATAACCCGCTAACGCTTGCTGACTTTCCATTAACTTTTCAAGCGGTTGTTTATCATTGAGCGTAACACGCGCACCGTGTTGCACCATAAAACGCGCTAGAGCCTGTCCCTGCCTGGCAGCGCCTATTATTAAAACCCTTTTCTCTTGCCAGACATTGGGGATCTTAGGGTTGGGAGATAATTGGTTGATCGCTTTCATTTTGTTCACGCTGTTTTACCTCATCTCAAACCAATGCCAACCCAATTCCAATCATGGCAGATAGTAAACTAATCAGCCAAAACCGTTGTACTACTTGGGTTTCGCTCCAGCCGAGTAATTCAAAATGATGTTGAATAGGCGCCATTTTAAAAACCCGCCGACCCTCACCAAAACGCCGTTTTGTATATTTAAAATAGCCTGTTTGAAGAATTACACTCAATGTTGCACTAACTGGAATTATCGCGATAATAGGCAAGAGCGCCCATTGACCTGTCATCAAGGCTACCACCGCTAAGGTTGCCCCTAGGGCTAAAGAACCAGTATCCCCCATAAACAATTCAGCCGGATGAACATTGAACCATAAGAATCCAAAAATCGCACCTACCACCGCAAAACAAAAGCGAGCGATAAAGATTTGATGTTGTAAGATTGCGATTCCTCCATAAGTGGCAAATGCAGTGGCTGAGATTAACCCAGCTAGTCCATCCAACCCGTCGGTAAAATTTACCGCATTGGAGGTTCCAATTATGATGAAAATGGCAATCGGCAGGTAAAATAGCCCCAAGTCAATATTCCCCTTGATTCCGGGCAAGAATAAGTCCGGTACTTTGAGGAAATATTTTAAACCAACCGCCGCTAAAGTTGCTAAACCTAGTTGCCCAAGGAACTTTGCCTTCACACTCAGACCAGTGCGTTTAGCTGAACCAATTAATCCTTGCCAATCGTCGATCGCTCCTAGCAAAGCAAAACCGACCATCACCCCAACCGGTAATAAAATCGACTTCCCGAGCAGTGTGAATCCCATGATCGGGCTGACGTTTAATAATACGGTAATAAGAACCACCGGCAACACGATCAATATTCCCCCCATAGTTGGTGTACCCATTTTAATTAAATGATGTTGTGGACCATCCACCCGAATTGCTTTTCCTGCCTTGAAATAACGTAGTATGCGCAATAGAGGAGGACCCCAAATCACAGTGAGGATAAAGCTTACCCCAGCTAACGCCAAAGTCATGGGAGCTTGGTTCACTCTTGCATCTCCAGAGCCGAGACTATCCGATCCATCCGCATGCCATGCGAACCTTTGATCAACACAATATCTCCTTCTCGCAGAATTTCTTTCAATAGGTTGGTTGCTTCCTCATTGGTTTCTACCATAAATAAATGCGAATTCGGAAAACCACTCCGTTGAGCTGCTAAACCAATTAATTGACCTCGTTGACCAACCGTAATTAATTGATTGACAATCTCAGCAGTCCGAACACCAACTATCTCGTGACCTTTTTCCTCATACACACCCAACTCCAGCATATCACCTAACACCGCAATTTTGCGACCATCCAATTCTTCTAACAGATTCAATGCCGCCAGAGTTGATTCTGGTGAGGCATTGTATGAATCATCCAAAATTAGTGCACCTGATTCAGTTCGCACAACCGATAAACGCAGTTGAGTATGGCTAGAACGTAATCCTTGGACAATTTCCTGCCAAGTCAATCCTTCCACAAGTCCAACAGCCGCAGCCCTTAGTGCAGTATGAACGGAATGCCTGCCAATTAACGGAACGGTTAAGTATAATACTTCCGAACAATAATGCAGCCTAAATGAGATTCCTTCTAATCCTCGACTCTCGATTTGATCGGCCCATAAATCAGCCTGATTATCCAGCCCATAATAAAAGATTCTGGCTTTGGTTTTCTCTGCCATACTCCGCACCAAGGGATCATCGTAATTGAGAATCGCCACCCCCTGAGGAGCTGGTGGCAGGGCGGCTACTAACTCACTTTTTCCCTGAGCGATTACTTCCATTGACCCAGCCCGTTCCGCGTGAACCATTCCAACATTCGTTACTACCCCAATCTGCGGAAGAGCAATATCACATAAAAGGGTGATCTCGCCGGGTACATAAAATCCCATTTCTAATACCGCCCGTTGATGACCTTTACTTAATCGCAGAATAGTCAATGGTAAGCCAATCTCATTATTCAAATTGCCTGGATTTTTGAGAGTTGAAAAACGCTGCCTCAGGACATCCGCGACTACTTCTTTCGTGGTTGATTTCCCAACGCTACCGGTGATGCCGATCACCTGAATGTCTAATTTTCTCCGCCAAAACCGAGCTACTTCCTGTAATGCCTGCAAGCTATTTTCTACCCGCAAACAAATTGGCGTAGTTATTGGTTCTTGAATTTCAGAGCTTTTCCGCAAATCAATCACCGGGAAATTATCCCTGATATCTTTTTCAATAATGGCAACATGGGCACCGCGATTGAAGGCATCGCCAATAAATTCATGCCCATCAACCTTCTCGCCGGGAAGAGCTACAAATAATGCACCAGGGATTACCAAGCGCGAATCCACTACAGCATCAGTAATGTGTTGTTGAGCGCTCAGATAGCGTTTTCCTGTTAAGGCATCCAGAATATCACTCAGCGTTAGCATAAATTATCATCCACCATCAGTTACTGGCTTTGCGATAGCGGTCTGGGGGAATATTCATTAGCAAAACTAACTGTTCTACGACTTTAGGGAATACCGGAGCAGCTACCTCTGATCCCCAGATGGATGTCGAGGGTTTTTCTAGCCAGATGTAAACCAGAAAACGTGGGTCATCAATCGGTCCCCATCCGACAAAGGATGTATTAGTTTCTCCGCTGGTATAACCAACTCCGGGTATAGGTATTTCACCGGTGCCTGTTTTTCCGGCAAATCGGTAACCTTCCACCAAGGCATCCGAAGCTTCTGCCTCTAGAGAACGAGCTAGGATTTCACTGACGGTATGGGCAGTCTTCGCAGAAATAGGTATCGCGCTAACGCTTGGTTCAATAAAATATTCTTGCCCATTTTTGATGATCGCCCTGACAATATGCGGGGTCATGATCTTGCCATCGTTTGCTAAAGCAGATATGGCTGACGCCATTTGTAATGGTGTGGCTGATACACCTTGTCCAAACGAGTTTGTACCCAAATCGGCTTCTGTCCAGTTTGCATCACCAGGTAATTTTAGAATACCGCTCATCTCACCGGCTAGATCAACCCCAGTGGCGTGGCCAATCCCGAATGCCTGCAGATAACTGTAAAAATCTTTTGCGCCTAATTGGGTTGCCACCCAAGCAAGGCAAACGTTCAAAGAGTATTGAAGGCAACCTTGCATGGTTTGCTTCCCATGTCCAGCCCGATCCCAGTTATAAATAGTGACTCCGCCCACATCTATCACACCGCGGTCTAAATAAGTCGTTTCGCTATTGACAACGCCCTTGTCAAAGGCGCTTGCCATCGTCAATACTTTGAAAACCGAGCCTGGCTCGTAGGTTGCGCTCACCCCGCGATTAAAAATAAAGCTTTTTTTGTTCATGACATCATTGAAATCCCAATAGTGACTAATATCAATGCGCGGGGTATTAGCCATTGCCAGAATCTCCCCTGTTTTTGGATCTAGAACCACGATCGTCCCACTCTCGGATCCGGATTGTTCTACTGCTCTATCTAACACTTTTTCGACCGCCGCTTGAACTTCTCGGTCAATGGTTAGTATCAGGCTGGTACCTTCGGGAATATCCGGAAATTCTTTGACCATGCGCGGCTCATTTGGAACCCAGAGTTTAAGAGGTAAGCCAGCCAAAACATTGTCATACTTCCCTTCTACACCATATACCCCTACCGGAGTCCCATCCTCCTCATGGCCAACATACCCCAATATATTTGACGCAGTAGACTTTTCAGGGTAAACCCGTTCCAGGTAGGGTAAAAGCTCTAAGCCATTAATTTTTGACAGTAAGCGGATTTTTTCCTGCTTAACCTGACGGTCATCGTTCTCGGTGGGCGTTAGGTATGCCTGTAGACGATCAATTTTGTCTTTATCAACCCTCTTATCCAATGGTAAATACACTTGATTCGGATTAGGTGGATTCTCTACCGTCACTTTTACTTTGTAATAATCTAAACCAAGAAAAACATTCGCGGTTAATGCAATTGTTTGGGGATCATTGACCGATTTATAATCTATCCCCACCTCATAAACCATCTGGTTTCCGGCTAGCAGTTGTCCTTTCCGATCCAAAATTAGCCCACGGGCTGGGTAAATCGTCCATTGCGAACCAAGATGGTTGGTGCGTACCTCTTCTAACACCTTTCCTCTTTGATCATCAAATAATAACGAAACATGCTGCCCGAAGATAAGAGCAGCCAAGACCGTGAAAAGCGTCCCTAAAATCACATAGCGCTTTGCATAATCTGATTTCATGGACTACTCTCCTGTTTTGGTATGGAAACTTTTTGAATTTGCGACTTCAACCACTCAAATAAAGATTCGGTATAGACTCGCGGTAAATAAATAGCTGCGGTTTGGATTTTTTTCGCCGGAACGTTGGAAATGACTTGATCAATCGGCACGTACCCAGGGACTACCAAAAACATTTCCTCTCCCGGTTCGATCCTGTGAAAGCCCATTTCCAATGCCCGCTTTTCCATCACAGCCGAAGAAGTTACAATCCCCAATTGGGTGCGTAAGTGTGCATTGATCATCTCTAAATCGGCAATCTGACTCTCCATAATCAAAATAGACCGTCCATAGGCAGCCGCCCGGGCTGATACATCCAGATATAGGGATGAAGCCAAGATTACCACTAATATACTAACCGTGACCAGCATACCTAAGCTAAGATGTTTTCGCCAGGGGGTGGTTTGGTACGCTTGAGCTATTCGGTTGATCGAATTCATCCTGTTCGTTTTCATATTATCCCTGCATTAAAATCTTGCAAGTGTCATGCCAATCAATCACTGCCTATAATTTTTCAGCTACCCTCAATCGGGCGCTCCGTGAGCGCGGGTTGGATTGAATTTCATCCTTACTCGGCTTTACCGGTTTTGGTGTAATTACGCGCAATGAAGCATGATGACCACAAGTGCAAACTGGTTGTTTTGGAGGACAAATACAATCTCGACTTTCCTTACGGAAAAATTGTTTTACCAGACGATCCTCCAATGAATGAAACGCAATCACTGCTACTCTTCCTTTTGGGGCAAGTGCCTCAACCGCTTTTGGTAAAACTTCCTCAATTGCCTCCAATTCACGATTGACTGCGATACGCAGCGCTTGAAATGTCCGAGTGGCAGGATGAATCGCTTGTTTTCTCTGCCCAACTGCTTTCGATACAACCTCTGCCAATTGGCCGGTTGTCAATATCGGCCTGGACAAAATCAGCGCTTGCGCAATCTGTCTGGCATATCTCTCTTCTCCATAATGAAACAAGATTTCTGCCAATGCCTCCTCATCAAGTTGATTGACAAAATCGGCTGCGGTCAATCCATAATCTGGATCAAAACGCATATCTAAAGGTGCGTCCGCTCGAAAGGAAAACCCTTTCTCAGGAATATCCAATTGAAGGGAAGAAACCCCTAAGTCTAATAAAATACCACTTACCGAATCCCAGCCCAACCTATTCATTTGATCCAGAAGGGTCGTATAACTTGCCCGGACAAGTTTGAAACGGCCTTCGAACCCTCGCAATGTTTCGCGAGCAATATCCAGCGCTGTTGGATCTACATCCATCCCCAACAGAAACCCGTTTGGATAACTAGCCGATAAAATCCCCCAGGCATGCCCTCCCGTGCCAACAGTGCAGTCAATATACCTCTGACCGCTTTGTGGTTGTAGGAATGTGAGAACTTCTTGGTAAAGAACAGGTTTATGCACTGCTTAGATTAGTCGAAAGCCGATAGTCTATAAATCGAGCTACATTCGCTTCTGCATCATCTAGCAATGCCTCATGCTTCGTCCAGTTCTCCGCGGACCACACTTCGAAAAAGTCTCCAACTCCAACCAGGACAACATCCGTATCTAAATTTGCCTTTTGACGAAGGTATTGGGGAATCAAGATTCGTCCCGCTTTATCAACCTCAACTGTTTCACCATTGGAGAAAAGAAAACGACGCAGCAATCTTGCATTCGGATCGGCGTAATTTTGTTCATTCACCTGATTGGCTAGGTTTGCAAATACCGCCGGGGGCATAACTAATAGATTGGGATCAAAGCCTTTTGTGATAATCGCCCCGCCCAATAACAACTCGCGGTATTTGGCTGGTACGGTTAACCGTCCTTTATTATCGAGGGAATGAAAATATTGGCCGAGGAACATTTGTTCTATCTCTCTCTTTAAAGCAGTCCGCCGGAACCATTCCGGCTTCCCACTTTAACCCACTTTCTCACACGATCTTACACATTGTAGCGCAATTACCCCTGAAAATCAAGGGGTTTAAGCAACGAATTTCATCTTTTTATTAACAATTTTTCATTTTTGTTTTCTAATTCTTAATAAATCATGTATAATTTAGATAGTTTTATCCTGCCGCATATTATTTGATTTTCATTTATTTATTCTGCGGCTACGGCTAAGATGTTTGATCTCAGCAAGAATGAATGTGCAGGTGTACTGGTGCTTTCACACCAACCGATATATTTGCGTATGAAACAATAGATTTCGGGAGCTTGAGTGAAGATTGACCCAACCTTTTATTAATTTTTACTATCAAAAGGGTCTTAGCGCTAAACCTATCACACCATTCATCTATAGGTGTTTATTGATTTAAATACCTGATAAAGTAAGTTTAACGAAAACTGGGATCTTCATATTTCTTGACGACAGCCGTGGATCGTATGGCAGGATCACGGCTGTATTTTATTAATTAAAAATACTATGGCGAGGACGATTACGGCTTTAAAAGTGCAAAAGAAGAATGCCCAGCGCATCAATGTTTATCTTGATGGCGAATTCGCTTTCGGTTTGTCGCGTATCGTAGCTGCTTGGCTTCAAATTGGACAAGAACTCTCCGACGAAAAAATAGCCCAGCTTAAGGCTGAAGATGCCGTGGAAAGCACATACCAGCGAACTCTCCATTTTATCTCGATCCGTCCTCGTTCCGAAAAGGAAATTATTCAATATTTAAATAAAATCGGTTTGGATGCCGGGATTCAGGAAAAAATACTCGAGCGCTTGAAGGCGCATGATTGGATTAATGATCAACGGTTTGCATCACAATGGGTCGAGAACCGTACTCTATACCACCCGACTAGCAAGAGGGCTTTGCGAACAGAGTTATTCATAAAGGGGATTGACCAAGAAACCATCAACGAGGCTATTGCAAATTATGATGAAGAACAAAACGCATATCTAGCAGCTCTAAAAATGCTTCATCGCTTCCGCAATTTACCCTCGTTTCAATTCCAAAGGAAACTTTATCCTTTCCTCTCCCGACGCGGGTTTTCCCACGAAACCATCCAATCAGTCATTCAGCGCCTTTGGGATGAAATCCAAACCGAGAATCAAAATTGTGCAGAAACTGAGGAAACCAAGGAATGGAAATAAATTTTTGGCTGATCATACCAATCGCATTTCTGGCGCTCGCTCTAGGAACAGCCATCGGATATGCCCTAAGACAGCTTCTCCTCGAGAAGAAAATTACCCAAGACAAGGAAGAAGCTGAGCGAATTATACGAGAAGCTATCCAGAAAGCCAGTGATATCGAACTCGAAGCAAAAAACAAAGCGCTTGAAATCCGTCAGACGGCTGAGGCTGAAATTGTCCGCCGCCGCAATGAATTAGCTCGCGAAGAAGACCGTTTACAAAAACGCAGAGAAGAACTGGATATCCGCACTGATCGGTTAGAAAAACGAGAACAAGCTCTCAATAAACGCCAAAGCGTAGTGGATAAACGGGCTAATGAGATAGATAAACTCTATGAAAAAGAGCTGGAAGAACTTCAAAGAATCGCTAACATGACCACCGATGACGCAAAAGCTGTTTTGTTAGCAGAGGTAGAAAAAGAAGCCCGCACTGATATGGCCCGCATAATTCGCCAAATCGAGGCAGAAGCACGTGAAGAAGGGGAAAATCGAGCGCGTAAAATAATTACCATGGCTATTCAACGGGTTGCCTCCGAACATGTTGGAGAAGTTTCCACCTCGGTCGTGCCTCTTCCATCTGATGAAATGAAGGGGCGCATTATCGGGCGCAATGGACGGAACATCCATGCATTCGAACAAGCAGCTGGAGTAGATGTGATCGTTGACGACACACCCGAAGCAGTAACCATCTCTTGTTTTGATCCGGTTAGGCGTGAAGTAGCTCGCCGCTCCTTAGAAAAACTTGTCTTGGATGGCCGCATCCACCCAGCTCATATCGAGAAAATCCTTAAAACCGAGCAAAAAGAGGTGGAACGAGATATTATCGAAGCCGGAGAACAAGCGTCATTCGACGCGGGCGTTCCGGGTTTACACCCCGAGATCATTAAAATGCTTGGCCGGCTGAAATATCGAACTTCCTATGGGCAACATCAGCTTGCCCACGCTGTTGAAACTGCCCGACTGGCTGGAGTGATTGCTGCAGAATTAGGCGCTGATGTCGAAATCGCCAAGGCTGGTGGTCTTTTGCATGACTTGGGGAAAGCAATGGATCATAACGTCGAAGGCACCCACTCACAGATCGGCGCTGAATTCGCTAAACGGTATGGCGTACCCCCAGCGGTAGTCAACGCGATCGCTTCTCACCACCATGAGGTAGAACAAGAAAGCGTCGAGGCAGCTATCGTCGAAGCAGCCGACGCGATTTCAGGCGCAAGACCAGGCGCGCGACGAGAAAGCCTTGAACAGTATCTCAAACGCGTTCGCTCTTTAGAGGAGATTGCCAATTCTCAAAAAGGTGTCAGTCAGAGCTATGCACTTCAAGCCGGGCGAGAAATTCGTATCTTTGTCAAGCCTGAAGAAATCGATGACCTAGAGTCCATTCGCTTAGCCCGCGACATCGCCAAGAAAATAGAAGAGACAATGCAATATCCGGGTCAAATCAAAGTGACTGTCATTCGCGAAACGCGTTCGATTGATTATGCAAAATAATCTAGATTAAACCCATGCAATCAGCTATGTAACCGCTGATCCAATAATAAAAGAGCGTATCGAGACCGGCGACGCAGCCGAATCTCGATACGCGCCAATCACTCCTCATAAACAAGCTATCTATTTTGACAATGTCACATTTTCGTATAGTTGTCATTGCGAGGAGCGTTCTTTG
>DYKV01000243.1 GCA_020722415.1 Anaerolinea sp.
CGCCGTTTGGTTGCGGCATGAATGCCGCGTTACGGTCTTTCTAAAATAAAACCAGCGCCCTAGTTTTGGGTTGGTAAAATCCTCTTGGGGGGTTCTCGGTCCTGAGGATAAACACGTTCGCGGGTTTTGGTAAAAAATTAATTTACCTCAGTGAAGGATTAGCCCCCCTTACCAATCAAAATCTTTCTCATAACCAAGACGGATGAGTAAATCGCCGCCGATCTCTTTGAACAGGCGGATATGTTCACGGTTAAAGCTCTCCTGCCAGCCGCCAATCTTGCCTTTCCGGAAGGTGGGTGAGCGTTGTGGATTAATACAGGCGGCAACCTTTTCAACCGCCTCAGTGATGGAGCAGTTTAAGGGCAAACCTCGTTGGACGGCAAAACCGATGATTTTTTGCAATTGTCCTGGGCGGTCTTGAATCAGCTCTTCGTAACGCAGAGTTAGCACGCCTTGCGCCTCTAGCCAACCGACAAACGGCTCAAAACGTTGGCGGATATTCGGCAAGGGCAGGGATTGATTTTCCAAACCGGTGATACTTGCCGTCAGGCGCTCTGCAAAGGTGTGCAATTCATGCAGATAATAATCGTGGAGAGCGTGACGAGGCTCCATCTCGGTGACATAATGGACATGGGAGACGACCACATCGCGAGGGTCGCGCAAGATAAAATAGGTCGCATACCCTGGGGAAGACAACAGCTCAACCAAGGGTGGTTCGGCGTGCAAATGACCATAACCGATATCGCCAGGTAAGAAACGCCGCAGGTCATTCAGGATTTGAGCTACTGGGCGTTGCAGGGCAGTATCCCCCTGGAAAGTGACCAGGGCTGGCAAACCGCAATTTACAGCCGGGCTGATTTCTTCAAAAGCCTGCAGAATTTGGGTGAGAAGGTGTGTGCCGCTTTTCGGAAAAGAATTTGCGAAGATAACCGGCAATCCAGCCAGCGTCCAGCGCCCATACCGAATTTGTTGGCGCCAACGGCGGAGGACGCGCCGAATTAATCGAGCTTGAAGTTGGAAAGTTGACTGGGTCAATGATCGTTTATGCATGGTTATATTCTACTTGAAACATCGCCCGGTACGCATGCCGTAACCAAAAACGAAATAAATTTTGGGTGACAAATTTCACGGTTGTGATCAATCTTCAAGAGCAATATTCTATTGAGAGTGCTGATTTTCCTAATGAGTAGTTTGCCAGCCTATCGAAAACCGGTTGGTGCGGTGGCAATGCGTACCGAAAGATGCTGGTTGAGCGACCCATATATCAAAAGCCGGTGAGTTGACTAGTATAGTCTATTGAAACCTCACCGGTTGAATAACCCAGGGTATCGAAACAATAGGTGATTGTTTACCAATCCGCGTCTTTTTCGTACCCCAGTTCGATTAAAATGTCATTTGCAAAAGCCTTAAATGCGACCTTATTGCTTTCTGTAAAATATTCTCTCCAATTCCCAGGCTGCGCCTTTCGAAAGGTGCCTGACTTTTTAGGGATAATTGCCTCGCTCAGCGCCAGCACCGCCTCTTCCCGTGCCGCACGCGGCTTGAATCCCCGCTCTTCTAAATAATCGAGCAAAGCATTCAAGGCTTGTTCCCGGTTGAGGATTAAATCCTCAAAACGCAGACATAACACCCCCGGCGTTTTTAACCAATCCAAATAACTGAGGTATTTCTGGCGGATATTGGCGAGCTTAGCATCCCCCTCATCTACTCCTTGAATAGCGGCATGAATTCGTTCTTCCATACTGTTTAATATTTTGGTGTAATAATCATGCATTCCATGTCCGCTATGAATTTGTGTGGCATAAAAAACATGCGAGACGATCATATCGCGCGGATCTCGATAGACAAAAACCAGCGCTTTCCCACTTTGGGTGACCAGAGGGACAAATGGCTCACGGGCAGGCAGATATGCATAAGCGATATCCCCCGAGCGCATGCGCCTAATATTACGGACAATTTCGTCATCCGTCAATTTTGCATTTGCCTCATCCCGGTTTAAGGGCGGGATCCCAGGGTTGATAAAAGGCCCGATTTTGGTCAACCCTTGTAACACCTGGATAATCAAATGCGACCCGGATTTGGGCATTGCATTTCCGACAATAGCTGGCACGCTGTTGAGGTAGGCAGGCCCCCAACGCAAGGCGGTTTGCCAACGCCGCCCCTGCCAGCGCATTCTTTTCAAGACTGTTTTAACCTGAAGGGACAGTTTCATCCTTAAACTCTTTCGCTGCATGAAATAAAGGTATTAAAACACAAACGCGTGAAAATCCACAAAGGTTTTCTATCTTCCTTCTTTTGCCATCATACCGTCATTTCGGTTGAATCCAGCTGGTTTCCTGCACCATCTCTAACTGCGGCGAGGCGCAGTGGGTTTAGGAACAACCGATAAGCTCACCAAATCCTTTTCTAAGAATTTTGCGATCACTTCCCAGACGGCTTGAAAGGATATGCCCAATTCCGTGGCGATATCGGCTACCCGGTGTTCACCGTCACAACGCTCCATGATCTCAAACAAACGGCGGCTCCCTTCTGGGTTTTCGCGATAATCAATCCAGATACCATAACCCGATAAAAAGATTTCCCCTTTAAAATGATTAACCACATACCCATTATGTTCCCAGGCATTCAACAAGCCTAACACCACATCGCGAGAGGCTTCCAAGCGTTCTTGGCTGACAATCGCCGGCGTATCTAGGCTGGAATGGTATTCGCGGTAAGGGTGCGGCGGATAAGAAGGACGTTCCACTCGGGAGATGGACAACATCGGTACGCGCACACCTGGGGCATTGAATTGGCGCTCGTCATTCGGCACAATGGAGCGGTATGCTCCAGTGTAACCTTGCGAATCAAGACCCCGAAAAGCTGTCGCCATACAGCGATCAAAGGCAGAATCCGGCTGAAGCGAAAATTGGAGGGCATGCGCCGAATCGTTGCCAAGCATCTCTAGAAACAATCCACCCACCATATCAGGGATGAGATCTTCATGATGACTAAGGTACGCCACCGAGCCAATGGTTTCGGGCAAGATCAACAAGCGGTATGTGTAATATAGGTTAGTGGTTTGGAGCAACTGGCGCATCACGTCCACCCCCACCACCACACCGGTCAAGTCATCGTTGACCATCGCCGGATGACATAAATGGGCTGCCAGCATGACCGTTTGGCTGGATTTGCCAGGCACGATCACCTCACCCACTTTAAGTGTACCCGGCTCAAAACGGGTGCGGATGACCACTCGATAGCGTTCATCGGTGAGGGATTCTTTTAAGCGCTGGGTGGCACACAGACCCCAATCGCGCTGGTAATACTTAAACACAAAAGGAATAGCATCGGCTAAGGTAGGATGTACATACAAATGGTCAAACAGCTCTTCTCGAGTGACGATCCCTTCAAACGGCAAGGAATACGACACCACATGCAGAGGATGATGGGCAACATCAATCAAACGCTTTCCAGCTAGTGTCTCCAAATAAGCCTCTTGGACGCTCCATTTTTCGGGTATGCGCCAGGTCCAGCATTGTTCGCCGCTCGGATATTCATGAATGGTCATGGGAACTTCTTGCGCCAAGCGATTAAGCGCCTGATCGTATCCGTCCGAGACCAGGTCACGACGTAAATACCAAAGTTCGTTGATTAAGTCCATCATCGAGGACGGCAATCCACACCTCCAAAACAAGCTGTTTTTGCAATTGTAGCCGCAATCTCAGGATTAGGGCAATCCTTTTATCAGGGTTTATTGATAATAATTTTAACATGTTGCCTTTGCCAATAAACAAAGTAACCTCAAATTTGATAGAAGTAACTGCTCAGCCATGTCAATTTTGATAGAATTCAAATGCCTGTTCTGGCATTTCGAAGGAGCGTCAGCGATTGAG
>DYKV01000244.1 GCA_020722415.1 Anaerolinea sp.
CCTTCGGCAGACTCAGGGCAAGTTTTGCGCGAATGGCCGCTCACGGCCCTCCATGGCCTTCGCGGCACCGTGCCCTCCGTGGCAAATGGCAAAACGACAAGCCTGTATTGAGCTTGTCGAAATAGATGTCGTAGTTTTCGCCCCTGGGTTTTGCGGTCTGCCTGTGCCCGCAGGGTAAATGCGTAGCAAGCCGCAGGCAAAAAGTCTACGGAGGGACTTTTTCAGAGGTTACAAAAGTGAAACAAGCGCAGGCAAAAAGTTCACGGGGGGAGTTTTGCTCAAAACGAGCTGGTTATCTCAGGAATTCAGGATATTCACAATAAAAAAGACTTTATATGACGATACAATACGTCCTTTTTGTCGGTCAACTGGTGGTCGCTGTCCAAAAGAACAAGCTCAGCATGGGGATTGGTAGACAAATAACGAAAACTCAACTCCCAGGGAACAACAGTATCGCGAATCCCGTGCAAAATCAAAACGGGAAGGTCGCGCAAAGGCTTTGCCTCCTCCGCTTGTAAACTCTGGAGAAATGCATAATGAAGATTTTCCTCGCGGCCGGTCGCGTAATGAAAAAAAGAATGGCTCCCCCGCTGCTTCCAGAGATCGGCAGCCTGGCCCATTTCGCGCTCCATCCTGGTTCCCATTTCAAAGGCGGGGGCAAGCAGAATTAATTTTTTTACGGATGGATTCAATGCCGCAACGCGCAGAGCAATAAAGCCACCCATGGAAGAACCAACCAAAGCAACAGAATCAGCACCTGCCATTTCCATTTGGGTTTGGCGAATCATTGTCTCCGCTGTCGATTTTGAAAAATCCGGTCCGTTGAGATCCGGTGCGCGAAAGTCTATGCCTTCCTGAGAAAAGCGTTCGGAAAAATAACTGGCCTTGCCACCAGCGGGAGAAGAGACAAATCCGTGAAGATACAATACGCGCATGAACAAGCCAATGGGATTATTGCATGGTGGCAAATCAAAAAATGCCGATACTGAACCATGCTCACGAGACTAGAGTTTTTATCGAGGGGACTCATGTTTGCTCTCCCACTGCTGCACCCGCTTTTTGCGGCAGAAAAGCTCAAGCTAATTTACCGTGCCCTGCCAGCAACGGGAGAAATGCTGCCAGGGATTTCACTGGGGGCTGGCACCGCGTTCGATGGAGACTGGTCCAAATTTGAAGAGACAGATCTCATGATGATTGCCTTTGCAAATCTCGGCGGAGAACTGCTGCTGCCCACAGAACAAGGCGTTGCTTTTCCCTCTGTGTTTTCTCAGTTGAGCGGAAACAGAATTTCTAAAACGGGGCTTAGAATACAGGCCAGCCTTACGCTCGATGCCGCTAACCAGACAGAAATCATGATGGCGCAAATGGGGCGGCAACAGATTGAATATGTTACCCTGGTGGCAGACGCTCCGGTTGGAAACGCGATTCATTCTCTCGAGAAGCTGTATAGAAGCAAAAAAATACGCCACGCCGGTATAGCCGCCACCGAGGCCACCGTTTCTGAGCTGCCTGAAATCTGGAAAAGCTTTCGCATATCGTATGTGGAAATTCCGTATCATATATATTCTGAAGAATCTATCGAGAAAGTATTGATCCGGGCACGCAAGGACAATGTCGGCGTTTTTGTTGCGGATCCATTTATGGGCGAAAAGGTTCCTGTTTCTCTGGACGAACAGATAGCCAGAGATTCTTTTTTTCAGCGCTATTCTGTCCGCAGCACAGCGCAGGCTCACCTAAAATATATTTTATCCCATCCTGCTGTTACGACTATTTTAGCGCCTGCTTCTAACAGTCGCGAAATCAGTCGCTTTATGGAAGCAGGCACGGGGCTTTTGCCAGAGGGGCGCGACCGCGAAATATTCCGGGAAAAGCTGTTTGTTTAATCAGGCGGCTTGGGGTTCTAAAACAGAAGCATGCGCCTCTACAAATTCTTTTATAATAGTAAAAGTTGGCTTTATATTCTTCGTATCAATATTTTCAAAGGAGCCGTGAACCAGATTATTGCGCACGTTTAACTGTATCCATATGATAGCCTGCAAATTTTGAAATAAAGGATCTATTTTGGCAAGACTTTTCAGGATCGTTAAGACGGATTTATTTTTACCTTTATTCTTCCCTTCCTTTTTGAGAACAGATACTCCACGCTTTTCTCCAAGAATGAGTACCGTTCTTTCGAACAGAGAAAACGCATAGAGAAGAGCTCCAAATATTAGAACTTCTTGACCAGAATGAATCATACTTTCCATTTCTTTTAATTTATTGAGCACCGTATTCTGCTGATCTATTTTAAGTAGAATGGGGAGCAGCTTTTCCGGAATTTTGTACTCTATAAGCGCAGCCTGCGTTTCCGGCTTAATACCCATTTGGGATAGTTTTCGCTGCAAAAGTACTCCCGCGACGACTGCACCCAACACTCCTGCCAGGGCCGCCAGAATTGTTTTGATTGAACTTTTTTTGTTTGACAACAGATTCTTTATCATAATATGTACATAGACGCCCTCCTTGACAAAAGGTTCAACTATTTGCCTCTTTGCAGCAATGCTTTGGGGCTGAAAATTTTGTATCTTAAGGAGAAAATTATGGCTAACCATAACGCTGACATCAAGAATCCCAATAAAGGGACCACTGGTACCAATAAAACTTTCGATAAGGCGCAGGGCAATCGAGGCAAACAGATGAATCCCAACCAGGGAAATAAATCTGGCAACTCTGGCTCTAAGTCTAAGTGAGTTTCGCCCCCTTCGGATATCCTGAAGGGGGCTTTTTTTAAGGCCTTTTCTATTCCGCTAAAATCTACGTGTTCCTGAAGCTTTGGCCGCGAAGCGGCGTAAAGTTTGTCAACTACAGAAGAATTTCGCTTTATGCAACCCAGAGAAATATCTGACAATGAAGGGGGTGCACTTCGTGCAGATTTTGCTTGCAGACCCTGCGGGTCGCGTATCGTTACAACGGTCTGCCGTTCTTTTGCTCTTTGTCCCTTCCCTGTAAACTGTAGCAACAATAGAATGTAAATTCTCGCAAAAGAAAACTTATTGCGACATTAAATTTTCTCCGTTCATCTGTTTTGATTTGCTCTTTATACCCTAATCGCCCTAAAGCCAATGCTTCAGTGACAAAACTTTTTTCGCTTGTATTTTGCTTTCATCTGAAAAAGTCCCTCCGTGGACTTTTGCCTACAGCTTGGGTCGCCGTACAGAGGTTATCTAATTACTACTTTGAAATCCTTCCGTTTGCATTGCTGTATAAATTTTGCCATCGGGCTAAACTCTTGCTTGAAAAGTGAACAGTGACAAAATTTTTTTTATTAAATTCTTGATAAATTTCTGTGCTCTCGTTCACCGTCCGGCTAAAATTTCACTTTTTTTGCAATTTTTCAAAAAAAATTCCAGAATAGCGAAAAAATCGCTCCGGCAAACACATTATAATAGTATGCAATTCATTCGACAATCCGAGCGCAGAAATACCTCGATAACCCTCACGCCAAGATGCAAGCGGCGGCTGCTCGCCGCCCAGATCATCCTGGCGCGCAACGGCGTTATTATGTCGCAGTCCGATATCCTGAGCCACCTGATCATGCTCTATCTGCAGGCTTGGCGCGGCAAGGGCCTCAAGTCCGCGACTCTGCGGCGAAAGAACGTGCAATACAAGAAGAAAAAAATTCGCTATGTGCAGGTGTCGTTCTACGTAGATAAAGTGCTCTACTCCGTGCTCTGGGAGCGGGCAATTCACTCGGGCATGTCAGTCTCGCGGATGATGGAGTTTGCGATGCGGTATTATATGCGCGAGCTGATGGAGCGCACGCTGCGGACGCCGGCGCGGGGTTGCAAGCGGGCGGAGGTCAACTGGCGGTACT
>DYKV01000245.1 GCA_020722415.1 Anaerolinea sp.
TAGATTTCTCAATCGCTGACGCTCCTTCGAAATGACAGAACAGGCATTTGAATTCAATCAAAATTGACATGGCTGAGCAGTTACGAAAATTGCTAAAAATTAAGTATATTTGGGCAGCGCTGGTCACGTCCAAGGCGGGGAATCCTTAGCGATGGAAGAGGAAAAACAATTAGGCTTCCAGCCAAGTGAAACGATCTCAGATGGCAATATTGCGTATGGGGTAGCTTGTTTGAGTTGGTGCGTCCAGGCTGCTGTTCTCGGAATAACTAGTTTATGATTTATCTTGATTTGCAGACGGATGAGCATTCTCTCGACGACAAATTTCTTAGGACGGCTACAGATAGGCTTGGACATCCTGTTCGGTGATAACCTTTCCAGAGCCGCCATAGCCGAGTGTGGATAAGCCGCCAACGATATTTCCCCAGCGTAAACATTCTTCCAAAGATTTGCCGTTCAAATAGGCTTTCAAAAAACCAGCGTTGAAACAATCACCCGCGCCAGTGGTGTCTATTGGTTTAACAGGAATGCTATCCGCATGGATAATTTTATCTTGCTGGCAGGCATAGGCGCCGTTTACACCATCTTTCACTACGACGAGCGGAACCAGCTCGGCTAACTTGAGCATGGCTTGTTCGAGATCATCAAAGCCGGTTATCCGGCAGGCTTCGGCTCGATTTGGCATAAAAACGGTGCAATTTTTTAACACTTTGCGCACTTTGGGATCGCTCAGAACTGCGTCATCGTACGAATTTCCATCCATCACTATTTTCATCCGCTTAGCTCGAACCAAGGGTAAGCCTATGTCTAAAGCCGGTCCAGTATATAATGCAGGAATATAGAGATATTTTGCTGATGCGCTGGTTAATGCTTTAATTGCAGCGGGAATAGCCGGACCATCATCGTAATAAGCCATAAAGGCTCGCTCTGTGGATAAAGAGGCAGAGGCAGTAACCCGACGCAAAGGCATGTTGTGATGAACGAAGAGAGCCTCATCTAAACCATCTTGCTTTGCCATTTCTAATACTAATTGGCTGAAGAGATCGGTGCCAAAATCAGCTGCCCAGCCCACTTTCACACTTAAACGGTGAAGCGCTACAGCAGTGTTGTAAGATCCACCGCCAACCATTGCGAAATCGCGGGCTACCACCTCTTTCCCTAATTCGAGAAAGTTCGGCAATCCGCTGAAAATTAAGTCCAGGCAATAATCACCGACGACGATAATGTCATACCGATTTGCCATTTTTAATGTTCCCATTATTGTAAATGCGGAAAATAATCGCCATGTTTTTGCTGATACTGTTCAAGTATAATGTTCGCAAGGGCATAATCATTGATTAATGGATGCATCGTTAGAGCCAAGACTGCTTTTTTCCGGGAGCCTTCTACAACAGCCGCGATTGTCAACCGCTCATATTCTTTCACCCGCTGCATTAAACTAGAACAATGGGTGGGGATATCCCCGACCGCTAAAGGAATGATCTGATTTTTCTGCACTAACGCAGGTATCTCAACCACATCTTTTTCATTCATTTTGGGGATGGCGCTTTGGTTAGGTATGTTGAGTGTCATCACCCGTGAGGTATTCCCAATCAACGATTCGATTAAATCAAGAGCCACACCGGCATAACCGCTGTGAGAGAGGGCATCAGCCATTTGTGGTTCAAGTTGAGTCAGGCTATGTTCTTTGGCGGTTTCTTTACTCAGATAGGTTTGCCCGCGCAAATTTATATATTCCTGGTAACGGTTGACCATTGTGGAGATATCATTTTTTTGTTTTAATTGATGCAATTCTGCAAATAGCTGCTGGTTAACGCGGGTGAGCCATTCGCCCCGCGTTTCACCTTGGGCGAGAATATTGTTCACTGCCTGGCGTGAGTAATAATAATAATACAGGTACTCATTCGGGATCATCCTGAGCCAATCTAATAAATCTATGTCGAAAGGAAGTTCACTGATCCCGCCCGCCCGGCTAATCATCTCAAGGAATTGGGGAAGGTAGTCGATTCCATTGTGAACGATGCTCTTAACCCACCCAAGATGATTTAAACCAAAGTAATCAAGGAATACTGTTTCGTTTGGGACTTGCAAAATGGCTGATGCAATTCGTTGGATGGTGGAAGGTGCATCACAAATGCCAACCGCTCGCTGCCAGCCAGCCACTTGATAAATGGCTTCGGTTAATAAACCGGACGGGTTAGCGAAATTGATCAGCCAAGCGTTAGGGCATCCGTCTTTCATCGTTTGGATGTATTGCAACAAGACCGGTATAGTGCGCATTGCCATGGCAAAACCGCCCGCACCGGTGGTTTCTTGACCCAATAACCCCAAATTTAAGGGAACCCGCTCGTCAATAACCCGGCTCTCCATACCGCCAACTCGAAAGGTGGTGATCACAAAATCGGCGTTTTGAAGCGCTTGACGGGCATCGGTGGTCCATGTCATTTGGAAGGAGATTTGATTATTAAACGGTGACACGAGCGCTTGTATGATCTCTAGATTGTTTTCTTGGATGTCCATTAAGGCGAGCTCATCTAGATGCAATTGATTTTGACGGATGGCAATGCTCTGGATGATCAACGGCGTACGCAGCCCGCCAGCTCCGATGATGGCAATTTTCATGATAAATTCCTCCGCAAAGTTGTGCTAATCGAAAAAAACGAAGTTTATGGTTTGGGGTTACCCAGTAATGCGAGTTGGGTCTCAATGGCAGCATGATAACGTTCGTAACGGAATGATTCGCCATATTCAAAACCAGCTTGGCGCCCGATTTCTGCCGCCTGCATTTTCATTGATAATTGGAAGGCGAGCAAAGGATCAGCGGCTGCTTCGCCGAGGATTGCTTCTAGATTAAGGCCGGCTTGACGAGCTTGCTGGAAAATCCCTTTCGTTAAAAAGGTTATTTGACTTTTATGTTCGGCTAAAGCGGCTAGTTTGGTGTCAATTGTCTCACTAATATCAATGATTTTATGGTGGGGTTCTACACTCTGGGAATAATAATATTTTTCGGCAACAAAATAGGGTTGCAAGCCTTCTTGGAGATGTTCTGGGTGAATAAGCGGTAACTCGGCGAAATGAATAGCTTCGTAAGCTGCCCAAGCCACAGCTCGATGATCGGGATGTGGTTCATAAAGTCCATAAGGGTCTTCTGTTATGATAATATCGGGTTGAATTTTGCGAATCCAATAGATGAATTTCTGACGTAATTCTCCTGCGGGAAGGCGGTCGAGTTCAAAATCGTGGTAACCAAGCAGTATGGGAGGGTTAGCGCCAAGTACTTTGGCTGCATTATGAGCTTCTATGGAACGAACTTGGATCAGGCTGGCGATGTCTAAGTCGTAGGAACCACGGCAGCCATCTGTGGCAATGACTTCGGTAACTGAAGCGCCTTGTTTTGCTAATTTGGCGAGGAAACCGCCAGCAAAAAACTCCGCATCATCAGGATGGGGAACTAGGGCGAGGACTGTGTGGGTCATCATTTGCTCCTATTGTGGGTTCGGATTTCTATAGGAGTCTATCATAAAGAACTGCGAATAAAAAGGAAGGATTGACCGCGAATAACCTGAAGAAACGGGAACGAAACAACCACGCATAACCCAAAGACATGCGCATAGAAGAAGTTGATAGGAAAACCACGAATAAATACAAATAGATTATCAGGAAAACAATACAACCAAAACAACTTCTAATTGCCTTCATAGTCTACTTTTCAAGGTTAGCGGTGCTTTAAGCATTTTCCATCAAAACTTTATAGGGTTGTCTATTACTTTAATGAAGGAAAGCACATGCACATTGGTCTATATCGGAACAATTTCCTTATGTGCTGGCTTT
>DYKV01000246.1 GCA_020722415.1 Anaerolinea sp.
CATAATTCACACTCCATTCTCTAGCATATCCTCATCATTAAATAACCAATCAATATCCTCATTAGGATAATCGTTCTTTAGCATATTGATGAATTCCTCAATCAATTCGTCAACTGTAAAGCTAGCCTCCACCTCCATTTCGGCAATTGCATGAGCGTCTATCATAACCCAATTCCTTTCTCTGGATTAGTGCCAGTTGTCTGCTGATACTCACGGGTTGCGCCAGGCATAACCAAAGCTGGCGGTACACCACCAGCGGCAGGATTAAATCCCTGCCCCTCTATGCCTGGTATCCCTTGGGGATTTTGCATGCTCAACAGATTTTGTCTTTCTATGGCTTCGTTGCCAGTTGCGCTCCCAATGTCATACGATACTGATTCAGGAGGCATATATTGGGGCTCTTGTTCATTAATATTAGGATATTGGCTTTGATTTTGCAATTCAGATTGCATCTCCATTCGCTGCTGTTCTATCTCTAGCTGTACTTTAGCCATTTCCCTAGTTTCGTGCTTCTTCAAGCGCAATTCAATTACATGATTCATCAATTTCTCGAAGAAACGCCTGCGCATTTCTTGTTGTGGGTTGAATATACCGATTTGCTCTAGGGCTGTCTCTTGGCTCATTCCTAGGCTATTGACCGCAATCGCGGCGGCATTTATGTTACCAATCCTATCCGTTGGAGCGTCGGTAGTCATACTAACGTCAATATAAACTTGCTCTGGGTCTATTTCGTTCCAAGCGATATAATATTGTTTGCCAGCGTTATCCCTTGCGTTGCCATAAGCATACAAACCTTCCTTCGTATAGTGAGCCCAATTCACCATAGCCAAGCATGTATCAGCGAGCGCATTCTCGGTTATCTTTATCCAGGGCGCTAGCGCCCCAATAGCTGTGGTAAGGCGCAGAGCATAAGAAGCGTAAGGTTCGCTTTGAGCTGGTTCTAATGTGGTTAACACTTCAGGCAGTGAGGTAGACATTTTTGCGGCTATTTCCTGCCTTAACTCCAACATTCTCACGTCTAATGGGGGAGGGGTCATCACATTCAACTGGTCTCCAGCGGGCACTTGCACAGGTGTCATTGGGTCGTCGTAATTTATATCTGCGCTTCTGCCAGATGTGCCCTCTTCCTTCAAGATTGGCACACCCGCCGTAGCAATGGACTTGCTAGTAATCATAGAATCTACAATATTGGACAATTCCCATTGGGTAGCCTTGAGGATGGTAAATAACAATGGCTTGTATTTCAATTCTTCTTTTTCTTCAATGCTGGTAGAACCTGCGGCTATTACCCAAGAAGAGAATGGATATTTGGGTTTTGTTGGGGGAATGATGGTTATTCTATTTGACGCCATGCCGCTAAATGAGCCTGGTTGAGCCCAGACAAATCTTTGGTCATAATCCCAATAATCATATAGGACAACTGTGCCGTATAATTCCTGTTCTGAACTTACTAGTTTCTGCAAATCCTTTGTGAGTTCCTTACCAAACTCATTGATAACGTCAATGACTTTTTTCTCTTGGACAAGCAATACGCCTTCCTCCATAATATCAGAATTAACCGCATGAACATTCTTGGGATTATAGACGTTAACAAGGAATCTGCCCTTTTTCCTAGCCGCAGTCAATCTGCTTGTATCACCACCGAATATATTATATTCTTTTATCATATAATCAAGGTCAACCACTTGGGCGGAAATCATATCATACATAACAGCCGAAAAGGCGTAATCCCACCAAATGGTGGCCGACCTGCGTCTATTCGCCATATTCAAATTCCATTTCAATATGTATTCAAGCCGATTAGCCCATTCCTTGCTGCTTTCGTTCTCGTATAGTGGGGTAACGGATATTTTCGGTTCTAGCCTAGCCATCGCCCTTGTAGCGGCATTTATCTTACTAGCTGGTTCGGTATTGACAATCTTGAGTATCCATTCTTTTTCGGCGAGTTCGGGGGGCATTGTCCACTCGGAATGATACATTTTGTGGTATGCTTCGAAGTCTAGATTACGTTGTCTGTCACGATTGATTAATTCATTCGCAATTGCTATAATCTCATTTTCACTTTTCATACGCAATTCCTTATCTCATATTATATCACAATAATTTATGACGCGCAATACCCAAATGCAATTCATCTTGAAACCATTCTGCCTAATCTAGAGAATAGGCTTTTGCGGGGGCTGCGTTTATCAACAATAGCATCCTCGCCAGGCTCGCGCTCTATAATTAGTACGTCTGGTGCGCCAATAGCGGCTAGATAAAGGGCTTCGATGGCATCATCATGGTCACAAAAAGGATATGTATCTAATTCACGCCTCAATTCCGCCAGATATGGGCTTTCGCCATCGGATATTCGAATCATGCCATTTTCTAACCAGGGGGATAAATTTTTGATAAATCTATCCTTTTTAGACTTACCGCCTGATTTATAGGGGATTACCTTCAAATGGGGATGGCGACGAAGCAATTGGACGAATTCTTCGCCTTTCCCATCCGAGTCAATAACGCTATGAATCCAATTAGGATATATCTCTTGTGCCCTCAATACATAATCCTCTGATTCTGCTTGTGTACATCGTTCTAGTACGCCATCTACGACTACTGCTCCGCCTTCTGGCAACTTTGCTAGGTAACACAAGGCGAAAAAGTCATTCCTATCGGCTAAATTTACATAAGGATTGCCTACACCCGCGTAGTCTACGCCGCCGACCATCGGCCAATTGTATCTTAATGACTCATTTGGATATGTTGTATATTTGAAAATGGATTTGCCAGCCACCTTTAATTGCAATAAATATTGCCGACTAAACCCAACTTCACCTTCCAAATTTCTGATTGACTGAAGTCTCTCGACACCAAATCTCTCCGGCCAAGCTAGTTTCACGGTTTGTCCCCACAATTCCACAACATCATATCCATTTGGTGGTTCATCTACTGGAACGTAAACGGGATATTCCATAACGATGAATTCACCTGTGCCAGCTAAATATCCAAGCACGTCATTCTCCACCCAAGGAGTGCCGATAATCAACATTCCCCATGTTTCTGGCGTATAAATTGGGATGATATTGTCTTGAATAATCTTCAGTGTTTCGCTCAATTGCTTACGCGATATTGTGTTCTTTTCGTCATTTATGTCGTCTAGGTCAAGAATGCGGGTTGGATGTCTGCCTACGATTTCGTCGCTCGTGTAGCCTAATCCTAATAATGCAGAATCCTTCTCCATAATCCGCATTTTTACCCATTTATCATAGGGCATATCATTGCGTTTCACATTATACCCACTAGCACTCCATCCCCTATCTTCATCAGGCACAACATTTGGAAACACTTCCTTGAAACCCTCATTATGTGCAATAATATTTGCAATAGATTTGCAGTTGTCTTTTGCGTTTGCATCACTAGCTTGAATAATCAATGTTGATAACTCTGGGTGTCTACCAATAAGCCATGAATTAAATAATATTGTCATAGCAGTTGTTTTAGTGGATGACCTGAATGCTTTTATTATTAACCCCTTCTTTTGCTCGTGCGCCATATACATTGCTTCCACCCATTTATAAACGTGAGGGGGGATGTCGTAGCCAGTAACAAGTTTGTAATACGCACTAAAGCCTATGGGATTGTCCATGGCTCTGGCAATTTGAGCGAGTATTCTGTCCCTAGTCCCCAATAAATCAGCATCATCTAGTTTGTCTAAATCTATACCATGCTCACCGTGTTCCTTAACTTGTGCATCAATTTCAGCAAGTTCCTTTTCTGACTCTTCTATATCCTCGTATTCAATAGGGGCAATCTCTCCACTTTGGAGCTT
>DYKV01000247.1 GCA_020722415.1 Anaerolinea sp.
TTTGGAGATCTGTTGGACAAAAAGTCCTAGAGAGAAATCGCGAGATAAAACTCCTGAAAATAAATATTGGATAGTAAGTTTTTCATTGTCTGGTTTATGAGAATTTTTTGGCGAAATTGACAAGGCAACAATCATTTTTGGAGGAAGAGCATGAGCAGCGAACAAACCGATCGAATGGTGGATTTTTACCATCGTCCTGGAACAAAAGTAGAAACCATCCCAATTGGTGAAGGTGTGCCGTTTGGCTTTGAAAAAATACAGAATCCAGCAGTTGGTATTGCTGGTGTCTATGGTGCCTGGGGGGAAAGTGTCGACAATCCAACCCTCAAAGAAAGACTTTCCGAAAAACTTGGAAAAGCGCTGGATGCCAGTGAAGTAGGAGAGTTAGACGAACTCGGTTTTACCAGCCGGCATCTTTCCCCTCCCTTAAATGAGACAGATCAGGTTGAGCTGGAGATAAATGTGGGGGCGCGTTTATTGCAAGAGGCTTGTCGAGCAAATGATTGGAATCCGGAGGAAATTGATGGCGTTCTAATTGGAATGAGCGCCCCCGTCACTCCGGATTATGTGGAGCGAATCTGCCAGCGCGCCAAAATCTCTGAAAGTGCTTTGAAAGTGAGCGTTCACAAAGCCTGCGACGGATCGGTTGGAGGTCTCCACCTTGCCCTTGATCCTCAGTTATCTCCAGCATCCATTCCCAATATCGCCAAAAAACTTTTTGGGAAAAAGGTGCTGGTAGGCGGGATAGAAGGCTTAAGCCGCTTTCTTCAATTTTCAAAAGACATTAACGCCTTACAACTTTTCGGAAATGGTGCCGGTATTATTGGAATCATCCCTGGATTGACGATGAAATATATAACTGGCAGTAACAAGGAAGTCTATGACGAGGAAGGTGTTTTACAAGTCCGCATGACCTATCCGCACTCACGGACTTCCATGCTCGAAATAAACGAAGAAGGCCCAAATCATATTCGTGTGGCTGGATTAATGCATGAGCCGCAAGGGAATGATAACGTTGTAATGGCCGGGATGATGGGAATGGTAAAATTATTCATCCGTAATGGTGTACAAATCGTGAACGAAGTATATCATTCCTACCGCCAGCTAATGGAGCAGAAAGGTTCCGCTGGGAAGGACATTGCAGTAGCTATTATTCACCACGCCAATTATAAGATCAACAAACTAAAAGAAAAGCATCTTTCCAGCGCGAATATTCATTTTCCAATGCCATGGTTAATCCATGATTTTGGGAATGTCAGCGCCGCCTCCAACATGATTGCCTTTTTGCGGTGGTTACCTCAGTTGAAGCCCGGCGACCACGTTTTGTTCGATGGCTTTGGCGCCGGAACATATTACGATGCGATTGCCATCTCTTTAGGCGAATGATCGCAATCCGCTAAACCAAGTATCTATACCTGACACCCAGAGAAGTCAGGTCTTTATTAAATTAACCCTCTAGACGTTCGACCGATCTAATGGTTTTGCCTAACGCAATATCAATCTTCCCTGGGTATTCTGCTCAATTTGCTCACGTGTCCATAATTGGGGGTGATAATCTCCTCTCAGCCATGGCTCAATCAAATCATCATAATGCTCACTCCCAATGTGCCCACTCTGTCCCGGGGGTGCGATGGTCACCGATTGAGTTAAATCAGCTAAATCTACTACCTGGCGGAAAGATGGCGCCCAGGCGTTGTTATGATAGGGTTGGTGTGGCAGATACGCGGTCTGACAAGGTGTATCTGCGTCGCCGCCAATTGGATATGGTCCTCGGTTGAAAGCTAAATTTAACGGTTTTTGAAGTCCTAATGGATGAGGGAACACTGCGCCGTGAATTTTTCCCCATTGCCATCCACTTGGTTGAGTACCAAGGTTACTCTCCAACCAGGCAACTGCTTCTGAAAGGCTTTTCTCAACCCATACCTGCAATCCCCCTGCCTGTTCCACCCACCAATTTTGTGGTTGGCTCAACATCCGCAGAATCAAGCTAATATCATGGCCAAAAAATTCATGCAGGGTCATTAATACTGGGCTAAAGGCTTTACCCAAATATTGCTCAGTCAGATCATTTCCTAGAGCTGGTATTAATAGATTTCTAGCCAAAGCTTGACGAGCAACTTCATACACACAGCCAGCCACACTTTCTGCGCTTAGTTCCCCGTCCCAACCGGCGAGTAATTTCTGGGCTTGCTGCGCCTTTGGATCATGAAAGGTTAGCGTTTGCAATTTATCCGCCAGTTCTTTACCCGGTAAAGTCGTGTAATCTGTATGAAGGCGACACATCTCGGCTCGGCTGATCTTTTCTTTCCCTTGCAACACTTGTTCAATCCGCCGAGCCCGGGAGCCATTCATCCAAACCTCACCTAAATAATATGGGTAGTTATCTCCGACAATCTTATTATTGGTATGCACAATAAACCCTTGTTGTGGGTTGAAGGCATGCGGCATCTCCTCGAATGGGATTTCACTCACCCACTCGTATTCACCATCCCAGCCTGGGGCGGGTGTCCTGCCATCGCCCTTGGCTCGGATTGGGACTCGTCCAGTCATCCAATAACCAATATTACCTTCCACATCCGCATAACTGACACTCAACTGCGGTGCTTCGATTTGTTTCATCGCCAAGACAAATTCATCCCAATTACCTGCCCTATTTAAATTCAGCCAACCAGTTAGAGAAGGGCTGGGGCGTAATGCCATCGAACAGACGGCGATGCGAATGTTGGGTTGTCCAACCACATCGGAGATTATCGGACCGTGACGGGTGATGATGACTTTTTCACGATGAGGTTGTGGTTTCCCTTTGATCGCAATTACCTCTTCAATAATTTCTGATGAAAGCCATTCATCACGAAACAGATACTTCGTTGCGGCTGGACTATCCATTTTCTCTAAATACAAATCTTCGCAATCAGTAAACGCTAAGGTCATACCCCACGCAATTCGCTGATTATGCCCCACCAAAACGCCTGGCACTCCAGGGAGAGATACACCCGTTACCTGATATCCTCCCCCGTGTAGATGAACTTGAAACCATAAACCAGGTATAGAAAGCGCCAGATGCATGTCATTATATAAATAGGTATGCCCATCGGCGGATTTGTCTTTAGAGACCACCCAGGAATTGCTCCCCTGACCACGCAATAAAAACGGACCCTGTTCCGCAATCAATTTCCCATCATCAAGGCGAACATTGAATTCAACCCCTTTCGGTAGAGTGGTCGGGCTGCTCTGCGGATAATGAATTTCTAACTCGTCCGCTTGGGCTTTGCCCACTTTTTGCTGAATTTGGTAGCGGACGATCTCCCCATGCCAAGCGTGTGATAGCTGCCACATCATCACCCGGGCAAAAGCAGTGCTATCTTGAGGCTGCCAAGGTTGTGGTTTGAGCCCAAGTAGCTTAAATTCCACTGGCAGTCTAGCACCAGCCTTTTCGATATAAGCGTTAACTCCTTCAGAGTAAGCAAGGAGGGCTTCTTTCATCTCTTCAGAGGCGTTATCCCAATCAATGTTGCCTAAACGGTTGAAACCAAATGTCCGCACTGCTCGATCGGTGTCGAGAGCCAATTCTCCAAAAACCTCGCTTAATGTACCCTGAGCTGTACGCCGGTTAAGTTCCATCTGGAATAAACGTTCCTGGGCATGAACAAATCCTTGAGCAAAAAATAAATCATGCGAAGATTCAGCATAAATATGCGGAATTCCCCAGTGATCGCGCATTATTTCAACCGGATTTTGCAAGTGCCCCAACTCCAAAGTGCCGTCAATTTGCGGTAAACTCCCCCGATCGAATAATCC
>DYKV01000020.1 GCA_020722415.1 Anaerolinea sp.
TTTCTCGCTTTCGCTAGAACCAACAATACCTGAGTAATTACTAATCGTTTTTATTATAAACGCCTCTTTGCGGAAATCTTAGCCAAAATCAACAAAAAACCGTTGAAAACCTTGTAGAGTTTTCAACTTCAGACAGAACTTTTATCTCTTGACAAGCAATATATCCATTAGTAGAATAAAATACAGTGAGTTTATTATGACAGATAAATTAACCGCTTATTACCGCTATTTTTATTTTTATTGGAGCCAAGAATCGGTCGCCGTTGGCGGTGCTTAAGCGGATTGATATTTTAGGAAATCTTTACCTGCGATGCCAACGGCTTCGCAGGATTTTTTTTATTATGGAGTGGCATAATGGCAGTGAGAGGAGTGCGCGGAGCAACTGTTGTTAATGAAGATAGCGTAGAATCAATTTTATTGGCGACTCAGGAATTACTCCAAGAGATCCAGAAAGCTAATCCAAGCCTTGATCCAAAGGATGTTGCCAGTTGCATCTTTACGACAACCGAAGACCTAAAAAGCGAATTTCCAGCCAAAGCTGCTCGACAGTTGGGTTGGACTGAAGTTCCACTTTTATGCGCACAAGAAATTCCAGTAGTGAATAGTTTAAAAAAATGTATTCGAGTCCTAATCCATTGGAACACGAATTTATCCCCTGATCAGATCAATCATGTGTATTTACGAGAGGCGGCTGGATTAAGGCCAGAATGGGCAAGTACTACATTTTATAAACAAGGATAAAAGGAAGGAGCAGTAATTATGTTAATCATCATGCATGCGGATGCATCGGAGGATCAAATCAATAGTGTGGTCAAACGTGTGGAGGAATGTGGAATGAAAGCTCACTTATCGCAAGGAGAAGAACGCTGTATTATTGGAGCGATCGGCGATGGTCGTCCGGTACAAAAAGATCAATTCTTATATATGCCCGGTGTAGATCGTATTGTTCCGATCACCCGGCCGTATAAACTGGCATCGCGTGAATTCCAAAAAGAGGATACCGTATTCAATCTAGATGGGGTGACGATTGGGACTAGTTCAATTGTTTTGATCGCCGGTCCTTGTTCGGTGGAGAGTCGCAGTCAAATGATCGAAACGGCTTATGCAGTCAAAGAAGCTGGCGCACATGCTCTCCGCGGTGGAGCTTATAAACCACGCACATCTCCATATTCTTTCCAGGGATTGGGTGAAGAGGGCTTGGAAATTCTAGCAGAAGCCCGTGAGTTGACCGGAATGCCAATCGTCACTGAAGTAATGTCCATCGAGCAAGTGAAGTTGGTGGTGAAATATGCGGATGTTTTGCAAATTGGCGCTAGAAATATGCAAAATTATGCCTTGTTACATGCCGCAGGAGAGAGCCAGCATCCGGTGCTAATCAAACGGGGCATGATGGCAACCATCGAGGAATTGCTGATGGCTGCAGAATATGTATTATCCCACGACAATCGGCGGGTAATTTTATGCGAGAGAGGCATACGTACCTTCGAAACCGCCACGCGCAACACTACTGATATTAATGCCATTCCGGTGTTGAAAAATGCAACCCACCTCCCGGTTATTCTCGACCCCAGTCATAGTACTGGGAATTGGGAATATGTTACTGCTGTTGCTCGGGCAGCAATTGCAGCTGGTGCAGATGGTTTAATCATTGAAGTTCACCCGAATCCTGCGGAAGCAAAATCGGACGGGGGGCAATCATTGAAACCCGAACGTTTTGCCGAATTAGTCAGCCAAATTCGAGCTATTGCCGAAGCGGTTGGCAGGGATCTGTTTGCGAAGAAAGCAGTCTTTGTGAAATGAAATCACACTTTCCCACGCTCCTATCGGATTCACGCGTTCTTATTGTTGGGTTAGGTTTAATGGGGGGGTCTCTGGCGTTAGGGCTAAAGGGAAAATGTAAAAATATTTATGGGTTTGAATTAGATGGAAGCGTACGCGAAATTGCACTGCGAAACCAATTTGTTGATGCGGCTTTTGCTGATTGGCACGAAGTGCCACAATCTGATTTGATTATCCTAGCGGTACCAGTCGGCAAGATCATCGAAATTTTAAACCAGCTAGATACATGGATCGCGACCCCGGCAGTGGTTATGGACATTGGGTCAACCAAGCAGGAGATAATCAAAACGATGTCTAAAATAGATGAACGATTTGATCCAATCGGTGGTCATCCAATGTGTGGGAAAGAGGTATTAGGAATTCAAAATGCAGACGCTGCAATTTATCATTCTGCACCTTTTGCATTAATCCCGCTAGAACGAACCAGTGAGCGGGCAAAAAGCCTTGTTAGTCAGCTAGTTCAATCTGTGGGAGGGAAATCTATTTGGTTGGATGCAGAGACTCATGACCGTTGGGTGGCGGCAGTATCGCATCTGCCTTATTTGCTAGCGAGTGCATTAACTTTAGGAACCCCCCTCGAAAGCTCAATGCTCATTGGTAGCGGGTTTCGGAGCACTGCCCGATTGGCAGCAACCCCGACCTCCATGATGGCTGATGTTCTCCAGACCAATCGGGAACAAATTATCCAAGCCATGACAAAAGTAGAAAATGAATGGCGATTGTTGCGAAATCTATTAGAGTCTGGTCAAGATGCAGCTCTAATTGAACAGTTAAATCAAGCATCTTTAAAGATAAAAACAATGCTGAAATTGGAAACAATGAGGTAGATAATGGATTGTATTGTCTATCCAACAAGCGGTTTACGAGGTTCGATCTCATTAGCGGGTGATAAATCACTCTCTCATCGGGCTTTATTATTGGCTGCTATGGCTGAGGGAACAAGCAAAATTGAAAACTTCCTCCTCGCCGGAGTTACCCAACCAATGTTAAACGCAATGGATCAATTTGAGGTGAAATGGGAATTGGCGGGAAAAACTTTGGTCGTTCATGGCAAAGGTATGGGGAGTTGGCGAGATGCAGAGCGGGTTATAGACTGTGGAAATTCTGCTACGACAATTCGGCTGCTTGCTGGGGCAATGGCGGCTAACCATTGCGCCGGTATTTTGGATGGCAGCGAAGGTTTACGGAGGCGCCCGATGGATCGTATTGTTGAGCCGATGCAAAAGATGGGAATAAATATTCATTCCACAGAAGGTCATGCGCCATTGACTCTGCAACCCACCAAGTCTAGAATTAGAGGAATTGAGTATGAACTTCCTGTTGCTAGCGCACAAGTAAAGACTTGTTTAATCTTAAGCGCATTAACCGCTGACCGTCCCTCCACTTTTATTGAGCCAGGACCTTCGCGGGATCACACCGAGAGGATGTTATCGGGAATGGGTGCGCAAATTATGAGTGATGTAATCGAAGGAAATGGAACGAAAAAATTTCGTGTGCAAGTTGCCCCGTTGAAAAGACCATTAAAGCCAATCTCGATGCACTTACCAAGTGATATTTCCTCGGCAGCATTTTTTATCGTTGCTGGTTTGATTACGCCTGGATCTGAAATCATCATCAACAACATAGGGTTAAATCCAACCCGGGCCGGTTTACTTGAAGTACTCCAAAAAATGAACGGCATAATTGCTACCGAAAATATTACCGAACAAAGTGGCGAAACAATGGGAGATTTGATCGTCAATTCCAGTTCCTTACAAGCCACCGATGTAAATGGTGATGTGGTGGTCAGAATGATTGACGAGTTTCCAATTTTAGGTATCGCTGCGGCATTTGCAGAAGGAGAAACGGTTGTCACCCAAGCAGAAGAATTACGCTACAAAGAAAGTGATCGGATCGCTATGCTTTGCCAAGAATTGTCTAATGTTGGTGTGGATGTGACGGAACTTAATGATGGTTTTCGCATCAGGGGGCAAAGGCGAGTCCGCGGTGGGGATGTAGATGCGCATGGCGACCATCGCCTCGCAATGGCATTTATGGTAGCGGGATTAGCGGCGGAGAATCCAATCCGGGTGCGTGGTGCGGAAGTTGTCCAGGAATCTTTGCCAGAGTTTATCCCCCTCATGCGTTCTCTCGGAGCAGAGATTATTTGTATGGAGTAATGACGTGGTTTATCACTTTGGGCTGATTGGATACCCATTAAATCATAGCATTTCACCTTTGATCCATGGAGAATTTCTAAAAATGCATGGATTGCAAGGGGATTATCAATTGATCCCAATTCCTGATGATGATCAAAAAGATTGGAAATTTCGGCAAATCATTCAGAAGTTGAAAACCGGTGAATTGGATGGAATCAATGTGACAATTCCATATAAACAAAGCCTTCTCCCATATTTGGATGGATTAAGTGGCGATGCCCGGCTTGTTGGAGCAGTGAACACCGTTTACCGTTCCAACGGGAAATTGCTGGGAGAGAATACAGATGTAGGTGGATTTTTAACCGATGTCCAGCGATTAGTTGATTTAAAATCAAGTGGAAGTGGGTTAATTATTGGCGCGGGTGGTGCGGCACGGGCTGTGGCTGTGGGATTAATCCAGAATGGTTGGCAGGTCAATGTTGCTGCCCGTCGGATTGCTCAAGCCCAACAACTGGCAGAAAACTTATCGGAGAGAATTCAAAAATATAGCTCGATACCCTCTCCTCAGATCAGAGTTTTCGACTTGTTACAATTTCAAACCATTCTTACAGAATTAAGTAATCAGCTAAAATTAATTGTAAATTGTACGCCAATTGGAATGCTTGGGAAGGCATCAAGGCGAATTTTCCCACCGGGGGTGCTAATCAATAAGGAAGTACGTGTGTATGATTTGGTATATAATCCCCCTGAAACAGATTTCCTATTCGAAGCAAAACAATATGGATTACAGGGATTGAACGGGATGGGTATGCTCCTCGAACAGGCAGCTCGGTCATTTGAGATTTGGACTGGATTAACCCTTAGTCGTCCCTTGTCCAATCTTTATACATTACTAACCGAAGGTGCCAGATGAAGTTAACCCCATCCGACCGCTTACAAACCTTACAAACACAATATTTTGCTGGATTAGAATCGCACATTTCCACATTAAAAGCCGCCGGCAAAAAGGTAATTCGGCTAGATATTGGCTCCCCTGATATGCCGCCTGCCCGGCATATCTTGGAAGCGCTTTGGCAGTCTGTACAACGCGCCGATGTACATGGTTATCAACCACACCGAGGCAGCAAAGCATTGTTAGAAGCCTGGTCTAGGATGTATCAGCAGAGATATCAAGTAGATTTAGATCCTGATCAAGACATCGTGCCTTTGCTCGGATCAAAAGAAGGAATATTCCACCTAACCCAAGCATTTGTCAATCCGGGAGATGTGGTCCTGATCCCTAATCCTGGTTATTTAACTTATGAATCAGCAGCCAGGTTCGCTGGTGGGCAACCTTATTTTATGCCTTTATCGGCTGAGCGGGGTTATTTGCCAGACCTAAATGCCATTCCGCGAGAGGTAGCGGAAAGAGCGAAGATCATGTGGCTTAATTACCCAAATAATCCTACCGCAGCAGTAGCAAGCAAATCCTTCTTTCAGCAAGCGGTGAATTTTGCCCGCCAAAACCAGATTATCCTTTGTCACGATGCGGCCTATTCACAAGTAACTTATGATGGTTACCAATCTCCGTCTATTCTTCAGGCTGATGATGCCAAAGATGTATGCATCGAATTTAATACATTATCGAAATCCCATAATATGGCAGGCTGGCGGGTAGGCGTAGCGGTTGGGAATCCCGCCCTTCTGAAAAACTTGTATACCCTCAAAACGCAACTAGATTCTAGTCATTTTAAACCGATCTTAGATGCTGCAGTGGTTGCCATGACCGCTGATCAAAGCTGGCTGGAAGAACGGAATCAGATCTACCAACGAAGACGTGACCAAATCATCAAGGCATTAAATGATATAGGTTTGTATCCTAATACTCCTAAAGCTAGCTTGTATGTATGGTCGCCCATTCCAGCCGGATGGACCAGCGAAACATTTTGCCAGGCATTGTTAGATGATATTCAGGTCAGCCTGACGCCTGGAACAGTTTTTGGGAAATATGGGGAGGGATATGTGCGGATTTGTGTGTGTGCCGATGAAGAAATCATTCGGGAAGCTATGCAGCGCCTTCAGATTTGGATGGGAAAACAATGAGCCTCCGTTTCCTCACTGCCGGTGAATCCCACGGTCCTGCACTGGTTGTGATCCTAGAGGGATTACCAGCCGGTTTAAGCATCCCTGTAGATATGATCAATCATGAGCTTGAAAGACGTCAAAGCGGATATGGGGCAGGGGGACGAATGAAGATCGAACAGGATGAGGTGAAGGTGCTCAGCGGGGTGATGGAAGGCAAAACGATTGGATCTCCATTAGCCTTGCTGATTGAAAATAAAGATCATGAGAAATGGAAGGATAAACCTATTCCCCCGATGACAATCCCTCGACCAGGACATGCAGATTTATCTGCGACAATTAAATATGGTTATTCCGATTTACGGCCGGCTTTAGAAAGAGCTTCGGCTCGCGAAACGGCAGCTCGGGTTGCAATGGGTGCGGTGTGCAAACTTTTCTTAGCGGAATTTGGAATCCGGGTGAATGGTTATGTTTGTGCTATTGGTGACATTACAGCGGACCTGACAACCATTCCATTGGAGGAGCGCTCTAAATTAGCTGAAAATTCAACAGTCCACTGTCCAGAGGCACAAAGCGCAAAAAAGATGGAAGAACGCATTCGGAAAGTAATGGATGAAAAAAATACTTTAGGGGGGATAATTGAAGTAGTGGTTTTCAATCCTCCAGCTGGCTTAGGTTCGCATGTCCAATGGGATAGACGGTTAGATGCTCGGTTAGGTGCAGCGATATTGAGCATTCAAGCAATAAAGGGCGTGGAAATTGGCGATGCATTTCAGAACGTACGTTACCCAGGTACACAGGCGCAAGACGTCATCTATTTGGAGGAAGAGAGACTTGTGCGGCGGACGATGCATAGTGGAGGTATTGAAGGGGGAATCAGCACTGGAGAACCGATTCTCGTTCGGGCAGCGATGAAACCGATAGCAACCACACTAACCCCGCAACCGTCGGTTAATTTAGCTACTGGAGAGCAAACAGAGACCAAATATGAGCGTTCCGATTTCTGCCCAGTTCCGCGTGCTGTGCCTATTGTGGAGAGTATGGTAGCTTATGTCATTGCGGATGCATTAATTGAAAAAATCGGTGGGGATTCGATAAAAGAGATGCAACAACGTTATGAAAAATTACCGAAACCCCGATTAAATGAACTTTATTTAGATGGAAAGGAACATACTTTTTGGCAAGCATGAACCTTTATCTCTATGGACCGCCTGCTTCTGGAAAATCCACCGTTGGTCGTTTTTTAGCCCAACATACTGGCTTTGGGTATGTGGATTTAGATACGCTCATTGAGACAATAGCTGGTAAATCAATTCCAGAGATCTTTGAGCGCGAAGGTGAAACCGGTTTTAGGAGAATTGAAAAAGCAGCCTTAGAGAGAGTGACCTGTGCCTACAATCAGATAGTTGCCCTCGGGGGAGGGGCATTATTGGATGAAGAGAATCGGCGGTTTGTGGAAAACAACGGGATGATCTTTTGTTTGCAGGCAGAGATGAAAACCTTAAAGAAACGCCTCAGCCGGGATGAAACCCAACGCCCCTTACTAGCCGAGGATCAGTTGAACAAATTAGAACAACTACTCCAAAAGCGAAAGGAGCATTATGCATCTTTTCCATATCAAATTTCAACTGACCAGAAAACAATTGCCGATATAGCCTGGGAAATTCAAACTCTGGCTGGTCTTTTTTTGGTGGAAGGAATGGGCTTACCTTACGAAGTAAGGGTGGTGCGAAATGGTTTCTCACGGATCGGTGAAATTCTTTCTCAAAAAGGATTTCGAGGCAATTTATTTGTGTTAACCGATGAAAACGTTGCTCATCATTACTTAGCCTCGCTAGAAGACCAATTGAATGATTATGGTTATAAGGTTTCTAAAATGATCCTGCCGCCCGGAGAACAGACAAAAACCATCGAGACAATACAGGCGATTTGGACAAATATGGTAGAGCAGGGGCTTGACCGTTCTAGTACGCTGGTTGCCTTGGGAGGTGGTGTGGTTAGCGATATTGGGGGATTTTCCAGCGCAACCTTCATGCGAGGAATACCTTGGATAGTCCTCCCAACAACCTTGCTGGCTATGGCAGATGCAAGCATTGGTGGAAAGACCGGGGTTAATTTACCAATAGGCAAGAATTTAGTGGGTGCTTTTCACTCGCCCCGATTCGTATTAGTAGATCCCCAAACATTGCGGACATTGCCTGATCAAGAATTGCGGGCTGGTTTAGCGGAGGTGGTAAAAAGCGCGGTGATAGGCGATGCAGATTTAGCTGAAATATGTTTGCAAGGGCTAGATCAAGTGCTCCAACAGCTCGATGAAGTGGTTAAACGAGCCATGGCGGTTAAGATTAAAACAATCCAAGCAGATCCGTATGAAAAAGGGCGAAGAGCAGTATTGAATTTTGGGCATACAATTGGCCATGCCATTGAATGTCTTTCTGATTATACGCTGCTACATGGAATGTGTGTATCCATGGGGATGGTTGCTGAAACTCGTCTGGCGGAGGAATTACAGTTGGCTAATCCCGGTTTGACGGAGCAAATTAAATTAATGCTGGAGAATTTGGGGTTACCAGTAAAAATCCCAACCAGTTTTTCAGCTGAGTCCCTCATCCAAGCGATGCAAACGGATAAAAAGAAAAAAGAGGGTACAATTCGGTTTGCATTACCGATTCGAATTGGTGAAGTGAAAACCGGTATTGCGGTTGAGAATGTCGCATTGATTCGGTCGTTAATTCATGAATGTCAGCTTTAGAAGGAAAGAAAATGATAGAAATTCTCGTTTTGCATGGACCGAATCTCAATCTGCTTGGATGGCGTGAGCCTGAAATTTATGGCAAAATGACTCTCACGGAGATTGATCAAATGCTCGTTGAAGAGGGGAAAAAACTTGGGCTGGATGTTCGCTCGCGTCAATCTAATTCAGAAGGCATTTTAATTGATATATTACAAGAAGCCGCAACCTGGGCAGCAGGGGTTATTTTCAACCCAGGTGGTTATACTCATACATCCATTGCATTAAGAGACACCATAAGTGCTATTGCCATTCCGGTTATCGAGGTCCATCTCTCCAATGTATATGCTCGGGAAGAGTTCCGTCATCATTCGACCATTTCCGCAGTGTGTGCTGGAAAAATTGTCGGATTTGGCTGGCGTTCTTATTGGTTGGCTCTTCAGGCTTTAGCAGGGAGGCTTCAAGACGCTCCAAAAACGCGGTAAAATTTCCGAATAGATCGGAAAGCAATGAAAGTCTTTGTCACAGGTGGTACGGGATTTGTTGGTAGATCCTTGGTGCGCAGATTGGTCGAGGCAGGGCATGAAGTGCGTTTGCTTGTACGTCCATCCAAAACTTCACCGAACGTACCGAAAGGAGTTCCGGTAGAAATAGCTGTAAGCAGCATCAGCGATCGGCGGGGGCTGCGTTCTGCAATGAATGGGATGGAGGTGGTATATCATCTGGCTGGAGCAGAACGGCATGGCGCATACGCTGATTTGATGAATGTAGATATTAAAGGCACCCGCTTAGTTGCAGAACTAGCGAGAGAACTAAAAATAAACCGCCTATTTTTTGTCAGCCATTTAGGAGCAGAACGATATTCTGCTTTTCCCATTAGCAAAGCCAAGGCATTGGGCGAAGATGCAATCCGCGAAAGTGGTGTAGCCTATACTATTTTTCGTTCCGGAATATTATTTGGAGAGGGGGATTATTTAACGAGTGGGATTGCTTTTTTGTTAGCTGCTATTCCATTTATATTTCTCATTCCAGGAGATGGAAAAACCATCCTCCAACCGCTTTGGGTGGAAGATCTGACCCGAATCATGACTTGGTCTTTAGATGATGCTGACACTATAAATCGAACCTATGAGATAGGCGGAGCAGAATTGCTGCCATTTGAACAGATTGTCCAATCTATCATGGAAATAATTCACATCCGAAAAAGATTTATCTATATTTCACCACCGTTTTTACGAGCATTGACTGTTTTTCTGGAAACAACTTTGCCAAAGACACCGGTCTCGGTTTTTTGGTTAGATTACTTAGCAACCAATCACACCTGTCCAATTGATACTTTGCCGCGCGTTTTTCATCTCTTGCCGAGCCGTTTCTCCCAAAGGATAGACTATTTGGAGAAGACTAATTGGCGACAGTCTTTTTGGAAAACCTATCTTAGGGCACGTAACCCATGAGTGATTCTAGATATCAATTACGCTATCTCAGCGAAGTGGAAGATTTTGTTAAGGTGGAAAACTTACAGAGAGTAGTTTGGTCTGGAAATGAAACAGAGGTGGTTCCAAGCCATATACTTATTTCCAGTGTTCGCCATGGTGCCATTTGTATTGGCGCATTTCATGGCGAGGATGAACTAGTTGGTTTTGTATATGGAATGCCTGCAATTGCCGAAACGCCGAACGGACCGAGCTTATCCCATTATTCTCACATGTTAGGCGTCCATCCTGATCACCGCAATCAAGGTTTAGGATATTTACTGAAAAGAGCCCAATGGCAAATGGTGCGAAAACAAGGTGTTGAACGGATCACTTGGACGTATGATCCGCTATTAAGCCGCAATGCACAACTGAATATCTCCAAATTAGGAGCAGTGTGTAATACCTATTATGTCAATTATTATGGAGAGTTAAGGGATGAGATGAATACAAGTATTCCCACCGATCGTTTTGAAGTAGATTGGTGGGTAAATTCAAAGCGGGTTAATCGCCGATTGAGCAGACAGGCGCGTCAGAAATTGGATTTAGCACATTATTTAGCAGCCGGGGCGGAGATAATTAACCCTAGCGGGTTACGCCTAGATGGTTTGTCTTATCCCACTCGGCTACAATTCGATTTCGAGGCTGCAGAAGGAAAAATGGGTGAATTGCCAGCTTTAGTGTTAGTTGAGATCCCGGCAGACTTTTTGGCTCTGAAGGCGAAAGACTTAAGCTTGGCATTAGAGTGGCGTTATCATACCAGAGAGATTTTTGTCGGGCTGTTTCATTTGGGTTATCTTGTGACCGATTTTGTCTTTCTCAAAGGTAATTATGCCCGTAGTCTATATGTATTGAGCCATGGAGAAGCAACATTATGAAAATTGAACAAATAGAGATTCACCATTTGCGTATGCCTTTGAAATCCGCTTTTGAGACATCTTTTGGGCGTAGTGTGACCCGTGATTGCCTTTTCCTTCGGGTTTATGCCGATGGCATCGAGGGATTTGGTGAATGCGCGGCTGATTACGATCCTGGTTATTCCAGTGAAACAGCTGGAACTTCTTGGTATATCTTGCAAGAATTTATTTTTCCGAAAGTGATCGGGATGGATTTTTCACACCCTGCCGATTTTCAAGAATGTGTCGCCAATGTTCGGGGTCATCGGATGGCAAAAGCCGCCCTAGAAATGGCTTTATGGGATATATATGGTAAGCAAAACAATCAATCCCTAAAAAATTTATTAAATGGTACAAAAGAACGAGTGGAGGTAGGGGTTTCGGTAGGTATACAAAAAGACCCGACGACCCTAGTGAAGACCGTTGAAAAATATTTAGAAGACGGCTATCAACGAATTAAAATAAAAATAAAGCCCGGACGCGATATTGAGGATGCAAAAGCCGTGCGTTCCGCTTTTCCGCTTATCCGGTTACAAGTGGATGCCAATTCTGCTTATACCTTAAAAGATGCCCAAAGATTAATCCCTTTAGATGAGCTAAACTTATTATTGATAGAACAACCATTAGATGAAGAGGATTTATGGGATCATCATAAATTGCAAAAAATGTTACGTACACCAATTTGCTTGGATGAAAGTATCCTCTCGTTACAACATGCCCGCCAAGCGTTGGAGATGCAATCCTGTCGAGTTATTAATATTAAAGCTGGAAGGGTTGGTGGATTATCAGAAGGGAAGAAAATCCACGACTATTGTTACCAGCAATCTGTTCCGGTTTGGTGTGGTGGAATGTTAGAAACTGGGGTCGGTCGGGCATCTAATTTAGCTTTAGCTAGTTTACCCGGTTTTACGTTACCTGGAGACATCTCAGCAACCGATCGCTATTATGATGAAGATATCACCAATGAACGATTTATCCTCAATGCGGATAGTACGATTGACGTTCCAAGTGGTGTGGGATTAGGGATCACGATAAATGAAAAAGCAATTTCCAAATATAGCATTCGGAAATATTACGCCAAGTAGCAAAAGCTAACTTCCGGGATCTGAGCTATCCAAAATACTTGTACTTGATTGATAAAAAATACTTCCAAAATGTTTGCAATCTGATTGTCTCTCGACTATACTAGAATCAGGTACGAAGGAGGCTCGGATGAAAATTTATGATGTAACCATTACATTGTCAAAGGATATCCCTATCTGGCCGGGAGATCCACCATATATCCGCGAACGCATTCATAAGCTAGAAAACGGAGATAATACCAATACCTCGCGGTTAGAAATGGGCGTGCACACTGGCACCCATGTAGATGCCCCTTATCACTTTCTCCCCGATGGAAAAGGGGCAGATCAATTATCCTTGAAAATATTGACCGGCCGAGTGTATGTACTGCACTTGCCAGACGTTAAACTGATCACGGCTGAGGTTCTTAGAAAAGTTGAAATCCCACCCCGCACAAGACGGATATTAATAAAAACCAACAATAGTGAGTTTTGGGCAAAAAATGTCTCCGCTTTTCAGAAAGATTTTGCCGCATTAACTGCCGATGGCGCAGATTATCTCGTTCAGCGTGGTGTACGATTGATAGGCGTGGATTATCTCTCCGTTGCCCCATATAAAGAAAGCAAAGCCACTCATGAAATATTGCTCAAAGCTGGTGTGATAATTATTGAGGGCTTGAACCTTTACGATGTTGACCAAGGGCGATATATGTTATATTGCTTGCCTTTAAAGCTTCAAGGTAGTGACGGTGCTCCAGCGCGCACAATATTGATCGGAGTATAATGATATAAATTAGCTGAAGATATGCATGAATTCTCTCGGATCAATAAAACTATTTTATATCCCATCCTAATAATTGGGCTATTGATGACCTATGGATGTTCTCGGCCGATTTCGCCTGAAAAACCAAGCGAGGTGTCTATGTCTATTCAATTATCCAGTACTTCATTTACCCAGAATGGTGTTATCCCTAAACAATATACCTGTGATGGTGCAGATACATCCCCCCAACTTTCTTGGAGAGAATTGCCTGACAATACGAAGAGCCTTGTCTTGTTTATGGAAGACCCCGATGCGCCAATGGGTACATTTATCCATTGGGTGCTTTTTAATATCCCTGCTTCAATTAATGAGCTCATAGAAGGGGCTAAAGGAGTTGGCGTTGAAGGGATGAATGATTTCCGACGAATGGGTTACGGCGGTCCATGTCCACCGCGCGGCAGCAATCATCGTTATTATTTTAAGCTCTTTGCCTTAGATACATTGCTTTCACTCAAGGGTGGTGTAAAGAAAACTGATGTGGAAAAGGCGATGCAGGGACACATCCTTGGTCAAGGGGAGATCATGGGCCGTTATGGTCGCTGAAATCCCATAGTTTACCAGGGAGGGTTGCACCTCCATCTATTGTGATGATTTGCCCTCGGATCATACTAGCTTGGGAAGTACAAAGAAAAGCAACTAGATTTGCCACATCGTGGGGTGTCACCAGGCGACCGGCTGGGGTCAGGGCAATGGTCTTGGCAATTAATTCACGATCGGAGTGCATCTCATTAAAGTGTTGTAAAGCCTCAGTTTCTACCACCCCAGGAGAAACACCATTCACAACGATATTATAAGAAGCCAGCTCAACAGCAAGGTAACGGACCAGCACTTCGAGCGCAGCTTTGCTGGCGCCGACTACTGCGTAGTCTGGTAAAACCCGGCTTACCCCTGGACTGGAAATCGCAACAATTGCACCACCCCCTGATTTTTGCATTAATGGTACTGCTTTTTGGGAAGCGAATAAGAAAGCCCGAGCGTTGATGTTCATCGTCCAATCCCATCCTTTGGGACGCTGTTGCATCACCGGGCGATTATAACCAGAGGCAGCATTGTTGATGAAAAAGTCAAGCCGCCCAAATTCATCTTCAATTCGGGTAAATAAGGAATCTATTTCTTTTAAATCGCCTACATTTGCTTTAACCAACAAGGCTTTGCGACCGAGAGCTTGAATTTCATCCACTGTCTCTTGGGCGCTCTTGTGGTTGCGAAAGTAATTTAAAACCACATCCGCACCGCGGCGGGCAAACTCAAGCGCAATCGCCCGTCCAATTCCACGGCCGGATCCAGTCACAAGGCAAATTTTATTTTCGAAACAGTCGAAACTCTCCATTGGCGAGTGAGGTGATAAGATGGTTTTGAAGTCTTTGATAAAAAGTTCTCCGCAGTAACGTAAATCTTGCTAAACGATGCGAAAATTTCAACGTTATCTGCGGAGATATTAATCAGGAATCGGGCAGACCGAGTGCTGTTTCAGGCAGATTGTCCAAGGGTTTGACCGTTGTTCTCGACCGGCATGGGGGTTCCACCATTTTTCCCAAATGGGGAAGGGAAGATGCTCTCAAATTCCTCACGGCTGATCGTTTCAACTTCGAGCAGTCTTTGAGCAATCTTGTCCAATTTATCCCGATATTGAATGAGGATAGATTTGGCTTTCTCGTAAGCTTGGTTGACTAATTTCCGCACTTCCGCGTCAATTTTTTCAGCTACTGCTTCGGAATAATCGCGTTGTTCGGAGATTTCGCGCCCAAGGAAAATGAGTTCTTCTTTTTGTCCATAAACGAGAGGCCCGAGCTCTTCGCTCATCCCAAGCCGGGTAACCATCGCCCGAGCCATTTTGGTAACGCGTTCCAAGTCATTAGAAGCGCCGGTGGTAATGTCGTCAAAAACAATTTCTTCTGCAGCCCGGCCGCCTAATAACCCTACCATGTCTGCGATGATTTTCTTGCGTGGCATTAAAGTGCGGTCTTCTTCTGGCAAAGCCATTGTAAACCCACCAGCCATTCCCCGGGCGATTATCGAAACCTTGTGGACGGGGTCTGCCTCGGGTAATGCGTTCATCACAACGGCATGACCAGCTTCATGATAAGCAACAATTCGCTTTTCTTCGGCGCTGATCAAACGGCTTTTTCGTTCTGGTCCGGCGATTACCCGTTCGATAGCTTCCTCTAACTCTGCCTGACCGATCACTTTCTTATTCCGGCGGGCGGCTAAAATGGCGCTTTCGTTGACTAGGTTTTCGAGATCGGCGCCGACAAAACCCGGAGTGGAACGAGCAATAACCCCCAAATCCACATCTGGTGCGAGGGGTTTCCCACGGACGTGAACTTTCAAGATAGCTTCTCGGCCGCGCATATCTGGCCGATCGAGGATAACCCGCCGATCAAACCGCCCAGGCCGCAACAATGCTGGATCGAGAATATCGGGACGGTTGGTTGCGGCGACAATGATCACGTTGGTATCGGTATCGAAGCCATCCATTTCAACCAACATCTGGTTGAGAGTTTGTTCCCGTTCATCATGGCTGCCGCCTAATCCAGCGCCCCGCTGCCGTCCGACTGCGTCAATTTCATCAACAAACACAATGCATGGTGAATGCCGTTTGGCTTGATCGAACAAATCCCGCACCCGGCTTGCACCAACGCCAACGAACATCTCGACAAACTCCGAGCCAGAGATAGAGAAGAACGGTACACCCGCTTCTCCACTAACTGCTTTTGCGAGCAAGGTTTTTCCTGTTCCCGGAGGCCCTACCAATAGTACGCCCTTTGGAATACGAGCGCCGAGGGAAATAAATTTTTCTGGTTCACGCAGGAATTCAACCACTTCTTGTAATTCTTCTTTTGCCTCTTCTACACCGGCGACATCCTGAAAAGTGACTTTAGGTTGATCGCCAGTGAACATCCGTGCCCGCGATTTTCCAAATGACATGGCAGCGTTATTGCTCCCCTGTGCCTGACGGAACACAAACCAGAATACGCCAGCTAGGAATAAAAATGGCAAAACATAACCCAAGATTGTGGCTAATCCTACCCATGGTGAAGGGGGTTTGACTTCAAATTTGATATTGTTAGCGGTTAATTGTTCTGTTGAAACTCCAAATGCTTTTAATTGCTCTATTAAAGTGGTTTCCGGTTCTTTATTCGAATATCGTTCACTCCCATCTGTATAGATGATCCGTACCCGGTCATTATCTTCGATTATTCGCTCTACCTGACCACTTTGAATGTCGTTGGCAACTTTGTTAATCGGAATTACATCCTGTGTTGTTGGGCTTTGTTGAAACTGGTATACCACTAGGATAATGATTGCCAAAAACAGCAGGATATAAACCAAAGAAGAACGATTGCGAGTCGAATTCACTTAAACCTCCAAATACATATCCAATCCAACTTTCAATTATACATTATACCAATCAGATGCCAAGTTGGGTAATATTTGGAGTTGGTTACGGTGAATTCTAATATCTCTCTAACGAAGGAGGAGCGGAAAAACAACTCAGATCAAGCATGCTTGCCCCAGATCCACCCTTCGATCCTTCGCCACCAACGCAAGGTTAGTGAGCGCAAGCGAGCAAACCAACGGTAACGGGCTGGATGGACTTTTCGTTTTACGGGGAGAGGGCCACTCCATTGTACTAATGCTGCTCCATAGGTTAAACCAGCCCCAAAGGCGACGAATACGATTCTATCCCCTTGATTAATTTTCCCATTTTGAACCGCTTCGCAAACTGCAATAGGGATGGAAGCAGTTGATGTATTCCCATAACGATCGATGTTGATCATGATTCTTTCTAAGGGGAAATTGAGGCTCTTGGCTGCGGTCTCGATAATCCGTTGGTTGGCTTGATGAGGAACAATTAATTGGATATCTTGCAAATTCAAATTGGCTTTTTGAACAACTTCTGTTGTAGATTGCGCCATCACCCTTGTCGCGAAACGGAATACTTCACGACCCTTCATTTGAATATAATGACTCCCGTTTTTAACCGTCGTAGGGCTGGCAGGTTGTTTACTTCCTCCAGCGGGAAGGGTGAGTAAATCAGCCCCGGAACCATCAGAGCGCAAGACACTTCCAAGAAAGCCGCCGGGTTCTTGGCTAGCTTGGAGAACAAAAGCCCCAGCACCATCACCAAATAAAATACAGGTATTCCGATCCTGCCAGTTAACAAAACGGGAGAGGGTTTCTGAACCAATCACCAAAGCGGTTTTGATCGATCCGCTCCGTATGGCATTACTCGCCATATCGAGCGCATAGATGAATCCTGTACAAGCGGCGGAAAGATCAAATGCTCCGGCGTTTTTTGCCCCAATGGCATCTTGGACCGAACAAGCTGTTGCGGGGAAAATTTGGTCTGGAGAAGATGTAGCGACAATGATCAGGTCAACATCCGTTGGGTAAACGTTTGCCAATTCAAGAGCTTTTAGTGCGGCTTCTGACGCTAAGGAGGAACAAGTCTGTCCATCTTGAGCTATGCGGCGTTCCCGAATTCCAGAGTGGGATATGATCCATTCATCGCTAGTTGCGACAATCTTCTCGAGCTCGAAGTTTGTAAGAACGTTCTCGGGAACCGCCATCCCCCAGCCGGTAATATGAGCGTAGGGGCTCATTCTGTTTTCTCCTCAAATTGACTGATAATTATGGTCGCGTTATGTCCACCAAAACCAAATGAATTTGACATTATATGTTTTAGATGCGCTGGGCGGGCTTGGTTAGGTACATAATCCAGATCGCATTGAGGGTCTGGTGTCTCATAATTTATAGTGGGGGGGATTAATTGATTTTGTAGAGCTAAAACACAAATCACCGCTTCCACTGCACCGGAGGCGCCTAAAAGATGCCCGGTCATGGATTTAGTGGAAGAAATAGGAATATGGTAAGCATGATCACCGAAAACTGTTTTTATCGCCGCCGTTTCGCTTTTATCATTGAGCGGGGTACTAGTACCATGGGCATTTATATAATCAATGTCATAAATGGATAAATTTGCCCTTTGTAAAGCTTGCGCCATACATTTTGCTGCCCCGATCCCGTTTTCCGCTGGAGCGGAAATATGGTACGCGTCGTTGGTGCTGCCATAACCACTGATCTCAGCGAGTATAGGAACACCTCGATCGAGAGCGTGTTGTAAATCTTCCAAAACAAGGACGGCGCTTCCCTCACCCATGACAAAGCCATCTCGGTGAAGGTCAAATGGTCGGGATGCTCGTTTGGGCTCATCATTGTGGGTTGAGAGGGCGGTCATGACGCTCATACCGGCAATGGCAACTGGTATAATTGCGGCTTCACTACCTCCGGCTAACATTATGTCAGCTTGGTCCCGGCGGATTATTTCTGCTGCTTCTCCAACAGCAGTTGTCCCAGTGGCACAGGCGGTTACTACTGCCATATTAGGTCCGCGTACTCCCAGATCAATGGCTACCATCCCAGACGCGGAGTCTGGTAACATCATTGGCACCAAAAATGGGCTGACCCGGTTTGGTCCTTTTTCTAGAAATACCTCAAATTGGTTACAGAGAGTGCTAATTCCACCAATTCCTGTTCCAAAAACAACCCCAATCTGGTCGCGATTATGGTCATCTATTTTTAATTGGGCATGTTCAACAGCTTGGCGGGCAGATGCTAGTGCGAATTGGGTATAACGATCCATGCGGCGGGCTTCTTTGCTGCCAAATAACACTGTGGGATCAAACCCTTTTACTTCTGCGGCAATTTTTGATTTAAATTCTGATGGGTCAAAATGGGTGATAGTATCAATGCCGGATATGCCATTTGAGATTGAGTTCCACAATTCGGTTAAATTATTTCCGACTGGGCTGATACACCCCAAACCGGTAACAACTACGCGCTTACGCATGAGTTTCTCCTTCTAAAATTGATTCCCAACCAAGCGGTTGTTCGTTTGGTTAAACACCAAAATATAGATCTGGATGCGCAGGGTTCTGATGAGATGTGCTGGTGGATTTATTTATGATGGATTGGTTTTGGTAGATTTGGTGAATGTGGATGCGATCATGAGCTGCGATGAAACCGACTAATTCCAGTAATGTGGTAGGACCGAATATTGCGTGGCGGATTTGGCGGAGCCAATCCTCGGGTTGCATTGATTCAAGCTGCTCAATCAATGCAATGCGGGATTGGACAAAAGATGTAAGCGCTGCTTGCCCGGATTGTAAGGAATATTGCCGCTGTTCTGCCCATTGATCGGTTTCTACCCCGGGTATAAAAGGGTTATCCTCTTCAATGGATTTTTTGATGCGCGGTAAATTAACCTCGATTTCGACATCGCGCAGGTGGCAAAGGATTTCGGTTTGAGACCATTGGCCCTCTTGAAAACGGGTGTTCCACTCGGTTGGATTAAGTTGATCACAAAGATAGGGGAGGGCAGCGGGTGTGGATTTTATTACGGCCAGAATTGCCTCGGCTGTTGAAAAATCCATTTGCAATTTTTCCTGATCGGTTTGGTCAATCCAATTGAGGATCTGATTTAATTCTCCGCGATCTTGCAGTTCTTTAGGGTTTTCTTTTGTTACCCAATAAGTAGATAAACCAGCTTTTTTTGCTGGATAGATATCATTTTGCAAGTCATCTCCAATCATCACTGCTGGTTGATCTAGCCAACCAGTTCGGGCCATTAATTCTGCAAAGTAAGCCGGATTAGGCTTGGCAAAATGTAAAGTCTCATAAGAAGGGATAAATCGAAAGGAGCTGATCTGATTGGATAATCCAGCCCAACTTAGCCGATGAAGAATGGCTTGACGAGGGAAAAGAGGGTTAGTAGCAATGACCAGATCATATCCGCGGTTAATAGCTTCATTGACAAACTCTGCAACACCGGGCATTGGTTGGGTTAGATACTGCAATTGGGGGAAAATATCCCGGTAAAATTGTTCGATTTGAACGTGAATCTGTTGTTCAGCTACGCCTATTGCCGGATAGAATGCTTGATCAAAGGTTTCTTTTAAGGTCTTATCGGGTCGGTCGTTGCTCATCATGATTTGGGTTGCCCGCATGAGATGCTGGATAAGTTGATCCGGTGCGATTACTGTGGCAAGATGTTGAGAAAGCGCCAGCAAATAAGCCGGCACAAATTTATCCATGCTATTTTGTAAAAGTGTATCATCAAGATCAATCAGCAGGGTGGGTGCCATTGTTGTCTCCGCTTTGGATGAAATCAATTGGGTGACATAACCCGCAGCCAATATGAGGGTCGCGGACGTCTTGATTTGCCCTTGTACAATAAGCGCGAACTTGCACCACTTGTCTAAAAGAGGGGAATGATCGCCCCAAGGAAGGGATTAATTCCATATCCGGGCAAGCATTGTCAAGGCGGATACCTGGAACTGGGCAGGTTTGGCATAACGATGCTTTCCAGGGTAACGGAGGAGTCGTGGATTGTAGTAATCGGCATTCTTCCACTTTCCGCCCGCGATAATAATCGCCGTAAAAATATGGGCACTCTTTGCCGGCTGGTGTTCTCATCGGTATAGTTAAGCGCGGGTAAGATATTGACCGGTGCGGGTGTCAACCCGAATCACATCACCAACCTCGATGAAACTAGGAACTTGGACTTGTAAGCCAGTTTCAGTGGTTACTTTCTTCGTTACGCCAGTGGCAGTATCTCCGCGCACTGCCATTTCTGCTTCGGTAACTACCATATCTACCGAAACCGGAAGCTCAATATCTATTGGTTCTCCATTGTAAAAAGTTAATTTGACTTCCAAACCCTCCTTTAAAAATGGAGCATATTCGCCAATAATTTCAGCTGGGATAGCTGGTTGATCAAATGTCTCGGTATCCATAAAATGGAATAATGAACCGTCAGTGTAGAGATATTGAACGTTGTGGTAATCAAGGCGTACATCCTGTACACGATCCCCTGAGGTAAAGGTTTTTTCTAGAGTGGTTCCGGTCCTAAGATTACGCGCTTTGACTCGAATAGTGGCATTGCCGCGCCCTGGTTTGTGATGTTCGTACTCCAATACTTTATAGAGTGTCCCATTTAATTCAAAGGTTACGCCTTTGCGTAAATCATTTACATCAATCATACTTACACCTTTCCGAAAGTTTTTTTATCAGGCGGATTATAGCCCAGCGTGTTAAGGGACGCAAGGGGAAGTTCTTCAACAAAAAAATCCTTAGATGTGGTAAACTAATTGTGGCGCATTTCGGATAGGGAAATGGTAAGCGATGTCAGCTCGGATTGTATATATTGAAGATGAAGCGGAGATGATTGACCTGGTGCGGATTATTTTAGGCCGCAAGGGGTTTGAAGTGATCGGTGCCATGGATGGTCAAGAGGGATTGAACAAAATTAACGAGCAGAAACCAGACTTAGTCTTACTCGATCTAATGATGCCCGGCATGGATGGTTGGGATGTTTACCATCAAATAAAGGCGAATCGAGAAACCCAGCACGTTCCGGTCATTATTGTAACCGCTCGAGCGTTAAACATTGACCGCATTTTGGGCCTTGAAATTGCAAAGGTAAACGATTATCTTTCTAAACCATTCACTCCGCAAGAATTAATAGAGAGCGTTCAAAAGGTGCTGAATTCCCAACAGGATTCATCCTCCTCCAACCCCTAATGACCAATCAGATTGTAACAGTTCATAATGAAACCCGCACATTGGCAAGACCACTGCGATTAAAGGTTTGCAGCACCTTTCTGTCCCGCTGGCGTGGTTATCTGTTCTCGAAAGCGCCATTGCCCTTGGAAGGTTTATTATTCCAATTCAAGCGGGCAAGCCGGACCCAAAGTGCTATCCACATGATCGGGGTTGGTTTCCCTTTAGGGGTATTGTGGCTTGATGATCAGAAGACTGTGGTGGATACCTGTTACGCTCAACCTTGGGGATTAGCATATATCCCTAAAAGACCAGCAATTTATGTGATTGAATGTGCTTCAGAAAGATTACTTGAATTTAAAATCGGAGATAAACTCCAATTCATGGAGTAAGGATTGTGGATCGTATGGTTCAAATTAAGAAATGCATTGTTATCTTGTTTATTGTGGCACTCTTCTTGCCTGTTATATCCACGCGGGCTCAGACCCCGCCAGCCGGCGCTCCGACATACGTTGTTCAAAGCGGGGATTCCCTTTGGGATATTGCCCAGCGTTTCAGAGTTTCCTTAGAAGAATTAGAAGCTATCAATAACATTCAAAATCCCAATCAGCTAGTTTTGGGAGCCGAATTAAAAATTCCGGGCATTGTCGGTTATTCTGGTAAATTAACTACGATTGCGATTAATTACGGAGAAGATTTGGATAGCCTATGTCGGCGTTATGGAGTATCAAAAGAATTGTTGGCACAGCTTAATCATATTGTTAACCCCCATGAACTAGTAGTTGGGAGTTATTTGGTGTTACCCGTGGATAACGCAAATATGCCTCCGCACAAACGAATCCAGATTCATCCCGGCGAAACTTTATTAGAAGTTGCCATGCAAAATCAGACCAATCCTTGGCTGATTAGTCTCCAAAATAGCTTGTCTAATACCATTGGGTTGGCGCCAGGAGGTTTTCTCTTTCTGCCTATTCAAGATCAAAAAGAGAATCTCTTAGCCTTGCCCGATTCGATAAATGAGGTGAGCATTCAACCATCTCCTCTCCCCCAAGGGAAAACGATCGAAATAATCGCCAAGGTAGATGCAGGAATTAAATTATCTGGGTCATTTATGGGTCGCACGCTACATTTTTTTGAGAACGGGAATGATCAATTGGTAACTTTGCTTGGCGTTCATGCAATGGCAGAACCGGGAATCTATCCATTGGAACTAACTATTCAATTTACAGACGGGAGTAGTTACAACTATTCCCAAATGGTCATTGTGGGAAAAGTAGATTATCCTTATGATGATCCTCTCTCCGTGGATCCGGAAACCATTGATCCAAAAATCACAGAACCAGAAAACCAGCTATGGGCTTCTTATGCGCAGACTATAACCCCAGAAAAATATTGGGAGGGAGCCTTCCAGATGCCCACTCCTCTCTCAAAGGATTATTGTTTGACGACCAATGATTGTTGGTCGTCTCGATTTGGCAACCGGCGATCCTATAATGGCAGTACATATTCTTATTTCCATGGTGGATTGGATATCGTTGGTCAAGAGGGGACTGAAATATATGCGCCAGCTGCCGGGGTGGTTGTTTTTGCCGGTCCGCTATCCGTGCGGGGAAATGCCACAATGATTGATCATGGCTGGGGAGTTTATTCAGGTTATTATCATCAGCAAGAAATCATGGTGAAAGTTGGAGATCATGTTGAGCCAGGTCAATTAATTGGATTAATTGGTGCTACCGGTCGAGTAGAAGGACCCCATCTACATTGGGAAATTTGGGTAAATGGTAATCAGGTTGATCCCCTCGATTGGTTGAGTCAGGTTTATCCTTAATAGAATGATAAAGTTTATTTTAAGACCGCAAGAATAGCATATTCCTATAGTTTTACTTGTAAAAATTTATCCTGAC
>DYKV01000248.1 GCA_020722415.1 Anaerolinea sp.
GCTAAAGCTCACCATTGGCGGATGAAAATGGCTCATAGGAGCCAGAGCATTTTTAGAGGAGATGGTTATGAATATTACAAAATCACAAGAGTTATTTAAGCAAGCGCAGTCCTTATTACCAGGAGGCGTCGATTCCCCCGTCAGGGCATTTAAAGCGGTGGGTGGGCAACCCCTCTTCATTCAACGGGGTGAAGGCGCTTATCTATATGATGTTGATGGAAATAAATATATTGATTATGTTCTCTCATGGGGACCATTGATATTGGGCCACGCTCATCCAACCGTGGTAGAAGCCATTCAACGAACAGCGCAAATGGGATCCTCCTTTGGTGCTCCTTGCCAACTCGAAATAGAACTCGCTCGTTTAATCCAGCAGTTTGTGCCATCCATTGAGTTAATTCGCTTTGTTAATTCTGGAACTGAAGCTACGATGAGCGCCTTGAGATTAGCCCGCGCCTATACTGGGCGTTCCAAAATTGTAAAATTTGAAGGCTGCTATCATGGGCACGCCGATATGTTGCTGGTTAAAGCCGGGTCTGGGGTGGCAACATTAGGCTTGCCCGATTCACCTGGCGTGCCAGCTGCTACTACAGCGGATACAATTGTGGCAATTTACAATGACCTTGATTCGGTAAATGAGGTGTTTAAGCGCTTTAAGGGGGAAATCGCCGCAGTAATTGTGGAACCAGTGGCTGGCAATATGGGGGTTGTGCCGCCACAACCGGAATTTTTGCAAGGCTTGAGGAAGGTTACTACTCAGGAAGGCGCCTTGCTTATTTTTGACGAGGTAATGAGTGGGTTCCGTGTCCACCCCGGTGGCGCCCAAGCACTTTATCAAATCACCCCAGACTTGACTACATTAGGTAAAGTTATTGGCGGCGGTCTACCAGTTGGCGCGTATGGCGGCAAGCGTGAGATTATGGAATGGGTTGCTCCGCTAGGCGCAATGTATCAAGCCGGCACATTATCGGGCAATCCATTGGTAATGAGTGCCGGTATTGCAACTCTGCAATTGCTCCAAAACCGGAGCCTTTGGCAACGAATGGAAGACCTTTTGTCTCATTTGGAAGTTGAGATTGCTTCAGCAGCGAAAGGAGCAGGTGTGACCATTCAACAAACCCGTGTGGGCACGATGTTTACCACCTTTTTTAGTCCGCAAAGACCCAGTAATTGGCAGAGTGTCAAAGTCGCCGACATAACGCGCTATGCCCGTTATTTTCATGCGATGCTAGAAGAGGGAATCTATCTTGCTCCATCTCAATTTGAGGCGGGCTTTTTCTCCATCGTTCATGGAGAAGAGGAAGTGGAGAAAACAATCGCTGCTGCCAGAAAGGCAATGAAAAAAATATGAAAACCCCAAGCGGTTTAATTGTCGTTAATTAACTCGAGGAAAATTTCTGTTAATTGTGGGTCGAATTGTTTCCCTTTTAGAGAAAGAATCAATTGGATCGCTTCTGTTTGGCTAAATGCTTTTCGATAGGGGCGGTTAGAAATTAAGGCATCATAGACATCAACCAGAGCAAACATGCGTGCCGCTAATGGAATTTCCTCGCCGCTCAATCCGTTTGGATAACCACTGCCATCCCACCATTCATGATGGGAATAAGGGATGTCTAGAGAGGGCAACAAATAATCGATATCTTTGAGTAATTCGTATGCGATGATGGGATGGCGATGCATGATTTCCCACTCGTCCTTATCCAAAGGCCCGGGTTTGTTGAGGATAGTGGTCGGTATGACCATTTTCCCGATATCATGTAACAAGGCACCATAACGTAGATGCAATAATTGATCATCCTTAAATCCAAGGCGTTTGCCAAATTTCAGCATTAATTCCACCACTCGCCGGCTATGCCCGGCAGTTTCTTGTTCGTGATATTCTAAAGCACGCGCCCACCCTTCAATTGTTGCCTCATAGGCTTTAATCAAGTTCTCGTTTGCCAGAGCTAGCATCATTTCTGTGCGTCGTTGTTGTTCTCGTTGCCGGTGAGCCCGGATGCCAAACGTTATATCTCCGGCCAGCTCTAACAGAAACCGAATTTCACCAGTTAAGGATTTCAAGTCGTTTTCACTGTAAACGAAAAGACAACCCAAGTCCGGATCATTGACATTCAAGGGCAAGGCAGCATAACAGCGAATCTTTTGCATTATTTCGCTTTGCGAAAACTCAGCCGGCAAAGGAAGGTTAGAGAATGAATCTAGAAAGAAACCCTCTCCCTGACAAAAGGGTAATGTTTCAGCTGATTCTTTTTGGATCAATTTTGAAAAAGAATCAGATAGAAACTTAATTAAACCATCTTGAACTCCGGCTGCTGCAACTGGGTAAATTTGGAAAGTTTCCTTTTTGATATATCCGATCCAAACCAAAGGATAATCACCGTCTTTTACTAGGATTTCGCAGATGCTTTGGGTAAGTTCATTTTCGCTTTCGGCGCGCACGAGAACTTGATTACATTCACTTAATGTCCGCAGAAGTCGGTTTGTCCGGCGTAATTCCGCTTCACTTTGTCTTAATGCTTCTTCTTTCTTTTTGCGGTCACTGAGATCACGGGCAACTAAAATGGCTCGTCTATCATCTAATGCTTTTACAGCTCCTAAAAACCAGATTTCTTCACCTCTAATGGAAAGGGGGTATTCAATCGTTACTGGTTGTTCTTGGGTAAAGGATTGTTGGATTGCTTTGAGATGAATATTGGCAACATCCACTGGCAACACTTCTTGCACAGACTTACCGAGTAAATCATGGACATTCGCCACCAGAAGATCTTGATTCGGGGTGGGAATATTAAGATAGCGACCATTCCGATCAAACACAATCACCACGTCTGGCAGCGCTGAAAATAAAGCGTTTAACTCTGCGGTCCGCTCTTTTACTTTTAGGCGTAAAGAAGCATTCCAAAGGCTGAGAAACAAAACAACTACGCCAATCGAAAGACCGGCCAAGAGAATGATGCGTGCCAATGTCGGGCTGATAGGTGGTGTTCCGAACCATTTATTATCAATCTGCTTGTACTCTTTTTTTGAGATTAGATCAAATCCATTCTCCACCACTTCCAGCAAGGTGGTATTCCCTTTTTTAACGGCGCGATGGAATTGTCCAGTATACAATGGAGGAGATGACTTGAATTGGTTGGCAATATCATATTTTGTCAGAAAATATTCTGCGGGTGGTTTGTCAATCATGAACAGTGCAATTTGGCGGTTTTTGGCTGCTTGCACAATTGCTTCATAACTAGGATACTCAATGAGCTGATCAACCCCGTGTTGTTTAAGATAATAGATAGCATTATCGCCGCTTTTCACTGCGATACTAAAGCCACGCAAATCGGCAGCGTCAGCTATACCACTGATGTTACTTCGAAAATAGACCGGTACATCAATATCTTCATACGGCTTTCCGAAGTCATAAAGCTTTGCTCTTTCTTCGTTGAAAAAAATTGTATCAATGACATCGAATTCGCCGTTTGCCATACGCTGTAACGCTTGCCCCCAATCCATGGTGGTTATTTGTACCTGGATGCCAGTTTTTTGTTCCCACAAATGCCAACGATCGATCAAAATGCCTTGGGGATGACCATTAACATCTAAAAAGGAATAGGGTGGATAGTTATTATCTATGACTACTTTAATAGTTTGAATTCCATGATTGTCAAATGGCGGATGAGGTGAGGAGCAGGCGGTCAGATAGGTAACCCAGAGGATGATGAAAAATAACCCGAATGGGAAAAAAAGCGGAGATCTCTTAAGGAAGAACTTGATTTTGGTAATTTCTGCCATA
>DYKV01000249.1 GCA_020722415.1 Anaerolinea sp.
ACGGGAGTTAATCCTTCTTTTTGTCAATAGACCCGCCCTCGCCTTTATCAATCCCGTTACTATAGTATTACCGGGCAACATTTGCATCGAACGCGCAAATGTTATAGACATTGATATCGCCGTTTGGTTGCGGCATGAATGCCGCGTTACAGTCTAGGTGAAACCATCCTTCCAAATTTCCCGATCGGACCTTATTTAAGATATTGTTCCGGGATTGCTTGCACCAGAATTTCAAACTGGCTGCCATCCTGGTAGTTGCCGCTAAAGCGCCAGACCGGTTGAACATAAGGTGGTTGATTGGATACCTGGGGATGGCTAAAGTACAAATCATCCGTGTAGTATACCAACTCGATGTTTACGATAGTGCCTATAGCCTTCTCATCAAAAACCCCGTCACCGGCAATCACCGGAATCTCAAAGGGATTATTGCTTTCGGTGACTTGATTATCAGTGGCTTGAGCCGAGACTTTCTCATTGAGATTATTGACAACCCGAGTGCTCACCTCACTGATGACCGCATACCCCCCAAAGTTATCATCAGGGTAGACAAAGCCGGAGATAATAATTTGATCACCCGCTGCCCCAAGAATAGAATCTGGATCATAGTCAATGGAGGATTTTAGCACGTATTTTCTCCCTTCTTGATCAGTAAAGAGGATAACCTGTTTTCCTTCCAGAGCAGCTTGCTGCAATGTGCCAGTCCATGTTTGCGGCTTTAAATCCGGATAAGTTAATTCATAGCGTTCGACGTTGAAGCGATATGGTTGCTGAGTGTTATCTTCGAGTGTTCCCCAAATGCGGATAGGAAACTGATTATATGCTTCCAGTCCTTGCAAGTTGCCAGTGAGGTTTAGATTCAACCCATCCGGATATTTATCATTGGGTTCCATCCACCAAAAAGTTTCCGTGATACGTCGGCCATCAGAAAACTGGCGGATATCCATAGAAAGAATCCCGCTTTCCCCTTCAAGACGGGTACCCGCCTGCGGGGTAGGCGCTAGGACGGCGAGAGGAGTGGGAGTTGGCAAATCGCCGCGATTTCCGCTCAAGTTCAATTCGCGGAAAGGCATGGATGTACCACCTCCACCTCCCCCGCTCCCACTGTATCCATTATAGATCCAATACCAATCCAGCGATTGACTTTGGGTGTCCTTTAAAACACCGGCTGCATCCACTCGGCTGCCAATTGGCAAGTTCGCCGGCGGGTTGAGCAAGCTTACTTTTTGGCTCTCATTAACGATATATATTTGGTCTCCATCCTGTTTTACTTCACCCGAAATGTTGTACCAGGTGTTTTTAATGGATTCGGATGCACTCTGTACTTCGAATAACAATCTACCGAACTTGTCGCTGTGAAAAACGCCGTTCAACCTGAGCAGTTTCCCATCCTTCACCAGCGCTTCTAAGCCTTGTAGGTTTCCCATTAGGGTGATGTTGTTGAAGGTAAATAATGGCTCCACACCGGTTTCGGCGGGCAGCAACATTTCTAGATAGCCATAAATTTCCAAAGGGGTCTCTAAAGGGAATGAACGCTGCCAGCTTTGCGGGTTATTAGTGTAGATTGGTCCATTGATGCTATATTCTTCAATCCCTTGAACAGGGTTTTCGGAAAGGATATTTTGCCAGGCTTCCTGAGCACTGATCAGCGGAACTTCACCGATCTTTTCCAATTCAATGCGGTTATACTCAATCGTTTTGACATTAAAATTAGAATCAACCTCCACATACACTGAAGGGGCTTCAAAACTAGAATAAAGGACGGGTAAACCATCCTGCAGCCAGACCAACCGCACCGTGCCCGGAAAACGGTTAACCGCAGCCTCTACACGATAGGGCATATTGAGCAATCCATGTGCCTGTAAGAAATCCAGCGCTACCTGACGAGCTTTTTCCGGATCAGGCGGATCTCCTTGACGGATCGTCTGATTGGCATAATCCGCTATATAATAGAAACGGTTGCTGTTAATGACAAAAACCCGGCTGACACCATCGCTGACAATCAGGGTTTCGTTGCTTGATTCGCTCTGCTGTGAACGATAGACCTGGCCTTTTACACCCAGTTGCTTAGCAATTTGCCGAGCAGTTTCAACAGTTGCAGGTTGCTCACCCAACTGCCTATATACATTTATCGTCGTAGGCGCTAACGGAAAAGCGGCTTGCAAGATCAATTGGTTAGATAACACAGGACTACGGACCGCATTTGGCGCTAAGGTTGGTTGCATTTGGACAACTAGCTGAGTGGGGGTTGGAGTGGGGTTTGGAGTAGAAGTCACTTGAAGAGCACTAGCGGGCTGGGCAGGGCGTGTGGGTAAGAGATGTTGAATAGACCAGCTTAATCCCCAGATAAAGAAGATCAATAGAATCACAAATGCCAGATCGCGCATCAGGGTTGAGATCCAATTACGCAATTTCAGTGGGTTGGCGGGTTTGTACTGGGTGCGCAATTGTTCTTCTAAACGGTGAACGAAACTTTCTGGCGGGGTCCAGGTCGAGGTGGCTTGACGAATGGATTGGGCCAGTTGAGCTTCATCTGATGGTAAATCGGTTAAACTTTCACTGGAGATTCCTTGCAGGAAAGCCTCCAGGGCTTCGGCTTGCTTTTCGACATCGGAATGGATCATTCTTCTACCTCCATTGAGTTGAGGGTTAACAAGTTGCGCAGGTCGCGCAATCCACGAAACACCAGCATCTTAACCGCTGCCGATGTTTTCCCCAGCACTTCGGCAGCTTCCCGGCTGGTCAGATCAGCAATCACACACAGATAGATCGCTTCGGCGCGATCGGGCGAGAGACGGTTCAAGGCTTTGAGAAGGACACGGCGGTTAAGATGGGCAGAGACTATTAGTTCTGGGGAGGGGGCTGGATCGGTAAAATTATCTACTTCTTCCCAGGCAAGGGTAGGGCGTATTGAGCGAAAATGTGCGGCCGCTTTATGGCGGGCAATGCCCATCAACCAGGCGAGAAAAGATCCATCCCCGCGAAAACTATTTAAACTCTCTAAGGCAGCCACGAAGGTTTGAGCGGTTAAATCCTCTGCGCTGGTTTCATCACCGCTTTTGGCAAGGTGATAGCGGTACACCTGTGGCAGATAGCGTCGGTAGAGTTCAGCAAAGGCATCGGGGTCTGTCAGGACGGATTGCTGAAGATACTCACTTTCTCTAACCAACCGGTTGTCATTATTAAAATCGTTTTGCAAGGCGGTGATCCTCCTGCGGTTTATGATAACATCTCACTACTAGATAGTTGTAGAAAAGGTGAAAAAAGTAACACCCAAAGGATAACATGTTGATAAATATAGACCCTCTAAGAGAGATAAGAATTACTTCTTTTCCTTCCTATCCGATTTGCTCATCCGATCGGCGGAATTTAAAGAAATGTTTTGTTTAATGAATTATCCGCGTTCATCGCATCCTATTTATCAACTTTGATTGCATCATGTAAATCCGAACTCTTCTTTTGGTAACTCATTCGAGTGTTCAACTTGCGAATATAATAATAGTTAACGACCAAAAGGAATTGTTGATGAGCTAAAGCACACCATCGGCGGATGAAAACGGCTCAGAGGAACCAGAACATTTTCGTGGGAGCACAGCGAATAAGAAACCTTCAGGCTTGCTACGAGAAGATTTCACCTCACTGCGTTCGTCGAAATGACAGAAACGGATTGGTCGAAATGACAGAGACGGGTTCGTTAAAATGACAAGGGATTGGTTCATTTCGAAGGAGCGCAGCGACTGAGAAATCTT
>DYKV01000250.1 GCA_020722415.1 Anaerolinea sp.
GATTTGCGTGGTCAATACCACAGGCACGCCGTATTACCAAAAGCAAGCCTTGAAAGATGTAGTGATTTGGTATGGACTTTCCGAAGGAATCCGCGATGGGATTTTGAAGGAACTTTCGGGGAATATCAGAGCATTTAACTTTGAAGGAAACGTACAACCCTATCTTGAATATTTGGTGGAAGACTTCTTCAAAGAATACGGCGATGTGAATTTGCCCGATGGCACGCCTGCAAAACTGGCAATCTTCTTTCCGCAAACGGACGATGCGGAAGAACTGCGCTGGATTGTGGAAAAGAAAATGGTCGAAATGGGATATTCCACCGACTTGATTCTTGAACACCACACTGCGCACGAAGAAAAAGACGAGTATGACCGCTTTCGCACTTCGCAAAAGCGAGTAGCCTTGCTGGTCAGCAGGGGCGTGGAAGGTTGGAATGTGCCTGCCTTGTTTGCCTGCGCGCTGGCTCGCAAATTGCAAAGCGGCGGGAATAATTTTGTCTTGCAAGCCGCTTCGCGTTGTTTGCGCCAGATACCAGGCAATACCCGCCCTGCGCGCATTTACCTTTCGATGGACAACCGCGCCATTCTGGACAACCAGTTGCAAGAATCTTACGGCGAAAGCATTCGCGATTTGAACGAAGCGCAAACCCGCAGTATGCGCACTACCATTACGTTGCGAAAAGTAAACCTGCCGCCGCTGGTCATCAAACAAAAAATCCGTTCCGTTGTGCAGAAAAAACGGGATGAAAAAGAATTGTCGCTTGCGCCCGCTAAAGGCGGAAACGGCAAGACGATGAAGATGATCACCTTCACGTTGGCGCGGCAGTTGTCTTCGGGGAAGGTACTGCAGGAGGCGGGAGATCAGGTCGAAGTCCAGACCGAAGCGGAGACGATTGACCTGTTCGGCGCGGCGGTGGAGTTATCCGATAATTATCATCTCAACCCAATGACCGTCTATCAAGAATTGAAGCGCGTTTACGCCAAGGATGAAATCCCGCTGGCGCATTTGGACGGGCTGGCGGAACAGATCGAGAAGCAGACTTCGGCGTATGAAATCACGGAAGAGACGGTGGAACTTGCGCTGGCGCTCATCAAACCTGAAGGTTTCCAAAAAGAGATCGTGGACGGCGTGGAAACCTATACGGCTGAAATCCAATTCCCGATTGACCGCCAACGGCTGTTGACTTCGTACAACGAATGGAAGGCGAAGGCGGGCGCGTTTGGGTTTCATTATGACCCGTATAACTTCGACTCGCGCCCTGAGAAGAACTTCTTTGAACAAATGTTGGATCACTTGAAGGTACATCCCAAAGAAGTAGAAGATATTTACTTCACGGGCGCGATCAGCGACCCGCAGAAGACGGATTTTTATGTGGATTATTTCGGCGAGGATGGCCGCTGGCACAGATATTCGCCTGATTTTCTTATCCGCCGCAAGGATGGCAAGTGCCTGATTGTGGAAATCAAGCGCGAAGATAAACGGGAGGATTTGACCGACGGCGAAAACGGGCGCAAGGCGATGGCTGTGAAGAAATGGGTTGACTTGAATCCGAAGTTGTTGAAGTACGAAATGATTTTTACGAGCGAAGAAGATGTTGCTTTCGACCAGTTGAAAACGGCGAAGGATTTTGTTTCGTAACGGAGATCGAGCATGGCAGACACCAAAAAAGTTGAAATCAAGCCCGCCAAAGGCAGACCGATGCTGCAATGGGTTGGCAAGAAGCCCTTGCGTGATGTGATTGCCTATCCCGCGCAATTGGTGGAGACCTTTGCGCCTGCCCTCACCCCTGCCCTCTCCCGAGGGGAGAGGGGAAATCTGTGGAAAGACTGGCCCGATAAATTCCCGCAGGGTGGGCTGCTTTTTCACGGCGACAACAAGGATGTGCTGGCGTACTTGCTTGCCAACGGCTTTCGCGGCAAGGTGAAACTGATTTACATTGACCCGCCTTTTGATAGCGGCGCAGATTATATAAGAAAAGTGAGTTTGCGGGGAAAGGGAAATCAAACTTCTCTCAAAGGTGAGGGGTATGACCTTGGTGAGCAAATTCAATATACCGATATTTGGGCGAATGACAATTATCTTCAATTCATGTATGAACGTTTACTGTTACTCAAAGAATTACTTTCTGATGACGGCACAATTTGGGTACATTGTGATTGGCGAAAAAGCCAACATTTACGTTGTCTCTTGGATGAAGTTTTCAGCCCAGATAGTTTTAGAGCGCATGTTATCTGGAGGACAATGACATCCAGCGGCTATAAAGGGAAAAAGTCTCTTGGACGAAGCCATGCGGACTTGCTTTATTATTCAAAAAGCGAGAAATTTGTTTACAACCCAACATATTTGGAAATGACACCTGAAATGCGTGCAAGGTATAGTCATGCTGATCCAGATGGAAGATTATTCAAAGACAGTTATTTGGGAGATGTTTCTCCTGAAACTGTGGAGGATTTGAGAAAATCAAACCTCCTTTATGTGACTTCAACAGGTGGATTTAGAATAAAGCATTATCTCGATGAAGCAGACGGCACTTTGGCAGATGATATTTGGACTGATATAGATCCAGAGAATTCCCAATCTGCGCTACTTACAGATTATCCTACCCAAAAACCAGAAGCGTTGTTGCGCAGAATTGTTGAAATAACCTCCAACCAAGGTGATATTGTTCTCGATTGCTTCATTGGTTCAGGAACAACCGCCGCGGTTGCCCAAAAACTGGGCCGCCGCTGGATTGGCGCAGATATCAACAAAGGCGCAATTCAAACCACTTCAAAACGCTTGCAGGGCATTATCGAGGAACAATTGAAAAGCGCGAAAGGCAAAGCCAAAGCCTTGCCTGGCATGGAAGGTGAAGAAACTCCCGCGCCCGCGCAGTTCTCGTTTGCCGTGTATCGCGTCAATGATTACGACATGCAAATCCAGCACAATGAAGCCATGAATCTGGCTTGCGAACATTTGGGCATTACACGCACAAAGACCGACGCGTTTTTCGATGGCGCGCTCGGCAAGAAACTGGTCAAGATTGTGCAGTTCAATCATCCCATCACGCCGCTGGATTTGGAAGAAGTCAAACGCGAATTGGGCAACCGTCCGCAGGAAGAACGGGATGTGGTTGTTGTGGGCTATGGAAAAGAATTGGCTGTGGGCGCCTGGCTGGAAGATTGGAATCGCAACCGCAAGCGTACAGGCTTGCCCAATCAAATTGACGTGAAGGATTTGCGCGTGGACGCAAAATCGGGCGGCTTCTTCGTGCATAAACCCGCCGAAGCCAATATCAAATTCAAACGCGCTGGCGATAAGGTCAGTATCGAAATTGCAGATTTCCTTTCGCCAACGGTGATCGAAAGATTGAAATCACAAGCGGGAATCTTGACGCCGCAAATCAAGGATTGGCGCTCAATGGTGGATAGCGTGATGATTGATTCAAACTATGATGGCAAAGTGTTCAATATCACGCTGGCGGATGTCCCAGAGAAGAAGAATGATCTGGTGGTAGGAAAGTATGAAGTGGAAGCGAAGAAAGGCTCGACCATTGCCGTGAAAATTACGGATATGTTGGGCGAGGAAGTTTTTGTGGTGAAGGAAGTGTGAGCCTTTTGGGAAGTCCGCTTTGGGGAGGGCTGGCTTGTCCCTGCGGCGGGGTGCGGATGTCAATCAGCCCTGGTATGACGGTAAAGCCGCGCGCGTTCAGGGTTGGAA
>DYKV01000251.1 GCA_020722415.1 Anaerolinea sp.
ACGAGTGATAAATACAGATACCTCTTTGCGACCTTTCCATTAAATCAAGCCTTTTGCAGTGGACTCATTATTCAATGATTATGGATAGGGAGATGGTGTTGTTGGAGTAACGCTGGTTAAAGAGGGATACGGAGATTGGCTGGTTGGTAATGGTGCGCTGGTTTGGGTAGCGGTTTGGTTTGGATTAGGGGTGGTGCTGCGGGTAGGAGTTGATCCAATCCCGATAGTTGGCAGAACCGCGGTATTGGTTGCTGATGCCGTTGGGGTAAAGGTCAGGGTTGGGGTTGGGCTGGGTACATATAACTGGCGAAGTTTCAAACGGGCCATGGTTGTGAAGGGTGATTTGCTATAATCCCACCATAGGCGATAATAAGCAGCTACCGCAGCCTGATTATTTCCCGATAACTCGGCAGCTAACCCCAATAAATAATAATAATGATCACAACTCCAAGTAGCTTTACAGAGCAAGCCGGGTGTTTTTTGCATGAAAAGCAATTCTTGGTAGATTGTGGACGCGGAATCGCCGTTAAAAAGTCGTTCTTCTAGTTGTTGGAGGCGTTCTTTGAACTTATCCGGATAATATTTCGGTAGATCGAATTTGCTCACATAAGGGCGGCGGTTTGATGGCGCCCGCTGGATTTGAAATGCGGATTGGTTATTCAACAATATCACTGGCGGGGTTTGGGTATCGTCGTAATAAGTGAGAATTGGATTTTGATTGTCCACGGTTTCAATGAGGAGTGGCGCTATATGGGTTCCATAAGGGATCAATGCCCAGAATTCAATTTTTTCGCCGGCGCGATGCTGAACGGTGAACCAAAATTCTTTGCTGCCGTTTCCATCAAAATCAAAATATCCAGTTGAGCGTAAGATCACCCCAGTATTTATCAAATATGGTAGCAGTTCATTGACTTGGGAACCGGAGAATGATTCGATTATTTGTTGCAATATCAACCCAGCGTGACAGATAGGAGTGCTTGTGCAAGCACGATAGATATCGCTAGGTTTTTTATACACATCAACGAATATTTTAGCTGGCATGATCCACCGACTAGTTGCTATGGAAGGATGAATGAGGAGGTCTTGCAAGGTCTTTAGTGCAGATTGGCGTTCCCCTAGTTCAGCTTGGTAAACTGCTAAACGAAAGCGCAGTTCGTCTTTGGCATCCGCGGGGTAGGGTTTTCCCTGTAAGTCAAGCGCTGGAGGCCAATAAGGTAAGAGGGTTTGGATTACTTGGACTGCGGACGCATCCCCCCAAGCATTGCGTGCATGTTCGACGAGAAAAGCACAATAAGCAATTGTGGAATTATAAGGGAGAACCGTCACTTTAGTCTGAACTGATTGGAAGGTATTTCCATCCCAGCGGTAACTGCGGCTGATCTCCGCCGGGCAAGCCGGGAATACGCGGGTTCTGAAAAGCAGTTCCATGATGGAAGATTTTGTTTGGATGTCCCAGGTATTTGTATAGGTCATTCCCAATTCAAAAGGGGTCGTGATGGGATCAAAAAGTAGCTCTTGTGGCGGGGTGATGGCTTGGTTATAAATATGCGGGTGCTCAAGCCATTCAATTTGTTGCGGATTCTGACGGTAAATAATGATTTCTTCGATACCGTCACCGGTTAAATCGGCGCTAAAGACGCGGTAACGGGGCTGTTTAGCTTGGGAAAGCGAAGGGGTTTGGGTAACTTGAGCGACAATATTGGTTTGATTTGCTGTAAAATCTACCCATAATGGAAAAACTTGGAAGGCAGCACTCGTTTCGACAATCAAGAAAAAGGCGCTTCCGTTTTGTTGTAATTCTAATAAGTGGACGCTGAGAGTATCTGGACGGGGATGTAAGTCGGTTAAAGTTGCTTGAAAGGATGGCTCTAGTTTGGAGATCCAGCTAGTCAGTTGCGATAATTCTGTTTTATGTTGGTTGAGCCCCTCACCAATGAGTTCTGCAAAAGCTGACCCGGCTTGTTTTGAACCGAGGAGCGCTAGATTTTGAGCACGCCAAAAGCGCCAACGAGCTGCTTGTGGCGTATCAGGAAAACGAAGCAGGGCTTCGTTTTCGGCGAACACGGCATAAGTAAGATTTTGGTTTTGGGCAACTCCTCGCGATAAAGCTGTCTGGTAGGAAAGCGATGCATTGGATTGAATCATCTCCACTAGTTGTTGTGCCCTATCTACATTCCAATCATATAAGACGAAATTGGCTTCGCCACCTAACGGGATTGCTGGAGTCAAGGTGGCTGCTGCAGTAGGGGAAGGGGTTTGACTGGGGGGCGCGGTAGGCGTGATAGTTGGAGTATGGGTGGGTGTCCAGGTTGGCCGGGGAGTAAGCGAGGGAGTAGGGGTGAGGGTAATGGTCGGAGTCAGTGTTATGGTAGGAGTCTCTGTTGGAGTTAAAGTAAGTGTGGCGGTAGGAGTTGGGGGTGGTGCCAAAAGGGTTGGATAGGAAACGATCAAGATGATCAACATCATGATAAACAAACCTAAAACCACCAAGCTGGTAAGAAGAGTGCGGGTTTGAGGTGAGATGCTAGGGGATTGTGAGTTGGAGGTCATAGGTCAATTGGTGGATTGCCTGTTGCAAGGTTGTTGGGGGAAAGGGCAGAAGGGGCGGTCGAACAGGCCAATTCGGCAGTTGAAAGAGGGCGGGTAAAACTCCTTTGATGAAGGCGGCAGCGGGGGAATATTGATCGAGGATGCCACGGGCTTCTTTTATTCTATTTTCTAGAACTTCTAGATGGATTCCTTGCAGATAGGCGTCCCAAACCTGACGCAACCATGGCGAAAACAGATTTGCGCCGGCGGTAATACAGCCCGCGGCCTGATTGTGCAATGCCCAGCCAAAAAGGCGGTCTTGACCAGTAAAGACGGTCAAATCCTTTCCAAATCGTTCCCCCAGTTGACGAGCAAACTCTGCATTGGAGGAAGAATCCTTGAGCCCGCCAAATTTAGTTGGATGTTTATCGAGCAGTCGTTGCAGTAAATCGAGAGAAAACCCGATTCCGCTAAGCTGAGGGATATGGTAGGCGAAGAGTTTTCCGGATGAAGGCACTGCTTTATTTATCAGGGTGTCAAACCAGGCAAAGATACCGTCTTCGCTCACTGTGCGATAGTAATACGGAGGGAGAACAACCACACCATCCCAGCCGAGTTTAAAGATGTAGCGAGTCAAGCGGATGCTTTCATCCAAACTAGGTGTTCCTGTTCCGGCAAGTAAAATGAAGTTGGGATGTTTCTGGCGAACTTCTAGTGCACTGCGGTAAATGCGTTCTCTTTCGGTAACCGAAAACGACGGTCCTTCGCCGGTTGTCCCCAGAATCAATGCGCCATGACAACCGCGTTGAGCAAGAAAATCGAGATAGTGAGGGAGTGCGGGATAATCTGGTTTTCCATCGTTTGAGATGGGAGTTATACAAGCTGCCAAGACGCCACTCAGGTTTGCCTGTTGAACCATAGCCCGATTATATCATCGGCTTTGGAGATGTAATCAAAGCTCAAGAAATTGTTTTAAATTGTTCCTGATCAGGTTTTATTTTTTCAACTTACTTTGTTCGCAATTTCGTTTTTTGTCAGAAAACTTTTCTCCGTACCCTTTGTGGATTCTTTGTGCCTCTTGTGGTTTTATCTTTTTTACCACAAAGCCCGCAAAGCAGCCACAAAGGTCGCAAAGAGGTATCTGTATTTATCACTCGTTTGATTCCATA
>DYKV01000252.1 GCA_020722415.1 Anaerolinea sp.
CAAATTTCTTTTGTTTTGGTCAATGAAGAATCTCGGCTAGAGTGAGAGCTTATCTTTAGCCTGTCGCAAAGCTTTAATCTGGCTGCGATGGTGTTTTGCCCGCAAACGAGCTTCTCGGGCAGCGTTGGTGGGTTTGGTTGGCCGGCGTTTTTTTTGGCGGTTGGGATGCTTGTTGGATTAACGCTGCCAGACGAGCCAAAGCATCGTTTCGGTTTTGATCCTGCGTGCGAAACCGCTTTGCCTCAATAATGAGGATACCGTCTGCGCTAATGCGTTTGCCAGCTAATTTAATTAATCGGTTTTTTATATCCGGCGATAATGAGGGAGAATGCAGGACGTCAAAACGGAGTTGCACTGCGCTGGCGACTTTATTCACATTTTGACCACCAGGCCCAGCTGCGTGGATAAAATCAAATTGAATCTCTTGCTCTTCGAGGAGGATGTTTGGGGAAATATTTATCATCATCGGATTGATTTCACGTTGGGCATATTATATAATTTTTTTGGGTATTTTGTCACTTAATCCGTTTTCGGTGAGTGAATCTGATTAAGTAAGCATCCGTTTACTTATAACCTTGCGAATTTGTTACGTATGTTCGTACCTTTTTATTGTATACTCTGTAAAATTTTTGTTATCCATGATCGAGGTTGAGTTTGAACTCGCAGGCTCTGCTTAGCGCTATTTTTGAAAGCGCCCAAGATTCTATTTTCGTAAAGGATCGTTCTTTACGATATATTCAAGTAAACCCGGCGATGGGGCAATTATTAGATTTACCCATTGAACAAATTATTGGGAAGACGGATCAAGACCTTTTCGGGGTTGAAGCTGCCGCTTGGATCTCTCAAGCAGATCGGAAAGTACTGGCGGGAGAAGTTGTTCAGATTGAGGACCAAATCCCTATTCGAGGCAAGCTGCATATCTTTAGTGTGGCAAAAACTCCTCTGCGGGATGAACAGGGCAAGATCATCGGTTTGTGTGGGATTGCCCGTGATATTACCCCCGAAAGAGAAGCGCAACAACAATTGATCGAAGATGAAAGCCGCTTTCGAGAAATATTTGACAATGCCAGCGATTTGATTCAATCTGTTGACCCGGAGGGTCATTTCTTATATGTCAATCGGGCTTGGCGAGAAGCCCTTGGATACAACGATGAAGACATTACCAATATGCTCGTCTTTGACATCTTCGCCCCAGACTGTCGAGAGGGTTGTACCGCCATTTTCAAGCGTTTATTTACCGGTGAAAAGATCGAAACGGTTGTGACCACCTTTCGGTGCAAAGATGGCAGACCGCTCGAAGTGGAAGGTGCGCTCAACATTACCGTGCGGGATGGAAAAGCGATCTCCAGCGTGGGTATCTTTCGGGATATCAGCGAGCGCAAACAGATGGAAACTGTCTTACGCGAAAGCGAAGAACGTTATCGAAGAATTTTTGAGACAGCCGGAGTTTCTATTTGGGAAGAAGATTTTTCAGCCGTAAAGGCTGCAATTGATGAACTGCAGGCGCAAGGCGTAAGAGATTTTCGGACTTATTTGGACGAACATCCCCAATTCCTGCAAAAAGCGGCTGCCAGTATCCTGGTACGCGATGTCAATCAAACCACCTTAAGGATGTTTGGTGCACAAAGTAAGGAACAGATGCTGTTTGAGCTAAGCAAGATATTTGTGCCTGAGACAATGACCATTCTCAAAGAGGAAATTCTGGCGATTGCAGAAGGCAAAACTTTCTTCGAGGGCGAAACGGTCAATCAAACGCTGCAGGGTGAACGGTTAAATGTTTGGCTGGCAATTACCTTTCCACGGGAACGGGCTCATTTCCATAATGTCCTAGTTAGCTTGATGGACATTACCCAGATAAAGAAAGCTGAAAGGGCGACTGAAGTCCAGAGAGTGTATTTTCAACAACTGTTTGAAAACACCCCGGTTGCGATTGCAATGTTTGATAACCGCGATCGGATCGTGCGCATTAATCAGACGTTCGAGAAGTTATTCGGCTATTCCCAAGATGAAGTTGAAAATCGGCATTTTAATGAGGTTATTGTCCCCGAGGAGCTGTTTGATGAGGCGAGCGGTTTATCCATCGCTGTGTTTGGGGGCAGTACGATTCAAAAGGAAACTTACCGGATGAGGAGGGATCGTACTCGCGTGCCGGTTGTGGTATATTCTGCCCCTATTGAATTTGACGGGGAAATTGTCGGTGGCTATGCCATGTATGTTGATATCAGTGATCGCAAGCTGAAAGAGCAAAAATTGGAATACCTTAGTTCGCATGACGCATTGACCGGTTTATTCAACCGAGGATACTTTGAAAGCGAAATGCGCCGATTAGAAGGAGAGAGAGTACTGCCAGTGAGTATCCTGGTAGGGGATTTGGATGGTTTGAAATCGGTTAACGATCGGCTGGGGCATGCAATCGGCGACGAGTTATTGCGCGCTGCTGCCATGATCTTGAAGAAATCCTTCCGTTCTGTTGATGTTGTCGCCCGGATCGGCGGGGACGAGTTCGCCGTCATTCTGCCAGAAGCAAATCAGGCAATTGCGGAACGATCTCTGCAGCGGGTTCAAGAAGGCATCAGGGTTTATAATCAGTCTCATCTATTGCTGCCATTAAGCATATCAATGGGCGCGGCAACTGCTACCACCCCGATCCCGCTCAGTGATTTGCTGCGCGAAGCTGATCGCCGGATGTACGATCAAAAAGCGCTTAAACAAACCCACTGAAGTGCGACAAAAAAGACTTAAAGGTCCTTTCGAGGGAGGAAAATCCGGGAGAGAGCGGATTTCCAAAAAACCTGTTTCCATGCAAAAACGGGATAAATTTCAATCGGGGAGTTGACTTGCTAGGCTTGTTTCAGCCAGGCGGTGAATTTGCTGCGCGGCAATGGGTTGCTCAACCGGGTCGGATCAGGAGGGGGAAGCGCCAGTGCTCGATCAACGGTCAACCAGCCATCTGGGAGGGGAATTTGTTGAATACCCCATCGGTCACTTACCCATCGTAATACACCCTCTTGTTCGACTTTTATCGCTAGATCATAGGTGGTGCGCGCATCCTGGGCTACATAATCTAAGACGATTGCCCATTTCCCTTCTGCCCAATAACGCGGAGCTAGTTCACCGCTCATCCCACTCGGTTTGCCGCGCAGCCCCATTCCTTTGGCGGCTTTATCTAATCCAAGCGGGTGACCGCGCAGACAATAAATATGAAACATCATGTCACAATGAGTATAAGCTAATTCACGGCAGGTTTGCCACAAGCCGCTTTCATCAGCGATAACCGGGATATCGAAAGCGAGACCATTCCAGGTAAGGATGGTGAAACCTTGCCGGACTGCCTCCTGCAAATAATTTACCAACTCAGTCACTTCTTCTGCCTGCATGAAAGGAGCAACATTGCCATTTGCGGATTTACCGCTCCACAAACGAGGGGCAGAATCGCCTGTATAAGTGGCGGCACAGGTGATGCCCAAAGGGCGGAAATTCCACCAATCGCCCTGGCCAAAAGGGACCAATTTTGCGATTTCGATATCCAATGCCAGATATTTCCGAGCCATAATGGATAAATTATACTGTAAAAATACCATCAGCCTCCCTTTAAAATGTTCTGGCTCCGATGAGCCATTTTCAGTCAGCATAAAGGTTCTCAGTCGCTGCGCATTTGAAACGACACAACCCCCTTGTCATT
>DYKV01000253.1 GCA_020722415.1 Anaerolinea sp.
GTGTATCTGATTTTATCGGCGATTAGATTATCACCTCCTTTCCTTTATCATTATCATTGCTTTGAATTTTGAAAAGCCTTATTCAACCAAGAGAAATCAATCTCTCTATCTCCCATTAATCCTTTCCGGCGTAGGATAACGATCATAACAAAAGAGATGGAAAGGATAATTTGGCTGAGTCCATAGATTGCAGGTATTTTTAAGTTTCCTATTTGCATACCAAGTTCCGCGTTGCGCAAGAGTTCAGATAGTAAGGTTACCAGCGCAGTTCCTAGAATAGAGCCACTTATGCTACCTAATCCCCCAACAACGAGCATAATGATATAGTTAAAAGTAGCAGTAAAATAAAACGTCGCTGGCGAAAATGAGGTAAGGTAATGGGCCATTAATCCACCACCGATGGCGGTTAGGAAAGCGCTGATGACAAAAGCGAGTAAGCGGGAGCGGAGGATGTTGATCCCCATGCTTTGGGCTGCGATGTTATCCTCACGAACTGCGATTAAAGATCGCCCGTAAGGGGAATGGACAATTCGCCAAACGATGTAGATGGTTATAATAATCCAGAGGTACACCCACCAGATATTGGTGTATTGGATAACGCCGGAAAAAGTGCGCGCTCCTCGGGTGAATTGTGTCCAATTTATCAAGACTATATGGACGATTACCAAGAAGCCCAGCGTGGCTACTGAGACATAGTGACCACTGAGCCGCATCAGTGGGATGCCGATTAGAAATGCAATCAGGCTAGCGAGAAAACCCCCAATTAAGATAGAGGGGATAAAACCCAATTGGACATGGGCTAACCAAGCTGGCAGGTCTGGGAGATTTGTCGCCTTGGTTTCGATCGCCAAGGATAAAATCGATGAGACATAAGCTCCGATTGCCATAAAACCGACATGTCCTAATGAGAAAACACCAGTGTAACCATTGGATAGGTTAAGTGCAACAACCAGAATGATATTGATGCCTAAAACAACCATCACCCGCTCAAAATATGGATTATATGGTGCATATAGTTTTATGATCACCACAAATAGTAGTGAAGACATCAACAAAAAAAATGGTGTAATCCAACTCTGCCAATTAACGAGGAATTTCTTTGCTTGTGTCATACTTTTTCTCTCTCCGTTGATCCCAAAATTCCATTGGGTCGGATCAGTAAAACTACAATTAGGATCAAGAAGACGAAAGCATCTCGATAGCTGGAGAGAGCGGGAGGGAGAAAACCAATCAGAAATATTTCAGCAAAGCCAAGTACATAGGCACCCAACACAGCTCCGGCTAAGTCACCAAACCCGCCAATCACAGCAGCCACAAAAGCTTTAAGGAGGGGGATAAAGCCCATCAATGGATCGATTTTCCCAAGACGTGCAGCCCATAAAATACCAGCTATGCCAGCTAGCGAGGAACCAAGGATAAAAGCAGTAACAATTACCCGGTCAATGTTGATACCGACCAGTTGGCTTGCCATTAGATCTTCCGAAGTGGCACGCATGGAAATACCCAATTGAGTTCGTTTCACAAAGAAATACAACAGTCCAAATAGCACGGCTGTTATTCCAATCGTGATAAGATTAATATTAGATATATTGACCGGTCCCCAATGGTTGACAATATCGAGGACTTTAGGAGTGACCCCCCGGAATGAACGAGGTACAGGTGAAAGAAACATAATGAAAATATTCTCTATAAACATGGAAACAGCCAGTGAAGTAAGCAGCATTATGACATCCGGAGCACCCCGTACTGGGCGGTAAGCAACCCTTTCCATTAAAATTCCCAATACTGTAGTAACTAAAATTGCTATAACGATGACGGGAATGAAACTCAAGCCGGTGGTAGTGAGAAAAAAAGCAATATAACAAGCGACCATCATCAAATCGCCATGGGCAAAGTTAATCAAGCGTAAAATACCAAACACCATAGCTAAACCGATGGCAACCAAAGCGTAGACGCTGCCTAAGCTAAAGGCGTTCATAGTTTGTTGAACTAAGTAATCCATAGATCCCATTAGGGTTAACCTCCTAGATACGCCTTTTCAACTTCTGCATTGGTTTTTAATTCAGCGGCGCTGCCCTCCAGAATGATCGAACCAGTTTCAATGACATAACCGCGATCTGCAATTTCCAGAGCTTGGCGAGCGTTTTGTTCAACCAATAAAATTGTGCCACCTTCTTGACGGACTTTCTGAATTGCCGAAAAGATTTTTTCGACCATGATGGGCGCTAATCCAAGCGAAGGTTCATCAAGAAGTAGTAGTTTTGGTTTGCTCATGAGAGCCCGCCCCATTGCCAACATTTGTTGTTCTCCGCCACTAAGGGTTCCGGCGGTTTGCTTGGAACGATCTCTTAATAAGGGAAATATAGAATAAATATATTCCAGATCGTCTTTTACTGCTTTTTTGTCTTTGCGTTGGCTGGCGCCCATGATCAAGTTTTCATAAACAGATAAGCTTGGAAAGATATGCCGGCCTTCAGGTGATTGAGAAATACCTCTTTTTACAATTTCATAAGGGGACAGGTGAGTAATATCTTCATCAAAATAATTGATCGTTCCTTTCAAAGGATGTTGTAATCCAGATATGGTATGTAAACAAGTGGTTTTTCCAGCTCCGTTTGAACCAATCAGTGTGACCAGTTCACCTTGTTCTACATGGAACGAAATACCTTTTAAAGCTTTGATATTTCCATAAGATACATGAAGGTTATCAACTTTAAGCATGTGCGCTTCTCCCCAGATATGCTTCAATGACTTGCGGCAGCGAACGAACTTCATCCGGTGAACCAACTGCTATGGTTTCCCCTTGATTTAAAACTTGTACTCGTTGACAGAGGTTCATCACAAACCGCATATCATGGGCGATCAAAATGATGGTTAAGTGGTATTCTTCATGTAACCGCAAGATGAGTTGTAATAATTCCTGGGTTTCACTAGGATTCATTCCTGCGGTTGGTTCATCTAATAACAGCAGTTTGGGTTGTAAAGCCAGTGCGCGAGCGATTTCTAAACGCCGTTGGTGAGCATAAGGTAAATTGCCTGCTTCTTGGTTGCGAAAATTTTCTAACCCGAATAAGGTCAATAACCTAATTGCTCTTTTTTCGAGTTGATTTTCTTTATCCAAAAATGACGGAGAGCTAAGAAAAATGGTAAAAGGGTTGATTGGCATGTGGAGTTGCATGGCAACCCGCACATTGTCTAGCACGGTCATTGCATTAAATAAGCGAATATTTTGGAATGTCCTACCAATGCCAAGCTTAGTAACATAATCTGGTTCTTTAAAAGTAATATCATGATCGAGAAAAAGAATTTTGCCTTGGGTGGGGTGGATTAATCCGGTTATTAGGTTGAATAATGTGGTTTTACCAGCGCCATTTGGTCCGATGACCCCCAAGATCTCCCGTTCATGGACAATTAATTCAACTTTTGTCAAAGCGCGTAACCCCCGAAAATCTTTGGTCAATCCATCAATTCGTAAGATGGGCAATGGGTTTGACTGGGTGGAATGCATTGCCATTTTGCCTTTCTGTAGCAATAGGGTAGGTTTAATTTAGATAGACAGGCAAAGAACAGAAATAGATTAATTAAAAATCATATTTAATTATATTATTATACTACTTAATTGTTTGGATGATAGATAAAAAGTATGGATATGTGGAGAAACAAGTTATTATAATTC
>DYKV01000254.1 GCA_020722415.1 Anaerolinea sp.
TTTCAAGCTAAATTGAGTATTATTGTCTTGAATTAGTGGGATTTTCAAGGTAAAATCAAATTTGTTGATTGGTATAAGAAAAGAGTTGAAAAATGGCAGTCAGAAAAATTATCATCCATCCTAATGAAATCCTCCGGCGCAAAGCCCATAAAGTAAGTGATTTTGGAAAAGATTTGCAAACACTTATCGAGGATATGGTAGAGACAATGCGAGCTGAGCCGGGTGTAGGACTAGCTGCACCGCAAGTTGCTGTCTCTCTCCGGGTAATCGTTGTAGAATTTGGGGATGAAGAGGATGAGAGCATTCCCCCGAAATTATATGTAGTCGTCAACCCGGAAATAGTCTCTTCTTCCGAAGAGATGGTAAAGGGTGTCGAGGGTTGCCTTTCTATCCCCGGATTTGCCGGCGAGGTGAACCGTTCAACCGAGATCGTGGTGCGTGGTCAAAATAGGCATGGCAAACCGATCCGAATCAAAGCGAAGGGGTGGTTAGCCCGCATTTTCCAACATGAAATTGATCATCTCAATGGGATTCTATTTATTGATCGAACCGAAAAGGTTTGGAAGATTGAGGACGAAGAAGCTACAAAAATCCCTGCAGCGGATTGATCAGGGAGCTTAGACCTATTAATGTGGCTGAAGCATCTCTCTTTGACCAATTTCCGCAATTATGCTCGTTTGGATCTGGATGTTCCAAACGGTTTATTAGTAATAACTGGCGATAATGGGCAAGGAAAAACCAGTCTAATCGAAGCAATTTATTTCCTATCCTCTTTTGAATCATTTCACGCAGAGAATGACCGCCAACTGATAAATTTTATTGCCGCCCGTGATCCTCTCGCAGTTGGACGGATTGTAGCAGATTTTATGAGCGATAACAAACTGCACCGGTTGGAAGTGCGCATTATTCAAGAAAAAGAAAACGGTAATGGTAATGGACGGTTACGAAAAGAAGCGATCTACGATGGGGTGAAACAAAAACTATCAGAAGTGGTTGGTCAAATTAAAGCAGTGATTTTTTTACCCCAGTCTATGCAGATCATTGAAGGTGCTCCAGAAGAACGACGGCGGTTTATTAATCTTGCTCTTGGTCAAGTTTTGCCTCATTATTCAGCAACTTTGTCTGAATATGCTCGTGCGCTTAATCAACGCAATGCGTTACTGAAACAATTAAGTGAACGCGGCGGAGATGTAAATGAACTGAATTACTGGGATACCGAAGTCAGTCAACTAGGAGCGCGTCTGATTCAGGCGCGGATTCACGCATTGGTTGAATTGGAAGAGCTAGCCAGCCCTTTATATTATCAATTGACTCATGAAAAAGAAATGATTCAGCTGGTTTACCAACCATCCTATGATCCTTTGCAAAAACCCGTTGGACAATATGCCTTACCAGTAGACATCCATATTGATCGGCGGGGGCTAACGCTTGAACAAATTCAAGAAGGGTTTCTATTACAATTAAAAAAAATTCGGATGGAAGAAATTAAACGAGGGGTAACCACGATTGGACCGCATCGCGATGAAATTCTTTTTCTGGGTAATGGAATTGATTTGGGGGTTTATGGTTCCCGTGGACAAGTTCGAACAGCCATTTTAGCTGTAAAATTTGCCGAGATGAAATGGATAAAAAAGAAGACTGGACAATGGCCAATATTTTTATTAGATGAAGTATTAGCGGAATTAGATGATCAACACCGCCAGGATTTATTGAATAGATTAGATGAGTTCGAACAAGCTATTTTAACTACTACCGATATAAAACTCTTTAATCCACAATTCTTACAGGGATTGCCGATCTGGCAAGTCAAAGCCGGTCAGGTATCGCCCACCAAAGCAATCCCATAACGAAAATTTCATTTGTCAACGATTATGAAGAAGAGTAGATTTTTTAATTTTCTCCTCTGGTTATATCCTAACGGCTAGTCTCGGTTGGATGATCTGGAAATCCAGAGACTATTGATTTTAACCAACGGTTTGGGAGAAGGAATCAGAACGCAATTAAATTAGTGGTCGTTTCTCTGGTATACCCGGCCGGCGGGGGTAACTCTCGGGTGTACAAGCAACCTTATCAACCAAGACCAGATAACGGTCCTCTGAAATTTTTGGCAAGTGGATCGGGATAAGCTTGCGTAAACGACCGCCGAGGATTTGATAAGCATGCTCAGCCTGATGAGCTTCAATTGGGGCGTTTTCTCCTTTCATTGCTAATCCGCAACCGCCAACTTTGACAAATGGAAGTAGATATTCCATAAGTGTAGGCATACTAGCGACAGCCCGGGCAATCGCCCAGTCATATTTTTGCCGATGCTCAGCCAGATGAGCAACCTTTTCGGCTCGATCGGTTATAACCATCACATCATTCAAATGAAGCTCTGCAATCACCGCTCGGCAAAACGCGGCTTTTTTCTCAACCGATTCGATGAGAGTGAGTTCCATTGCTGGATAAATGATCTTTAGAGGGATCCCCGGAAACCCAGCGCCAGTGCCAACATCAACGACGCGATTGATGGCAGTATCCCGCATAGCCAAGACGCAGGTTAAGGAGTCTAAAAAATGTTTGATGGCAATCATCTCTGGGTCTCGGATTGCGGTCAGGTTGGTGTGTTTGTTCCAACTTAGCAGCAATTCCTCATATAGTTGAAAAGCGCGGATTTGTTTTGCGGTCAACTGAATCCCTAAGATCTGGTACGCGAATTGCACGAATGATTGCATGCTCTGATTATAATCGTTGGAGGATATTTACTATGGTTAATTCGGATCAATTATTCCTAAAACGACCGATGGTTATTTTTCTTGGATTTTTCTGCTTTGTTTTTCAACCGATAATTTTTACCAGAATACCAACCCAAGCGACCATTAAGGGGATAAAAGCTCATCCTCAATCTTATGCATTATCTTGTGAATCTCGTTCAGCAGTGGATTGGGCAGCTTTTTTCGGGGTAAAGATCAAAGAGAAAAAATTTTTAAAATCATTACCCCATTCCGATAATCCCGATGAAGGTTTTGTAGGCAACCCCAATGGTACATGGGGAGGGATACCACCAGCTTCCTATGGTGTCCATGCAGCCCCCGTAGCGGATTTGTTGAATGCCTTCAAAGTTCCCGCAAAAGCGAGGAAGGGAATGACCTGGCGAGAAGTACGCAAAGAGATTGCCAATGGCCGGCCGGTCATTGTCTGGGTAATCGGTCAGATGGATAACGGCAGCCCAGTTTTATACCACGCCAAATCGGGGAAAACTGTGACCGTTGCCCGTTATGAACACACAATGATTCTGGTGGGTTACGACCGCTATTCGGTACAGGCACTAGATGCATTTTCTGGTCAACGCCGGACATATAATTTGAAAAATTTCTTGGCTTCATGGAGTGTATTAGGAAATATGGCAATTGTGCGTTAATTCTCAGCAAAATAGTATCTCTTTTGAAACTACTTTGACAATGTCACATTTTCGTATAGTTGTCATTGCGAGGAGCGTTCTTTGCGACGAAGCAATCCCCGCGCAAACCAGGAGACTGCTTCGCTTCGCTCGCAGTGACAGAAAGCACAGAGTTTTATAGAACAAATGTTTAATGTGACGTTGTCAAACTATTTAGGTATTGTTGTTTCGAGCGAAAGCGAGAAACCTTAAACTG
>DYKV01000255.1 GCA_020722415.1 Anaerolinea sp.
GTGAGGCCGGGCTACCGCCACAATATTCTGGTCAGATTCAATCGAAATGCCGCCGACCCACGGGTCAGGAATGGCATCCAGGGGAGCAATGCCCTGCCCATTCCAACTTCCATAGATGCCGTTGGTGCTTTTCTGGTACGGGATGGGCGAGGTCAGGAATGTGCCGCTGCTATCCGCCAGAGCATAAAACAAGTTGCGGTATGTGTCACCCTGACTCCATGAAAGGATAACCCGGCTGGAAAGATCGGTCGTGATGGATACGCCACTGTTGTAAGTTGTACTATACGGATTAAATGCGTTTACAGGCCCACTCTCGACTGCATAATAAACAGGATCCAAAATAGACAGGCCAATTCCTGAGGTCGTTCCCCAAGCAACAGCAACTTTACCATTCGGCAACGCGACTGCGTCTGGTGAATAATAGGTTGTGCCGCTATTTAAGTCGGTTTCAACTTTAGCAATTGAGCCATCGCTATTCAGCACTGCAAAATATGGCCCGCCTGAATATTTCAGCCAGGTGATAATCGCTTTTCCACCGGGAAGGGGATTAAGCACCGGGCCCCAACTCTGATTGTCAGTCGTCAGCAACTGGGGGCCAAACACCTTTACGCCAGCCGCGTCATAAATAACATATCCAACATTCTCATTATAGGTACTGGTGTTGTAGTTATACATACCAATCATAAAGCGATTATCGTCGGTTGCCGCAATAGACACATCATAAAAACGCGTTGATGGATCGGTGTTATTGGTTACATTAACCGGGCCATAGATCAGGTTGCCCTGGCTGTTAAGGAGAGCAAAATATATATCGTACAGATAAGCATTGACAGAGTCGTTCCAATAATAGTGACGCCATGCAACCCCCATTGTGCCATTCGGCGCAACCGAGATGGACGAGTCGTAGTCCCTTTCATACCAGGTGGCAGAAGAAAGGTCTCGCAGCTTTGAAACCGGGCGGGTAACGGAACCATTCTTGGCAACAATGGCATACTCAATTTCCGTCACCCAATAATCTCCTAAATCCCTGGATTTATTCCAGGCATACAGGTAATTGCCATTCGGGGTCATTGCCACAGCCGGACTGTAGCCATAAGAATTATCAGGCGCAATTTTGAAGGTGCTTTGTCCAGACGGCCGGGCCAGCAGCAACTGCATCGCGCCATCATCATCGTTTTCGAAGACACCCGCAAAGTTGGACGAAATAGCCAGCCCCAGCCTGAACACTTTGCTTTGGGCTGAGTCAATCGAGGAGGAGGCGGTCAGGGCAATCTGGTCTGAATCCCCAATGCCCGCAGCGCCTGGCACGATCACACTCACGATAATCCCCAGACTGCCGCCCTGCGGAATTGCGCCCGTATCAGGAATGCCATCGCTGTCGGTGTCGGTCAGCAAGGTGGTTCCATTGGATGCATACAGACTCACTGGCCAAGCGCTCGAGACAGTTAAGTCATACGTATCGGTACCCAACTCACCCGTATTAAAAACACTGACCGGGAAAGTGCGCGTTTGACCAGTGGTAACGAAGGAACCATCCTGCCTAGGCTCAAACTTGACGCGCGCCGCAGCAGGCGGCCGGTAAAAGTGAACCGCTTTGTTGGAAGGTGGCATGTAGCAAAAGCCAAGCGATGTAAGCCCATCCGATCCCAGCGCATCTTCGATGCCAGAAGATCCACAAAACCAAGAACCAGTCACTATCATATCCTGGTATTGGAAAACAATATCACCATTCTCGTGCAGGATGACCTGGAAACGATAGATATCATCGCCACCGATGTTATCAGTTGGATCCGCGCCCCGCACATCGTGCCACTCCACAACAAAGTAGCGGTTGGGCGCGCTGCCGCCCGAGAGATAGCGCACCCAACTGCCTGTGCCAATATAAATCGGGGTCCAGTATGGGGCAATCACGTTATTAGGCTCTGATGGGTCTGGTATTTCGCTCTGGGAAGTCCAATATCCCGCCTCGGTAAAAGCCAGGTAGCCTGGCGCAGCAATATAAACCTGGGAGTACGTATTTTCGTAATACTTGAAAGGAAACGGCAGGGCAATCGCCCCGGTTGCATCATCATAGCCGGTCAGTCCGGTGTCGATTCCGGCAGTGGCATCAATCCAGCTCAAGGCGACCTCATCTGACCAGGTATAGCCAAAATCATCTGGCCCGCCAGCCGCCAGCGGCTCAACCTCCCCCATCAGGGAGTTGGAGTGAAGTCCATCAGGCATATACCAGAGACCGGTTTCATCCTGCTGTGGGCCGGGTTCATGCAAGGGTTCATCAATAGACGGAGGCTGGGGCGGCAGTGGATCTTGCGCCTGTGCCTGCCCGACAAAAGTCAGGAGCAGGACAACAATCAGCAAACTTGAACGGAATAACTTTGAAATCGACATAATATTTTCTCCTGTTGAAAAGTTGCAAAACGAATTGGTTTGAAACTGAGATGAATTTATCTTTGGGGTTTGCTCAGTCGATATTACGCCTCCTTTTCTCGAACTTCGTACTCGTTCAAAAAGAACTTCGCTTTTTAGCCCTATACACTTTCTATTCGCCGAAATGGTTTTGACTTTCATGAATTTTCTGCCAGTTTCAAGTAGATAGCCGGTGATAAGCCAAGCAATTCCAAAATGCGGGTCTGCAGCTCAGAGAGTGGCGTAACGTGACGAACGATACCGTCAGGCGAATGAATGATTGTGAAGTTGATGCGGTCAAAAGCCTTCAGTAAGCGCTCGGTGGTTGGGTTGGCGATGCCCTTCTTGGGATTATTCCCGAGCAAGCCAAACAGTTTTTCCTGGTTTTGGGTAAGTTTCTGGCGTTTTCACGAATGCTATCCGCATCCGTATCCACCCACCCACCCAGCGTTGGCTAAGATAGTTTCTGTGTTGTGCCTGCTGAATAAAGTAAGGTCTTTTTGGTGTATTTTTCTCCGGTTCTCACCTCTTTGTTCCGCCCAAAGCCGGGCATATTATTTGGCACGCCTCGATTTTTATTATTATGCTCTTATTGTGCATGCGCGTCAAGAGATGTTTGTCATCTATTGGTTTTTTGGGGACTTGGTTTGGCGAGTTTCTCCATCAAAAGATAGAGTCTGCCAAAAATAGAGATTGACGACCTGAACAGAACCGCGGTTTCGACCTGTTCGAGTACGTGAAACTCTATTTCTGGGAGACTCTCATATAGATACCGTTTGGTTATTTTCCAGACCGCAAAAGCGTTTTTGCGGTCTGGGAGGATTCTTGCCCATGTCTACGGCAGGTTGAATGTCTTCACAAGGAAGACGGCCATTTGAGCGCGTGTAACGGGAGATTCTGGACAATAAACTCCAGTGCCACACCCGCTGGTGATGCCTTCTGCGGCAAGTTGTTTGTGCTCCAGGCGGCATGTTCGGTAACATTATCTTTTGACTTGACACGCCAGGTAGTGATTAATGTTACTATGGTATCGTGATGTAATAAAAAAGGACGAGCCTTTTGGCTCGCCCTTTTTTTACTTACTTACAAATTTCCTAACGACTACGGCGCGCAGGTGATGTCGGGCATCCAGAAGCCGGTGGTGGCGTTGGCCGCCAGGCTGACCGTCTTGATGCAGGAGAGCGTACCGGCATCATCGTAGAAGCTGATGTTGAC
>DYKV01000256.1 GCA_020722415.1 Anaerolinea sp.
CCACACAGCCGGCTTGCCTGCCACGCCTCAACCGCGTTGCCCCGCCGCACGCGCCAGCCCGTGGACAACCGGCTCGCCCTACGCTGTACCGTTAATCGCAGGCATCTGCCAACTACGCCTTTCCGTGAACGGCTGCTACCATCTGCGACGCTTTTACGTCCTACTTCCACAGCCTTACGACTGCGCCGACGCCGCCTAACGGCCAGCATAACCCGCCGCGCGACTGCGTGGAAAGCCCCTGCGCCAGCAGACTACCTGAAAGCGCGTGGCACCGCCGCTGGCACGCACGCAAGCGCGGTCGGGTTGATGCAATGTTGGGCGGCGGTGATTTGAGCAAGCTCAGTTGTCTGGATAACCTAATATCGTAACTGTACTATCATTGGTATTAGATACATATACCCATCCATTGGTGGGATTCACCCCAATCCCATAGGGATACCACCCAACCTGAATTGTCGTGATAACTTTAGTATCGTAGATAACGCTGACATTATCTTTGCGGTAGTTAGCCACATAAACATTCCCCGTTAATGGATCAATATCCATTTTCAATGCGCCGCTTTCCAACGGGATTTGGGCCACAATCTGCATATCTCGCGTCACCAAGACTTCACCACCGGTATTGACCAGGTACACATCCCCCGTTGTAGGATGCACTTGCATATTTTGCGGCACACTATATTCTTTTGCGACCCACAGTGTAGCAACAATTTCCTGTTGCTGTACTTGGTACAAATAGCCGTGGGTGTCTAAAATGTAAATGTCGCCAGTCTGAGGATTAACGTCCATAACTTTCACAGATGCCGTGATGGGAATACGTGCTGTGATCTGCAAATCTTCAATGACTACAACTTTTTCATCCATGCCGCCAACATATACAGCATTGTGCAACGGGTCAGCTACTACTTGGGTAGGAATCGTTCTTCCAAGTGGTATTACTCCACTAACTTGTGTACCACTAATAATCGTTACATTTCCCTCTACAATACTTCCCTGATCAGCAGATATTTTGCTGTGTCCACTTACAACATAAACATAACCGTTTGATGCAATGGCGATATCTTTTGGTTTTCGTCCAGCAAGCGACAGTGTGACTACTTTCTGTGTTTCTTGAACTACAATTACGCCATCATCATAGCGATTCAACACATACAACCGATTGTGTTCTTTATCTACAGTTAAATCGTAGGGGGTATCTTGACTTTCTAAGGGAATCAAATCAAGTAGTTGTTCTTTTTGAAATACAGCTATATGTTGAAAACCACATAGAACATATGTATATCCCGTATGTATATTAGTTGTAACTACACTTGGGTTTCCAGCTCGTGGGAGCAAGGGTATGGTAGTAATAACTTCTGGTATGCGTGGAACTGACTGGCAACCACTTATGCTCAATAACCATAGAGTGACCAGCCAACCAAGCAATTGTTTGCTACTCACTTTTCATCTCCCTCGCAACGTAATAGGTAAGAAAAGTTGTTGGCACGGCAATGGATAAGCGGCAAAGGCGCATTGGGCTGGTTTGGGAGTTCGCTTGTCGGTACGATGCAAACCATATAACCAAGGAACATCCTCCGCTGACATTGCTTCAGGTGCATAAACCCGCTGCGTTTGTAAACCGCCTGCAACGCGTCGCGTACCGCATACTTGTTCATAAGCCAGGCCAGTATCACGATATTGATACCAAATCACTTTCTCCACCGCCGACACGGTGGGCGCATTCCATAACTTGACCTCGTTGAACAGGATATCGAAACCGCTTTTGAGATAGGTGGCTTGTTCTTGCTCTGTGGTGACAATATCCCACAAGCATGCAACATTAGGGTCTCCTTGTGCGCTGTTCCATCCAACTTCAGTGATCCATAACTTTTTATTACCATCATCATTGTTGTACATTTCTTGCAAAAATTTATCCACAATAGTATTGTAACCTGAGTCAGAATGCATATAGTCCACAGGATTCAATCCATGAACACGATCAAAATATGGATGCACTGCAAAATAGTCAAATGGTCTAGCCGCGCCCCAATCGTTATCCAGGGAGTTATACACATCTGCCAAATAGTCCCGTGAATTACCCCACGCACTGGCTAACCCACCAAACACCACCTGCGCGGCAGGATTCCCATTTTTGATTGCCGCGTATGTTTCATGTAACAACCCGGCATACAGTGCCGGGGCCACATACGGCGGGGAATTGGGACTGGGTTGCAGGTTTTCCTCATTCCACACCTCCCAATATGTAATGCGATCAGCGAAATGCCGCACCAAGAAGTTAGTGGTGCTAGAAAAGGCGGTGCGATAACTGATCACACTGCCTGCATCATTGAAATCCTGGCGCACCAACGTCTGATGGTTGACAATGCCCAAAACGCTGATGTTATGTTGGCACAGCGTATCCACCATCCGATCATAATCCCGCACATGCACCACACCCCGCTGTTGCTCAAACACGGTGCGCATCCACGCGGCATTGGCGGCGACCAGTTTATCCACAGCGATGGTATCACCATGACGGATAATCGGATATTGTTTATCCCCACTCCATTCATAAGCTGCCACCACAATGCCTTTGTTACCTGCATCCACCGAGCCACAAGTGTTTTCTGGCATGGTATATCGCCAGATACCTAAATTATCGATCCAAGCCCCTTTAGCACGCTCGTCATCCGCATCACTGTGAAAGGCCACGCCTATCCATACATTAGTCTGACCGGCAAAACCGTTGAACCAGATGTGGTAACGCATCCAGTCGCTATTCCACGGCCCTTTCCATTGCACACCAGTAAAATGATTGCCATCTGTTGATGCCCCTAAAAACAAAAGATCATCTGTGTCAATAATTTCCAACCATGTATCCATCTCCACCATCATTTTTGAGTGCGTGCCAAAGTCAAAGGGGCCACATAGCATCCAGGCATCCATGTTCGCCGGATAATCACTGGCAGTTGGGTCTACGCCATCTGCCCCGCCTCGTGCTACCCAAGCTGACCATTGACTGGGCACACTATTCACTGGGTCCGCGACGGCTCGCGTATCATCCTTCCCCCAATACCGTTCAAACCCATCATCACTGGTGTCTTTCAACGTTTGACATGCCCACCGGGGAAAATCCGTTTCAAAGTCTTCTATGTTGGTCTCCCACTTGTCTATCAGGTTAGCATCACGTACCGCATTGGGGTTGATTTCTGGTGAGATGGGGGTGGCCACTGGCAACGTTAAGGAGGCTGGCAGGCTTAAAATGGTAGGAACCAAAGTATTCTGTGCCGTATCTGATAGCGGCGGCGAGACAAAATCTGTCATTGGTGTACCGTATTCGTCAACCACAATCGAAACCACAATTTCATTCATCGTTGGCGTCGGTGTAGACGGCGCACTGACGACGGATGCTGCTTGCAGAGCAAAAGTTTGCCACATCAGCAATAGGCTCAGTGCGACAGCCAATACACCTATCAATGTCAACGATTTGTTACATGTGTTCATACCATTACCTCCATCAAGCATGCTTTGTTTTTCCTAAAGGTCGGAGGGCAAATATCAGTTACACTTGATCAAGCCGCCCAACGACCTTGCTTAAGCTGCGCGGCGGCTGCGACGCCCTACCTTTGCGGGCAGAC
>DYKV01000257.1 GCA_020722415.1 Anaerolinea sp.
CGCAAAGGTAGGGCGTCGCAGCCGCCGCGCAGCTTAAGCACGGTCGTTAGGCGGTTCTTATGACTACAGACAGGAGCTATTGACAATGAAACTTGCTGGATTATGGAGAATTTGCGTTAGTTTGCTCTTAACTTTGAGCGGGTTACTGGTAGTCTTTGGCTTGAGCCGGATTGAAACGCAAGCGGCTGACAATCCCCCGCCTTATGTGCAAGCTCCCCATTTCGCTCATATCACGACCATCACTACCCTTACCTTGCCTACCCGGTTTACCCTATTGGCGCCAGCCTTCGAACTCATTGCCACGGATTTCCCTTTCACATTCACCATAGATGCCCACGGCTTTTCCGAGGCGGCCCAGTTAGCCTATCGTCCTAACGTAACGGCTCCCTGGCAACGGCTTAAGCTGGCAATGGATACGCAAAACGCCCTATGGTTGGTGCCGAATGCGCCGTGTGGTACGTATGCCGTAGTCAGCGTAACTGCGGCGACCAGGCCCCCTGCGGGGGCGATGGTGATCGATGATGTGAGTGCGAATTTTCAGCGGTATGGTGAGGCCGCCAACTGGCACGCCGTGACCGGAAGCAAATATTATCTGGAACACGCTTATTGGACGCGCAACACCTATAACACCATCGAGAATTACGGTACCTGGACGCCCACTACTCATTTGAGCGGCGTGTATGCCGTTCAGGTATTTGTCCCTGGAAACTATGCAGATACAGAACGCGCCGTTTATCAGATTTATCACGACAACCAAACGGCTGTGTATACATTGTCACAGAATAGTTATTGGGCTGAGTGGGTCAATGTGGGCGTTTACACTTTTACACCAGCGACCGCGAGCTATGTGAAACTTACGGATGTAACTTACGAAGACATTTATACCAATTGGGTGGCTTTCGATGCCGTAGCTTTCGTGCCACAAATACGGCATGTGTACTTGCCAACTGTGTTACGGAATTACCCACTACCCCCGGCGGCGCCTAAGTTGAGTACGGGGATTCATCTTGGCAATCGCACCGTAGATTGGACGGTGGAAATGTTACAACCGATTGACGGGGATCAAGGAGGAGCATGGCCGGCAGCGGTGGTAGTTCTGAGTGATCAAGTATGGACCATTGAACGTAGCTCTACTACACCTTGCACGATTACACAAGCTTATCCACGATCTGACCGTCCGATAGTATACAACTATCTTAAACGTGCCGCATCTAATGGAACCCGCGTGATTGTGCGTATCTATCCTTCACCGGGCAACTTTATAGATTGGGATGACCCGTTGCGTCAGAACCATCGGTTGATGTTCGGCGCAACGCCAGCTGGTGGGCATTATTGTTATGATCCGCTACCCGATGACTGGAAATGGCAGGCATCAGAATATTATCGAGATGTTAGTGACTTGGTTCACGAAATGGGTGCTATTCATACTTCTAATGTGGCGGATGGATGGACCGAAAGCGGCTTTGAGCCAGCAAATGAACCTAATGTGGAGTGGTATTCACTAGATACAACATCTCCTAACATAAAGGATTATGTGGTATGGGATGATATGGATATTTACTTTTCCAACATTTATCAAGTTGCCCATAGTCAATATACGGGAACACTTAGTTTTAAGGTTTTCACGCCACCTATGGGTCAATCGTTTTTTAGCGATGGTATACACTGGACAAGTTGTGAGCCACTGGTTTTAACGGATGAGAGCACAGGATACGATCATCTATTAAAAACTTATGGTGAATATAATGATGGATATAGTTGGCATAACTACTGGATAAGTGGCAGAGAAAACTATATTCATTGTCGCTATGGAGGCCAACAGGTAGCTTATGCGTTTCCAACTTGGGTATTTCAAAATATTTTTTACGCCGGGCGTCTTGCCCAAATCACTGAAGCCGATTTAGCTTCAGTATGTCAAAATATGGGGAATTCTATCGAGTGGAAAGACGCAGTAGTTATTTCGACGACTGAGTCATTGTCAAAGTTCTTCAAGGCTTCCTTTTTGCCAGATGTAAATGTAGTATGGTTATTGAATGACAATAGTGGGCACATCTTAACGCCTGAGCAGTGTAATGAAATAACCGAGGAACGTCAACTTCGTGAGCATGATTGGCATGAGGCTTTTGATGAAGATGATAGAGATTCACCTTATGGCGAACCCTTTCGCCAGTGGTTTGTAGAATGGTGGCCCATCGCTGATTAATTTTAGGAGGATGAAATGCGTACATATAGAATATACACAATTTGGGCAGTGCTGATAGTATTTCAAATGATGTTTGCCGGCTGTAAACCAATACAAAAAGTGCAGGCAGAGTTGTTTGTGCTTTCTGAACATATTCAAGTAGATAAACCTTTAGAAATTACTATCGAGCCTTCAACTGGATGTTTATTTGAGGTATATGGACAAGGCGATCAGTTGATTGGTAACTCTCGGCTAGACGAGGATGTCAAGTTTGCTGTAATTGATATAGAGACTCAACAGGCACAGCGAATGGCTCTTAATGCTAACGTCGCGGACGAACCGCTCATGCACTATTTCATAGATATGCGAAAACCCGATTTATCTTCAAGTCGAGCAGAACTATGGGGTTGTGATGCCATTAATAACCAATGGGAGCAAATTATTGTAGGACAGATTGACCATCCTGCCATATTTGAAAATATTGTGGTGTGGGAGGAATATCGAGACAACCAACGTAATATTTACGGCTATGACTTGGCTGATAAGCAATATTTCTCAGTAGCTCAAGGCCCAGGACTCAGGCTATTCCCCAAAATCTCCGGAGATTGGGTTGTATATTTATTATGGCAACCTGATATTCAATATCGGTTTGAATTACATGCATATAACATGGTAGATAAAGAAGATATGCTTGTAGGATATATGCCGACTACAGAAACCGCTAATTATCCTTCGTATTGGTTGTTTGATATCGATCAAAATTTAGTCGTATGGCGAACTATTGGAAAAGAGATTCACGTTTATGACCTGGCAAGCAAAGTCGAGAGAAGTATCTTCAAAGGGGAAGCTACTGACATTGTAGGTAGGATAGATATTTCTGGAGATTTAGTAGTATGGAATAATGGTCCACAAGACAAACGCGGGTATGATTTGTCGTACAACAACACTTTCGATGTTCCTTATTTGCCAGATTCTGCATCAGAAAATACCAGTACCTGGAGTGTTATTCTAACCCATAATTATATTGTATGGTTGGTAAATGAAGAAAGTAAACCGGATTGGGCACTGGGAACACCACTAGCTCCTGGAGTCTCTACACCATCAAATCCGGATCCACTTATGGAAAAACAGAGATGTGATCAGCGAGTGTTTGTAGCACGCATCATACGTAAATAAGTAATAATGTATTTTTGTAAACGCCGCCCACTGATGTATGCCGTTGTCAAGGGGAAGAACCTTAAAATGCTCAAGATCGAGCGTGTTGTCGTTGCCGTCGCCGCTGCACTGAAAGACGAGAAGAGCGCCTGGCAACCAGAACGCCCCTCCCGCCTTCCCTTTGGGGTAAAACCAGTATAGCAAGCACGCCGCCCACTGATGTATGCCGTTGTCAAGGGGAAGAACCTTAAAATGCTCAAG
>DYKV01000258.1 GCA_020722415.1 Anaerolinea sp.
AATATAGAGGGCAGAGTTTATCCTCCTGAATTGGCTGGAGCACGTTATCCGCAGGGCATCCCGATTTACCCCGAAAACGATCTGGTCAAACTTATCAAGGAAGAGAAAGTAGATCAGGTCGTTTTTGCTTATTCGGATGTGCCTCATGAATATGTGATGCACAAGGCGTCAACAGTGCTAGCCGCCGGAGCGGATTTTACTTTATTGGGCACCCAGCATACCCAAATTAAATCCTCCAAACCGGTTGTGGGAATCTGTGCGGTACGGACTGGCAGTGGCAAAAGCCAGACAACCCGGCGGGTCTCCAAGATATTGCGCGAGATGGGTTATAAAGTCGCTGCTATTCGGCATCCCATGCCGTATGGTGACCTAGTCAAACAAGCAGTACAACGCTATGCAAGCTACCGCGATCTTGATAAATACAAATGCACCATTGAAGAGAGAGAAGAATATGAACCCCATTTGGACAACGGTGTGATTGTATATGCCGGCGTTGATTATGAACGGATTCTGCGCCAGGCTGAACAAGAGGTTGAAATCATTTTATGGGATGGCGGGAACAATGATTTGCCATTCTATGTTACCGATTTGCTAATCGTGGTAGCCGATCCCCACCGTCCAGGGCATGAAATGGCTTATCATCCAGGAGAAGCAAACGCACGAGCCGCGGATATCTTTGTGATCAACAAAGTAGATACTGCTAATCCCGACGCAGTGATCCATGTTCGGGAAAACTTACATCAACTAAACCCAAATGCGGTTGTAATCGAAGCGGCTTCACCGCTGTTTGTGGATGATCCAGCCCAAATCCGCGGGAAAAAGGTCCTGGTTATTGAGGATGGTCCAACCCTTACGCACGGGGAAATGGCTTATGGCGCCGGTTGGATCGCAGCAAGGCGATTTGGAGCGGCAGAAATTGTTGATCCGCGCCCCTATGCAGTCGGCACAATCAAAGCAACCTATGAAAAATATCCCAAGACTGGCCCAGTCTTACCGGCGATGGGTTATGGCGACGAGCAAACGCGAGAATTAGAAGAAACCATCAACCGCACTCCTGTAGATTTAGTCATCATTGGTACCCCAATTGACCTTAGTCGGGTAGTGAAGATGAATAAGCCTTGGCAGCGGGTGCGCTATGAATTACAAGAGATCGGACAGCCAACATTGTCCGATATCTTGAAATCTAAATTTGCGAGCAAATAATTTTTCATCATGACCCAGTGAGGAGGATATCCACTAGAGATACTTTCGCTAAGCCAGGGCTAGCAGGATATCCTCCCCTTCTCTATTGTCATCATTACTACAACCAGATCATCTTGAAAAGGTTATGCCACACTTATTCTGGCAAAAAAAAGGAGTGATTTCTCCCCCGCCGGCTGAGTTAGAGCTGGATAGCATCGTCTATCCAAACTCACCAACCGAACCGCAGCCCATGATAGAGGATCAGCTTATTTTAGGGGAAAACTTGGCGGTTATGCAAGCCCTCCTCCAAAACTATGAAAATCAATTTGACCTCATCTATGCCGATCCGCCGTTCTTTTCCAATCGGAATTACCCCGCCAGAATTGGGAGAGGTGAGGATTCTCGCCAGCCAGAGAAGTGGCAATTGAGTGAAGGATACCCGGATGCTTGGAAAAGCCTGGATGACTACCTCGATATGCTTTATCCCCGTTTGGTGACCATGTATCGTTTGTTATCTCCTTATGGAACACTCTACCTTCACTTAGATTGGCATGCTGATGCCTATGCACGGATTTTACTAGATGAGATTTTTGGGAATGAACGCTTACTTAACGAGGTCATCTGGATTTATCACGGACCCTCACCGATTCGGAGGGCATTTAACCGTAAGCACGACACGATATTAGTTTACACCAAAACCGATCAATATATATTCAACGTTGATGATGTCCGTTTGCCCTATGCGGAAAATACGGTATACACCTTCCAATCCTCTCCTAAAGCGGGGTTTGGAAAAACACCAAATTTAGCCCGTGGGAAAGTGCCAGAAGATTGGTGGTATTTCCCTGTGGTTGCCCGTTTACACCGAGAACGAACCGGTTATCCAACCCAAAAGCCTGCCGCATTACTAGAAAGGATCATCAAGGTATCTTCCAATCCTGGCAGTCTGGTGGCAGATTTTTTTGGCGGATCAGGAACAACCGCATCTGTAGCTGCTAAACTGCAACGCCGCTTCATCACTAGCGATACCTCTTGGCGGGCTATCCATACCACTCGTTTAAGACTACTTAACACTGCACAACACCCCTTCAAAATCTATCATCAGAAGCGCTATGCTCCCGCTCACTCTATCCCAACTGCACTGGCAAACACAGCCCAAATTAATTTATCCCGATCTGAAGGAAATTTTCGAGTTCAATTACAAGAGGACATAATCAATGGATTAGATTATTGGGAAATTGACCCTGATTGGAATAGAGAATTTTTCCGCAGTCGGTTTTCCGCATCCCGCTCTTTTCGCAAAGAGGGGATCAGCGATGTAATGCTTGTACCTGGTGAGTTGACTGGTGAAGTTATGGCGGTCCGCCTAGTGTATAAAGACGGATCACAGAACAGCTTTCTCTTGCAAATACCGAGAGAATAGACAATGAATGTCAGAAAATATCCAAGCGATAGCCAACCCCGCGTAAAGTTTTTATAAAGCGGGGGTTTTTGGGATCCTCTTCAATTGCCTTCCGCAACCAATTTATATGTACATCGAGCGTACGGGTGTCACCGACATAGTCCGTATCCCATACCTCACGAAATAAGTTCTCCCTTTCGACAACTGCCCCAGCGTTTTGTAATAGGATATGCAATATCTTCACTAAACGCGGGGTTAGTTTTGCCTCCCGGCCCTGACACCGCACACGCCCCAATTCCAAATCAAGCCGGATAGGTCCGCGATGAATGAATTTCTTTCCCTCCCCAGGCAGTAAAGGAACGATTCGATTTATTAACTTACGAACGGTAAAAGGAAGAGTGAGAACAGAGTTCACTGGCAGGTTTTCGGTTTTATTTTTCTTATCGGTAATAAGCAAAATAGGCAGACTATTTGACTTGTCGTGGATAGATTTACATATTCGCTTTCCACTAGATCGCAAAGATGCGGCATTTAGTACCACCACGTCCGGATCATTTTCTTCGATCTCGCCTAAAGCTGCATCTTTAGTGGGAACTATGGTGATCTCGAAGCCTTTTTTCTCTAAGGCTTCCGCAAATTGTTTTCCTTCCGCTTGTTTTCCTTCAATCCACAGGATCCTGCCTTGCATCTTCACCATCCATAAGCATAAAAAAGCCCCTTTGTTTTGCAATGTGATAAATGTTAGGGAAGTGCATTATACACGTTATCTTAAATTTTGGTCAACAAATTCATTAACATTGACTTAATTTTAGGGGTGATTTTAAAGACGATAAATCGAAAATAAATCCTCCTCCGCTCTAAGCTAGTAATCTATCTAAAGAACATGCCATAGAAATAAGACCAAGTGTATTCTAGCAATTGGGCAAAATAAAGCAGACTCCGAGTGGAAATTGTTTAGGCAAGATAAAAATGTCCTAATCAGAGCAAAA
>DYKV01000259.1 GCA_020722415.1 Anaerolinea sp.
TTTTTTAATCATAGCCAGTTCGCCGGGCCGGCTGCAGGGAATCTGCGTGTTGAGAGGACTTTATGAAAAGCCTTCGCAGTTATCGGAAAATTAATTTTATCGTTCACCATATCCTTTCTTCGAAGAGATTTAATCCGTAAATTCAATTTGATTGAAGAGGAGGAATATGCCCGCATTCACAGCCACTGCCCCTGCCAAGATTATCCTGTTTGGAGAACACGCCGTGGTCTATGGCCGCCCAGCCATTGCGGTGCCGATAGCGGCTTTACAGGCGCGGGCAATCGTGCGTGCTGATGTGCGCGCCAGCCATGGCGCAGTGCGTTTAATAGCGCCGGCAATTGGGTTGGATACCCAAATGGACGAATTAGCTGCCGATCACCCTCTGCGGCGGGCAGTGGCGATCACCGCGGAGACGCTTCACGCAGACTATATCCCCGCTTGCCAGATCACCATTCAATCAAACATCCCGGTGGCAGCTGGTATGGGCTCGGGTGCAGCGGTTTCGGTGGCATTGATCCGGGCGTTAGCAGCTTATTTAGGACACCCCTTACCGGCTGAAAAGGTCTCAGCGCTGGCTTATGAGGTGGAAAAGATACATCATGGGAATCCTTCCGGAGTGGATAACACGGTGATCGCCTTGGAACGGGCGGTTTATTTCGTGCGCGGTCAACTGCCAAGATTAATCTCGATTGAACTTCCTTTTCAATTAATCATTGCTGATAGTGGAATTGCCAGCCCAACGGCTCAGGTGGTCAGTGATGTGCGGGCGGCTTGGCAAAAAAATCGGTCAGATTTTGAAGAGCTTTTTGACCGGATAGCCAACATCGTGGAAAATGCGCGGACTCTTTTTGAGAAATCAGGTAAAGACGAAGAGCTCACAGACTATCTCACCAAGTTGGGTGGATGGATGAATGAAAACCAGATATTGCTGGCGAAATTAGGTGTTTCATGTCCTGAATTAGAATTGCTTATTGAGCGAGCTCGTTTTGCCGGGGCGTATGGTGCGAAACTGTCTGGAGGGGGGAGGGGCGGGAATATCATCGCATTAGTGGATGAAGAAAGGCAAGCCGCCGTAATCCGAGCATTGCAAGAAGCTGGGGCACAAAGGGTGATTGCAACCACCATTGGTGGCATTGGATAGGACGCAGAGGGACGCGGAGGGAAATGGAGAGGATAGGACGCTGGCGAGCGTGAGGGGACACGGAGAGGATGGGATACTAGTGAGCACGGAGGGACGCGAAGGAGTACAGAGAGACGCGGAGGGAACAGGGCGTGGAAATGGTAAAAAATATCCCCGTAAATCCGCGTATATTTACCTCCAATTTCCTAATTTGAAGTAGAAAATTAATTGGATTATAGGTAAAATACAGATATGGTCTCCAATCCCCCAACTCAGCTTGTTTTTTTAAAACTTGGTGGCTCATTAATCACAGACAAACTCCGTCCCTACACCCCGCGTATAGAGGTCATTCAACGCATCGCTGAGGAGATCGCTCAAACTCTTCGAGAGAACCCCCAATTGCGATTGCTGGTTGGGCATGGCGCCGGTTCTTTTGGGCATGTGCCAGCTAAAAAATATGGGACGCGCAATGGCGTCCACGACCGGCGAGAGTGGCTGGGGTTTGCGGAAGTCTGGAAGGAAGCAGCAACACTAAACCGATATGTCACCGATGCTTTTATAAAGACGGGTTTGCCGGTCATCTCCTTTTCTCCCTGTGCCAGTGTAACAGCCAACGATGGACAAGTCGAGAGTTGGGACCTCTATCCGATCCGGAGCGCAATCGAAGCTGGGCTACTGCCGATAGTCTTTGGGGATGTCATTTTCGACCGCCAACGGGGCGGCACAATTTTATCTACCGAAGATTTGTTCGATTACCTTGCCCGTAATTTTCATCCACAGCGAATCCTGCTAGCCGGAATCGAAAAAGGTGTCTGGCGGGATTATCCACAGTGTGCTGCTCTGCTTACCACCATTACCCCAGCTACCTTTCAAAGCATGGTCCTGCACCTGGAAGGTTCGAACGCCACCGATGTCACCGGAGGGATGGCAAGTAAGGTGCGGCAAAGCCTGGCTTTGGTTGAGGCGATTGCCGGATTAGAGGTTTTGATTTTCAGCGGCGAAGAGCCCGGGGCAATCTGCTCTGCTTTACAGGGAGAAAATCTTGGCACGCTAATCCATGTTTAAAAAATCAACCTTTCCGTTTATGTGACATAACCCTGAGAGGAGAATCAAATGTACACCCGCCAGGATCTAGAAGCATTCGAAGATCAATATTTAGCGCCTTACGCAATCCGCAGTAAGCACAGTCTAGGGCGGCAATATCCCGATGACGAAGCGGAATATCGCACGGTATTCCAACGCGATCGCGACCGTATTCTCCATACCACTGCGTTCCGCCGATTAGAATACAAAACCCAGGTGTTTATTAATTACGAGGGTGACTATTATCGCACTCGCCTAACTCACACATTGGAAGTCGCTCAGATTGGGCGCACGATCGCCCGAGCTCTGGGCGTTAATGAAGATCTGGTTGAGGCGATTTGTCTGGCGCACGATCTGGGGCATCCACCTTTTGGCCATTCTGGAGAAACCGCTCTGGCGCATTTGATGCAAGATTATGGCGGATTTGACCATAATAAGCAATCTCTCCGCATCGTCACCTTTCTCGAGCGTCGCTATCCTGATTTTCCCGGCCTGAACCTGAGTTGGGAAACGCGCGAGGGGATTGTCAAACATGAATCGGAATATGACATTTCCGATGCCCGTGATTACAACCCTGACCTGCATGCTTCTATCGAGGCGCAGATTGCTAATGCAGCCGATGAGCTTGCTTACACCACCCATGACCTCGATGACGGACTACGCTCTGGGATGATCAAACCGACCATGTTAGAAGGCATCGTCCTCTGGGAAATTTTGGTAGAATCGGTTGGCTGGAAAGGCAGTGAACTGGATGAGTTAACCCGTCACCGCATGATCCGCCACTTAATTGGGTTAGAGGTGAGTGACCTGGTGCATGCCAGCGATCAGGCGATCAAGGATCACCATCTCCGTTCAGTGGAAGATGTGCAACGGTTATCAGCCAATGTGGTCGTTTTTTCTGAGATTATGTACGCTCGTAACCGCCAGCTGAAAGACTTTCTTTTCAAAAACCTTTATCGTCATCATCGCGTAGTCCGTATGCAGAATAAGTCTGAGCGCATAATCAAAGATTTATTTCAGGCTTATCAATCAGAACCGCAAATGCTCCCCCAGCATATTCAGGCTTTTATACCCGAACGAGGGTTAGAGCGCACCATTTGCGATTACATTGCCGGGATGACCGATCGTTTTGCGGTAGATGAATACAACAAATTGTTTGAACCTTCCACCAAGCCATGATCCCGCCTTTTGTCTTGCGCCGCAATATGGGGGGAAACTTGGTTTTTTCCCTCTCCACTGAGAGAGACGTTTTGCTTCCTCTTTGAAGATAGAGGATTAGCGGGATGCCTAGCCAGCCAGATAATAAAATGGTGACAAAAACAAAAGCAATTAAGCCTTGACTTATTTCCAGACCATGTACCGGCTGGG
>DYKV01000260.1 GCA_020722415.1 Anaerolinea sp.
GTCGGCTTTAGCCGACTTCCATGAACTAAGGCAGGGATTTATCCCGCCGAATACAGCCCTGCGGGTTGCCAAGCCGTCGGAAAATGTTCGCTGTGCTAAAAGACTTACCTCAGCCCCAAAAAGCCCTTCGGGCTGTCCAGCCAGTCAGCGTTAGCCAACCTCCCTGAATCAAGACGGGAATTTATCCCATCAAAGGGGGTTGATACCCTTTTTTGGATTGCGGAAGCTTTGCTTCCGCAGTCCAAATTTTCCCGTCCTGCACGGGGTTTGCCCTTTTTTTTGGATAGCTGCCTCCACGAACTAAAGCGGGGGATTTATCCCATCGAATATAACCAGCAAACAATCTGACTGGATAGCACCTTCTTATTGAGAATTGCTGTCTTTTCAACCAGATCGAATAGCTGCACTTGGGTAATTTCCAGATCGTCCTTGGACGCCCGCCCATTCAGGTTAACAGAATGAGGGATCACACCAATCTAGCGCTGGGCAACCCAAAGTAAGTTAAGATCTGCGACACTATCGTTCAAAACGGTTATGGTCATTCATACCTCACAAGCTATAAACTCTGCTGCATTCCACCATGCGTATCCAACAAACCACATAACCTGCTCCTATTTTATCCTCCAAGGGCTTGACAACCTATTTTCAGACGTTACAATAACTTTAACCATTGTTCTCCCGAAAGCGACCCCACACATGGTGAAACAAAGACCAAAGTTGCCTCACTTTTTACTGCTAATTGCCCTAGTTTTCAACAGCGTTTCTTTCGTTTCTTTCCCAGCTAAATTTCCCGATTATGCAATCCCTTCCAAACATTTACCTGCTCTGCTAACCGATTCAATAACACCAATTTGTCAGATTCAAGGCAAAAGCTTTTCCGCAAATTTTCTAGGCCAATCCGTTTATATCCAGGGAATCGTGACTTTTGATTTGGATACGAAAAAGGGATTATTTACGTTACAGGATGAAACCTGTGACTCAGACCCGCACACCTCTAATGCTATCTGGGTTTACCTGGCCGCGAAAGCCGACGTCGTCCATGCCGGCGACTTTGTGGAAGTGCATGGCACCGTCAAAGAATATTTTGGGCGCACAGAAATTGAAACAACCTATGACAACATCTGGATACTCTCTCAAAAAAACCTCTTGCCGGTCCCTCGAGAATTAACCCCGCCCCAAAACAATGGGGATTCCAATTATTATTTTGAGAATCACGAAGCTATGCTGGTCAGCATTGCCTCGGCTAACGTAATAGGCCCGACAGATTCCTATGCGGATACCTGGGTCGTCCCCGCCAGCCTGGGGTTAACCCGTTTATTTCAAGACGATCAGAATGGTACCGGAGGCGTGCTGGCAATCGATGATGCCGGTTACTACAAGCTCGATCCACCGCTCAAGGTCGGCGACCAAGTGAAGGAAATTGTAGGTGTTTTAGACGAATCTTATGAAGCTTACCGGATTTACCTATTGAACGCACCCCAAATTTCAGAAATCCCTGCCCCGCCAATCCCCCAGGCGAGCACACTCCCCGATTCAGACTCGTTTCGCCTGGCAACCTTCAACCTGGCAAATTTATTTGACACCGTTGATGACCCATTTGTTAACGACCAAATTTTATCCAACCCCGAATATCAACGGCGCTTACATAAGCGTGCCTTGGCTATCCATGATGTACTTGGCGAGGCGGAGCTAATTGCGGTGCAAGAAGCTGAAAATATCCAAGTATTATCGGATTTGATTAGCCAACCCCAAATCAGCCCAGATTATGGCGTCGTTTGGGAAAATTCATCCGACCTCCGCGGAATGGATGTAGCATTATTGTACCGTACCGATCGCGTTACGATCCGAGCATTCGATCAAAAACAGGGCTGTACCTCATTGAAAGACGGGTTAGGTCCAGATGGAAATCAAAATGTCACCTACCCGGAAAATGAAACAACCTGTGATACGAATGGAGATGACATTAACGATGGCAACCGCCTTTTTTCACGGGAACCCCTGGTGGTCTTCTTGGAGGTGCTCTCCACAGGAGCTCCAACGGAAAACGTCCCAATCATTCTCATCGTCTGTCATTTCAAATCAAAGGTGGAAGATACACCTACGTACCTCTACACGCTGGCACGCCGAACCGAAGAAGCCGAGTTCATTGCGCAATTGGTTCAATCTTATCAGGCACAGTATCCCGAATACACTGTGATCGTTGCCGGTGATTTAAATGATTACCCCACCTCTCCCCCGCTGCAAAAATTAAAAGCCAGCGGATTAACCGATTTGACTCTGCTGACCGAGTATTCCAACCGTTATTCGTATGTCTACCACGGCATCTCTCAGGTGACAGACTATATTCTCTACTTACCAGCGAAAGCATGGATAGCCAAGTCAATCGAACCCCTCCACCTCAACGCCGACTACCCCCGCGACTGGGCGACCAATCTCGCCAAAGCTGACTCCCCCATTGGGAGTTCTGATCATGACCTATGGCAAGCGATTTTTCACCCTACTCGCTCTTATTACCTTCCGCTCATCCTTAATAAATCGCGCTGAACAGTTACACGCCTGGGTTTCTAAATTGGCGGATCACCATTACTACCTTTCCCTGCACTTCAACATTCTCAGGGTTGTTGATAATCCGTGGCTGATAGTTGGGGTTAGCCGGCTGAAGACGAACTTTCCCGCTTTCCAAATAGAAGTACTTTAATGTAGTTTCATGTTCATCTTTCAACCAGATTGCCACCATATCGCCATTGTGCACCTCCTTGACCGGTCGCATGATCACAATATCCCCTTCGTTGATCATTGCGTCAATCATCGAATCACCGCGCACTTCCAATGCAAATAATTCATCCGCTTTTTCGCGTTTGGGAAATAAACTACTGGCAACCGCAACTGCGTGTTCAGGGTCAAAGCGAGCAAAATCGCTATCGGGAATGGGCAGCGGTTCACCAGCTTGAATACGTCCCACAATTGGAATAGAGAGTAATTCTTCAGCGGTTTGTTGGATCCTTTGGGCAGTCTGCCGCACTGTGCCGATAACATTACTTTTTAGAATTTCCGGCATTTGCACTAAGCGAATCCCGCGGGAAACGCGGCCGTCTCGTTGAATAAAACCCATTTCTTGAAGTTGATCCAAATAATAATTAACCAGGGATGTAGAGGTTATGCCGGTTTTATCGCAAATTTCCCGAATCGAAGGCGGGTAACCCAATTGACTCTGAGATTGATCCAACACTTCCAGGATCCGTTTATGCCGCTCACTTAAACCCTGCATTCTTCGTCTTGCCATCATCTTGGTTGCTCCTTTTCCTGCGCACCGTGGCGCTGGAATGAATCTCCGCTTCTCTTTCTGCGTAATAAATAAAGGATTTACCCAGTGATCCAGCGCCAATTATCAGATTATTTGTGCTATTAATATAACACGAACAATCGTTCTATGTCAAGAGGGAATTTCTGGTTATTCTCAGGAGGAAGGTACTGTTTAGTCAGATTGTTTGCTGGCTGTGTTCGGCGGGAAAAATCCCCGCCTTAGTTC
>DYKV01000261.1 GCA_020722415.1 Anaerolinea sp.
AGCTCGGAATACTATTTTGACAATGTCACATTAAACATTTTTTCTATAAAACTCTATGCTTTCTGTCACTGCGAGCGAAGCGAAGCAGTCTCCTGGTTTGCGAGGGGATTGCTTCGTCGCAAAGAACGCTCCTCGCAATGACAACTATACGAAAATATGTCATTGTCAAACCATTTAAGTCGGGACAAATTATCTGAGACTAAAGTAATTTTGATTTTCTAAGCTGAGCTGAGCAAACCGTTTGTTAATGACCAATGGCTTATTCTCTTGGGTCAAGGCAAGATAATTTTCATTTAGAAGAGACAATACTGGTAACGACCCTCTCGCCGACCTTGAGGCCTGACTTTATCTCGGCGTATGAGGAGTCCTTTAAACCTACCTCTACGGGACGCAACACCTGCTTGCCGTTTTCTATGACAAAAACAGCATATTTGCCAGGTGACTGTTCGTGCAATGCTCCGACGGGGACGAGGATAACTCCTTTAACCTGTTTGCCAATGACATCTACCGTAGCGGTCAATCCAAGCGGCAGATTGTTGGTGGAGGTTATCCCGCTCTTATCAAGAATGGCTAACGCTTTAACCACCGCTAGCTGACCTGGAGTCTGGGTGGCAATTATCTCTCCGGTAGGAGTGTATAAATTCGGATCTATTTGAATCAGGCTGCCCGTGAAAATTTGATTGGGCAGAGCGTCAAAAATTACCTCGACTTTACACCCCACTGCAATTTTATCTATATTCAACGAGTCAAGGGAGATTTCTAAATATCGCTGACTTAAATCCGCCATAGAGATGAATGGAGCCGATACTTCGTCACCTACCTTAGCTGTAACCGACAATATGGTGCCATCAATCGGTGCTTTGATCACTGAAGCTTCAAGATTTCGCTTGGAAAGAGCGAGACTGGCTTCTGCGTTGGCTAATTGGAGCTTCAAAAGCGCAGCCTGGTCAGGATCAGGTCCATTCTTGACCCTTTCCACTTCACTCTGGGCTAGAGCCAGGCGAGCCTCCGCCAGGGCAAGCGCAGAATCAACTTGCGCTATTTCGATTTCCGTTGGCTGTCCAGTGTACCATAACTGGCGAGCTGCGGCATCATATTCCTTCTGGGCTGCTGCCAGGTTCAATTCTGCCCGCATTCTTTTGGAATTACTCTTGGGGAGACTAGAAACAGCGTTATATTCAGCCATGGCTTGATTGAGTTTTCTCTTCGCCGCAACCAGAGCTGCCTTAGCCGCAGCGGTTGTTTCCGGGGTGGCTCGTTTCCTATTCTGTAGCATGAGCCAGCGGGACTTGGCTGTGTTCAATGCAACTGTCGCATTAACCAGATCAACCTTTGCTTGGGCTGCCACCACGGCAGAATTTGCTTCAAGAGATTGAAGGGAGTTTTTAGCAGTCAGCACAGATAATTGATCTGCGGTCACCGCAGCTTCCAATTTCTCACGATTCCCCTGAGTAGCAAGCACATCCCCTTTGTGTACTTGGTCATTGATTCGCACATTGAGTTCGGAAATTGGCCCGCTCGCCCCGAAGCCCAATTTTATTACATCAGGTGCAATTAACGTGCCTGTCCCTCGGGCATAGATGGTGAGGTCGCCTTGTTGCACCACTGCAGTTTGGGGTGCTTGAGAGGCCAATTTTGCCGTATTCGCTACCTGAGCCGGTATGTAAACCATCTTGTAATAGGCGAACCCAACCGCGCTTAGAACGAGGATTGCACTTAGTGCAATCAGGTAATGTTTTTTATTCAGTCTAACTAACATAGCTGTTCTCCCTTGAAAATGTATTGGCTCCTATGAGCCACTTTCAACAAGCATGTAGGTTTCTCAGTCGCTGCGCTCCCTTGAAAATGTTCTGTCTGCTATGATCCATTTTCATCAAGCATGAAGATTTCTCAGTCACTGCGCTCCTCCGAAACAACACAATCCCTTGTCATTTCAACGAACCCGTCTCTGTCATTTCGACGAACGCAGTGAGGAGAAATCTTATCCCAGCAAGCATGACGCTGCACTCCTTCGAAAATGTTCTGGTTCCGATAAGCCATTTTCATCAAGCATGAAGATTTCTCAGTCACTGCGCTCCTCCGAAACAACACAATCCCTTGTCATTTCAACGAACCCGTCTCTGTCATTTCGACGAACGCAGTGAGGAGAAATCTTATCCCAGCAAGCATGACGCTGCACTCCTTCGAAAATGTTCTGGCTCATATAAACCATTTTCATCCGCCGATGGTGAGCTTTCGCTCATCAACAACTCCTTGATCGAAGTACAAACTTCATCTGCTCGGAAGAGCCAAAGCTTTGATAAGGCACTTATCTCAGAGTTCTCGCAATACTTCCGCAATTTCCATACGAGCTAATCGGCGGTTCGCAATTATCGTCGCCAATGCCATTCCCAGCAAGATCAGAGCTAGCAAGGCAGACAATGCTCCCCACGGGATATTCATGCCGGCTGGCGGGATCGTATAAAGAATCTTGAGCAGGGATACAAATACTTCTCCTAGAACCAGACCGATGATGCTCCCGATGAGCAAACTCGGCATGCCCACAGTAAGCGCCTCAGACCATAGAACGCGCCTAATTTGAGTTACCGAGCCTCCGATAGCGCGCATAGCTCCAAACTCTTTTGCCCTCTCATACAGCATCGAAAGCAGGAAAATTGCCAGTCCAAGGGAGATAATGATCACACTATAGCTTTCTTCGATGTTCCCCAACCCCTGCAGGTTCATACTGGTCATTGAATTTCCTAACGCCAGAATCGCTGTGTCAATATCTTCTGTTTTCATTGGTACCTGCTTACCCAGGGTATCTTGAAGCAGGGTGGCAACATCATGCGGCGCGGCAGATGTTCGGATCAAGAAGTAGCTGATTTTGTCGTTGTGGGTGACGCTCTGCATAAAGGGTAGGTTCATCACTAAGAAGGTGTCGGACCCTGCTGAGGGGAAGGAACGGATTATGCCCACAGCTTGAAGGTGCGTTTCGATCGTCGGACCAGTTGTGTTCGCTGTGCGCGGCAAGCGGATGATGACCGGATCACCAATCGCAATAGAATAGGCATCGGCAAGTTGCTGGCTTACCAGTACACCGTTGGGCACATTTGCTAAGTCTTGCATCGTCTGAGCTGCGTTTCCATTCGCGAAGAAACTGTTTGCAGGCTCAGCAGCCAGAATGTACGATTGCGGGTCAATTCCAAAAACCGTCTGCGGGTTGGAGCCGACATACGCCTGCAATTGGGCAACTGGCGATACCGCGGCTACGCCTGGAACACGGCTGATTTCTTTAGCAAAGTCTGTGGTCTGTTGGTGGAGACCGCTTGCGACTGTCACCTTGATGTCAGATCCAAGCCCATAACGTGCGTCAACTCTCTTTTGCACCTGATAGGTATGAATGAAGATGCTCAGACTAACGCCGAAGGACAGTGCAAGGGAAACGATAATTACGGCTGAAGCAATTTTTGGCGCTCTTCGGGTAATGCTCCGACCAGCCATATAACCCAGATCGCCGAAAACCCGGCGCAGGATTTGCTGAATA
>DYKV01000262.1:0-1958 GCA_020722415.1 Anaerolinea sp.
TTGAGGCAGGGCTTTAGCCCGCCGAACATTGTCCGCTGGCAGCCAATAGGGCTTCTTTGTTCTAAGGCAGGACTTCAGCCCGCCGAACATTTGCCGCTGATTGCCCGAAGGGCTTCCATGTCCTGAGGCAGGGCTTCAGTCCACCGAACATTTGCCGCTGGACAGCCCGAAGGGCTTCCATGTCCTGAGGCAGGGCTTCAGCCCGCCGAACTGGGCAGCCAATATGGCTTCTTTGTCCTCTCCAGGCTTCCAGCCCGCCTTTATTCTCATCTGTCGGTCCATTGGTTTTAGCCTTTCCGTTCTCATCCAATCGATTTCGGAGCTTTATCAACATCCTTCTTCACACCATCCAAAATATCAGAATTTTATAAGAATCTCGTTCAAACCTCTTGACGTTCTCAAAAAAATTCGATATTATTTGTGGGTAAGTTAGCACTCTCGGCAAAAGAGTGCTAACTTATCAGCATGTAATAACCTGAACTAATCTTATTCTCAAGGAGGTTTGTATGGCAATTACCCTTAAACCCCTCGGAAACCGTGTAGTGGTTGAACCGATCGAACAAGAAGAGGTAACCGCTGGCGGTATCGTTCTACCTGAAACGGCGAAAGAAAAGCCGCAAAAAGGGAAGGTTCTCTCTGTAGGACCTGGTGAACGCGACGAAGAAGGGAAACGCATCCCAATGGATGTTCAAGCTGGTGATACAGTTTTATTTGCCAAGTATGCCGGCACCGAAATTAAAATCGATAACAAAAAATTACTGATCTTACGCGAGAGCGACTTGTTAGCAATTGTCGAAAACAAATAAACCAAAGAAGGAGTATTGATCTATGACAGCAAAACAACTTGTATTTTCCGAAGAAGCCCGCCGCAAATTACAACACGGCATGGATACTTTAGCATTAGCGGTAGTCACGACCCTTGGTCCAAAGGGACGCAATGTGGCAGTTGACCGTAAATTTGGTTCTCCCACAATTACCCATGATGGTGTTACAGTTGCAAAAGAAATAGAACTAGAAGACCCCTTTGAGAATATGGGTGCCCAACTCTTGAAGGAAGCAGCAACCAAAACCAACGATATCGCTGGTGATGGTACAACCACCTCAACCGTTTTAGCCCATTCGATTGTAACCGAAGGCATGAAAAACCTGGCAGCCGGTGCTAACCCTATGTTGCTGAAACGGGGCATTGAGGCTGCAACCAAAGCTGTTTCCGAGAAAATCCGCAGCCAAGCAATCGAGATTACCACCAAGGGTGAAATTGCGAATGTGGCTTCCATCTCAGCTCAAGATCGGGCTATTGGTGAGCTGATTGCGGAAGTGATGGATAAAGTTGGTAAAGATGGTGTTATCACTGTTGAAGAATCGAAAGGGTTAGAATTTGAAACCGAATATGTCGAAGGTATGCAATTCGATCGCGGGTATATTTCTCCCTATTTCATCACAGACCCTGAACACATGGAAGCGGTCATTAGTGATGCTTTCTTGCTCATCCATGACAAGAAAATTTCAGCCGCTCAGGATATTGTTCCTATTTTGGAAAAACTAGTCCAGATTGGGAAACGCGATCTGGTCATCATCGCCGAAGATATTGATGGTGAAGCACTAGCAACTTTAGTCCTCAACAAACTCCGCGGTATGCTCAACGTTGTAGCGGTTAAAGCACCTGGATTTGGTGATCGCCGCAAAGCAATGCTACAAGATATCGCGATTTTAACCGGGGCAACCGTTATCTCGGACGAAACCGGGCGCAAGCTAGAGAGCACCACAGTCGCTGATTTAGGTAAAGCTGAAAAAGTCGTCGTCACTAAAGACGATACCACGGTTGTTGGCGGAAAAGGCGATCCAGCCCAAATTAAAGGGCGTATTGAACAGATCCGCGTGGAGATGGAAAAAAGCACCAGTGACTACGATCGGGAAAAACTGAACGAACGCCTGGCGAAATTGTCAGGTGGTGTGGC
>DYKV01000262.1:2058-3522 GCA_020722415.1 Anaerolinea sp.
GCCGAAAATGCAGGCAAAGACGGCTCTGTCATTCTAGAAAGTGTCCGCCGAGCCCAGAAGGAGAAAAAGAGCCAGAATATTGGCTATAATGTCATCAGCGAAGAATATGTTGACATGGTCAAAGACGGCGTTATTGATCCCGCCAAGGTTACCCGTGGGGCTTTGGAAAACGCGGCTTCAATCGCAGCTATGATCCTAACTACCGAAGCACTGGTTACCGAGGTTCCTGAGAAAGAAAAACCAGCGCCTCCACCGATGCCAGAATACTAAACCGAAATATTCAGGTTACGCGCCAAAAACTAGGGCTGTCCAAAAGGCAGCCCTAGTTTATTGCCTTAATTTCCCTTAATCCTCGCCCCGCCTAAATAAGCAGCTTTAACATGCTCGTTTTCTCTTAAATCACGCGCTGCTCCATGAACGGCTATTTTACCGGTTTCGAGAATATACCCATAATTGGCGATTTCTAAGGCTTTGCGGGCATTTTGCTCTACGAGCAAAATCGAGACTCTTTCTTCTTTATGAATTTGTTTGATTACCCGAAAGATTTCTTGCACCAAGATAGGGGCTAATCCAAGAGAGGGTTCATCCAGAAGCAATATTTTTGGTTTAGAGATCAACCCACGCCCGATCGCTAACATTTGTTGTTCCCCCCCAGAAAGAGTTCCAGCTAATTGCTTACGGCGTAACTTTAGGATGGGGAAGAGGGTAAAAATCCACTCTTTCGTATGATTGATTTCGGTTAGGCTGAGTTGACCTCGAACACCCCAAGTGCCAATATCCAGGTTTTCTTCCACTGTTAATGTCGCAAAAACCTTCCGCCCTTCGGGAATATGAGCCATCCCTAAACCAGCTAGATGGTGAGCAGGAAATTTACTTAAATCTTCCCCTTTCAATTTGATGCTCCCCCCCTTGACCGGAAGTAATCCAGAGATGGTTTTTAGCAGGGTTGTTTTCCCGGCACCATTGGCGCCAAGAACTGCAACAGCATCTCCCTCTTGAATCTCTAAAGAAACGCCCTTCAGCGCTTCTACTGCGCCATAGGCGACAACTAGGTCTTCGACCGAAAGTAGTGCGGCTATGTTACTCCTCCTTTCCCAAATACGCCTCGATTACGCGTGGGTTATTATAAATTTCATTCGGCAATCCTTCGGCAATTTTGCTACCCATATCCATTACCGTGACCCAATCAGAGATACCCATGACCACATTCATGTCATGCTCAATCAAGAGCAGAGTAAAACCCTCCGCAACTAGTTTCTTCAATAACTCCATCAATTCTTCGCTCTCTTTATCATTTAATCCAGACGAAGGTTCATCGAGGATGAGTAATTTTGGGTTGGTTGCTAGAGCTCGAGCAATTTCCAATAAGCGTTGCTTTCCATACGGCAGATTCTTCGCCAATTCGTTCCGATATTCCCAAAGCCCAACCTCATAGAGGCGATATCCGGCTATCTCTAATATTTC
>DYKV01000263.1 GCA_020722415.1 Anaerolinea sp.
GCGGGCTGGGAACTTTGCTGTGCACTTGCCCCGCTATTCTCCGCTGAGCGCGCTTCCCCGGCTCGAGCGGTCTGACGGATGGCACCCAGCAAACTTGCCACCGCCAACAGGGCGACAAAGATGCTGAGCAGTCCCTTCCCCAGCCCTAGCGCCGTCTTCTTCTTATTCCGCTCCATTATCCACGCTCCCTTGCTAGAAAATGTCTTCCAACCTGCTTTGATTATATCCTAATTCACCCCTTCAACCGCCGCACATCCCCCACCCGCTGGGTGATCCCTTGGGCATCTAGATACTCTAACAGTGCCAAGGCATATTTACGGCTGGTTTGAAATTGATCGCGCACCTGGGCGGCGCTGATCTCGCCTTGGGCATGAATCATTCTCTGAATTTCTATAAGCATGTGCTGATAATCTTCTTGGCGAAAGACAACCTCTGCTGACACCGGCAGTAAAATCCCTTCCTCGACGAGGAATTGATAGACTTCCTCTCCAACCTTGTTCAAACAGTCTTTGATCGAAGGGGGGGAGTATGGTGCGGCAACAAACTCCTCAAGCAGCAAATTTACCTCATTTGCCTGAACAGCATTTAGCCGGCGCTGAAATTCCACTTTAGCCACCCATTTACCCCCATCAATCACCCGTTGTTCGGTAACTAATGAAGCGATTAAGTTATTCAAAGCCCGAGCCGAAAGGCGCAAACGGCTCTTTAACTCTTCTTTGGGGATTCCTTTCCGCAAAGGATAATTCTGATGAAATTTTTCCATCTGCTGCAGGGCTTCCTGCTGCAATTTTTGCCATTGGTTTACAGTGATCAGCGCAGTTTCTAGTGTCAATGGTTTCATTTGTTGGTTTATTTTGTCCAGGTCTATGATAAGCTGTTCTTGCAATAAATCATTTAAGAGAGCGATCCCTTCCTCTTCCAACAAGTTTGCCCGCTGCAACAACTCACCTATGGTGATTGCCGGGTTAGCTTCGATCATTTCCAAAACGCCTTCACGGATATCAGCCTTAGCAAGCGTTTCCAGGTAATCAATAACCTTTTGTGCAAAACGTTTATGGTGTTGTTTGGGGAATGGGTCAACGATTATCCCGCCTCCAATTGTCTCTGCTGGCGAGGGACGCCGCAAGATATAGCGGTCCCCACGGACTACCACCACCTCCTCATCCAGCTCCAACTGCAGCCAGCCTTCCTCACCAGGGGTGAGTTCCTCACTGCCCAGTAAGCGTACTCTCGCTAAAACTTCGTTTGCCCAAACGAATAATTTCACCTGACTATTGTGTTTCAATGGCATGGTAGCATCTTTGAGTAAGCGAAACTTCACGTCTAGAAGGCGAGTAGAGCGATAATCACCCGGATGGGAAATCAGATTCCCGCGATAGATTTGATCTTTTGAGACCCCGGCAAGATTTACCGCGGTGCGCTGACCAGGTAAAGCGATCTCTTCTTTCTTTTTATGAGTCTGCAAGCCGCGGATGCGGGCTTTCAAACCGCTAGGCAAAATTTCCACCTCGTCTCCAATTCGAAACGCTCCATCGCTCAACGTCCCAGTCACCACAGTACCAAAGCCGGCAATAGTAAAAACACGATCAACCGGTAAGCGTGGTTTTTGGCGATTACTACGCGGAGGTTGTTGTTCTAATAAACGTTGCAGGACATGTTTCAACTCATCAATTCCAACCTGAGTTCTCGCTGAAACACGCAAGATTGGAGCATCTTCGAAAACAGTGCCAAGCAGAGCTTGACGAATATCTTCCTCAACCAGTGTCAACCAATCTAGATCGCTGATCAAGTCTACCTTGGTTAATGCTACCAATCCAGTTTTCACTTGCAATAAATCCAATATCGCCAAATGCTCACGGGTTTGCGGCATCACCCCTTCATCGGCAGCGATAACCAGGATAGCCGCATCTATTCCACCGACTCCCGCCAGCATATTTTCAATGAAATCACGGTGTCCGGGTACATCCACCACGCCTACTTCTTCCCCGCTGGGCAAATTAAACCAAGCAAACCCCAAGTCAATGGTCATTTCGCGTAACTTTTCTTCTGCTAATCGATCGGGATGAAAACCGCTCAGCGCTTCAACGAGCGCACTCTTCCCATGATCCACATGTCCAGCAGTCCCAATGACGAACATTTCGGCTCCTGATTATCTTTGTTTGAGCGCTTCCTCATATTCGGAAGCCCAGTTGTGAAAAGCGCCTAAGACTTCGCGCAGATGGCGTTCGGTTTGTTCATTTACAATTTGAAGTAAATCTTGTAATTCTTGGGTGCGTTCCTCTATTTCAATCAATCGGGAAGGAATTTTTTCAATTTGTTTGATGAATTCGCTGCGTATCTCTTCCTGCACGAGCGTATAATTCGTCCAGCGTTTTTGATCATCGCTTTTATATGCCACCCATTCCTGACGAATTCGTTCTTCTCCTAAGCGTTGCAGCTCGGTTAACTCTACTGCCCGCCTCTCTACTTTCTGAGCCAGTTCATCAACCGCCTGCTGAGCCCGGTTAACATTACGGGTTGTGATCTCCATATTCTGGATCGAACGCTCAACTTCCCCGGCAATTGCCTCGATTTGTTCTAGTTTATCAGCCCATTCTTTCCACATCCGCTCCCGTTCCACTTGAATGAGTGATTGTTCTTCAATAAATTTAATTTGGGATTGTTTTCGCTCTGCATCAGCTGTTTCAACATCCGCCATGCGATTTTCGATTTTCTTCAGAGAAGCACTATATAACTCTAATTGACCGACCAATTCGTTATACGCTTTGCGCAAAGAATTAATTTCTCCCATTAGGTCGGTTAAGCGCTTGCTATCTTGGCGACGATTCTCTTCACTCTGCCGAACAAGGCGGTTAAACTCTTCATCATTACGCTTCACTATCTCGAGCTGCTCTTTCAATTCTTCGAGCGAGCGGGAGAGACGGATTTCCTCTTCTATGCGGGTTTGTAAACTTCGGCGGATTTCCCCTAAACTGCTGGTTTCTTTTCTCAATTCGGTTAAACCCGTATCGAGAGACCTAACCTCGACCCGGCGCACCTTTTCCGCTTCTTCTTCACGGCGGCGAGTTTCTTTTTCCAGTTCATCAAATTGCTGTTTTACTTCGATTTTATACTTTAACAGCGCTTCATCACTTTGTTCAACCCGAGTTTGGATAGACTTTAAACGAGCAACTTCACTACTTAATTCTTTGATTTGTTGCTGAGAATTTTGCAGGTTTTCTTCAAGGTTTTTTATCCGGTCTTCCAAAGTAACGATGAGCGTTTTATCTTTACGTCTTTCTTCATCCAGCCAATCTAATTTTTTGAGTACCTGCTCTGATTGCATAAAATCTCCTTCCTCATGATGAGGGTCATCTCTAGGGTGAGAATGCGTGAATATTATATCCTTTGTTGCCGCTATGTTATAAGGTTAATCCAGAAAAAGGCTATTCCCATGATTTAAACAACGGCATATCGAGGGATATCCATTATCCCTCGAATGACCAGGTTTTTGTATATCATTTTCATTTAGAAGGCAAGC
>DYKV01000264.1 GCA_020722415.1 Anaerolinea sp.
GCAATTCTCAATTTGGCTTTATATTATCCTGAGGGCTTGAGTAAAACCTATCCAGCGGTCATCGTATTTGGGACGTTTCCTTGTTAATTCAGATTGTAACTTTTCCGGCTGGCTATTTTTTGTTAAATTCGGCAGACTGGAGTCCTGCCTCTGGACAAAGAACTCCTTCGGGGTGCCGGGCAAATAGGCTTTTGCTAATTTCCGCGTACTAAAGTGAGGACAATGTTCTGTGGATTAAGATCCTGCCTCAGGACAATAAAGCCCTTCGGGCTGCCAGGCAAATAGGCTTTAGCGAATTTCCCCGTGCTAAGGCAGTGACTATGTTCGGCGGATTAAAATCCTGCCTCAGGACAAATATTAAGGGCATATTGGGAATGTTTGTCCAAACTAGGGACATTTCTCTTTTGCTCTGATTAGGACATTTCTATCTTGCCTTGGCATCGCTCTAGGGAACAGGAATTGTTTATATAACTGCGCCTGTTATAATACAGGGCGGTACATGTATTAGTGCCTTATTCATTTCTTTTTAAAGGCGGATTATGCGTTTAGGAATTATTGGCTTTCCCCAAACTGGCAAAACAACCATTTTCAATGCCCTGACTCGCGGCAATCGGCCAGCATCGGCTAGTGCTGGGCGAATTGAGATTCACACGGCGGTTGTGGATGTCCCAGATGAGCGGGTGGATCGCCTGGCTCAACTCTTTCAACCGGAGAAGGTAACCTACGCCAAAGTGACCTTTGCCGATATCGCTGGGTTAGAAGAGGGCAGTGCAAAAAAGGGTTTACCAGGCGCGTTGATTAATCAGCTCAGCCAGATGGACGGACTCGTCCATGTTGTACGCTGCTTCGAAGATGCAAGTATCATGCATGCTTTAGGGAGCATTAACCCGCAACGGGATATCCTAGCCATGGATAGTGAGTTATTGCTCAATGATTTAGGGATAATTGAACGGCGTCTTGAAAGGATAAAGGATGAATTGCGTAAAGGTGGTGGAAGAGAAAAAAAGCTTATTCAAAATGAAATTGATCTTTTTGAAAGAATGAAAACCTTTCTCGAAAACGATCAACCGCTCCGTGACTTTGAATTTAATGTCGAAGATAAAAAGTTCTTGAGCGGTTTTGGATTTCTCACCCAAAAACCACTTTTGATTGTATTGAACCTTAGCGAAGGGCAAAAAGTTCCTGAGGTTCATTATCTACATCAACATAGTGAAATTCTAGCTCTTCAGGGAAAATTAGAGATGGAATTAGCCCAACTTTCTCAAGATGAGGCGCGGGAGTTTCAAGCTGCCTATGGCATTAATGAGCTGGGGTTGCAAAGAATGATCCGGCTAGCATACGATTTATTGGATGTTCAATCCTTTTTTACCGTCGGAAAAGATGAGGTACGCGCCTGGCAAGTGCGGCGGGGGGCTACTGCTCAAGAAGCTGCCGGCGTAATTCATACCGATTTACAGCGTGGTTTTATCCGCGCTGAAGTCATTGAGTATCAGGAATTGTTGCGCTTGGGAGGAATGAACGAAGCCCGTTCCAAGGGCAGCCTTCGGCTGGAAGGAAAGGATTATCTCATTAAGGATGGCGACATTATGCATGTACGCGCCAATGTTTAAAGAAACCCGTAGTAAAATTAATCACCCTAAAATTGTCAATAATTAGAGAGGATAACCCTTTATGGCAAAAACCTATCAACTGGCTCAGTGGAGCCTGGAAGATTTATTCCCCGCCCATGATAGTCTAGAATTAAAAAACGCATTAGCTGAATTAGAAAAACGCACCGGTGAGTTTGAAAAAATCCGTCCTCAACTAGTCTCCACAATTGATTTCCATTTATTCAATCAAATCATTCAACAACTAGAACAACTCCACCATCTGATTTCTCGGGTATATGACTACGGTGAATTGTGGTTTAGTTCAGATACCCAAAATCAAAACGCTCAGGCATTCCTAGCCCAAGTCGAACAGCTAACCGCTACGATTCAGAACCGGACGATTTTTTTTAGTTTATGGTGGAAAGAACTGGATGACGAAAACGCCAATAGGCTAATGGAGCAAGCCGGTGATTACCGATATTGGCTGGAAGCCATGCGTCATTTTAAACCGCATACGCTCAGTGAAGCCGAAGAGAAAGTAATCAACCTTAAAGATGTTACGGGTATCCAGGCTCTGCGGAATTTATATGATGCCATAACAAACCGCTATGTGTTTCATCTCGAAGTTGATGGTGAAGTCAAAGAATTAACCCGCGGTCAATTGATGGTCTATGCCCGTCACACTAACCCAGATATCCGAGCGAAAGCGTATCAAGAAATGTACCGGGTTTATGGTAACGACGGACCGATCCTAGGGATGATGTACCAAACGATTGCCCGCGATTGGTTTAACGAGCAAGTGGATCTACGCCATTTCCCTTCACCAATTTCTGCTCGAAATCTATCCAATGATATTCCCGATGATGTGGTTGATACTTTATTAAATGTGTGTGAGCAAAATGCGCAACTGTTTCAACGTTTCTTTCGCTTGAAAGCCCGATGGCTAGGTGTTGAACGCCTGCGCCGCTATGATATTTATGCTCCAATTGTTAAGGCAGATAAGAATTACCCGTTTGAAACAGCTGTGGAGATGGTTTTCGAATCATTTCAGCGTTTTGCCCCGCAATTCGCCGAACAAGCCCAGCGTGTTTTTGAGCAGAACCATTTAGATAGCGAAGTTCGGAAAGGTAAGCAAGATGGAGCTTTTTGTGCGACGGTTACCAATGATATCACCCCCTGGGTATTGGTCAATTATCAAGGAAAAGCAGAGGATGTTGCGACGCTGGCGCATGAATTGGGTCATGCTGTTCATTCAATGATGGCTGCTAAACATAGCCTATTTACCTTTCATGCTTCCCTGCCCTTGGCAGAGACAGCTTCAACCTTTGGGGAGATGTTATTAATCGAGCGCTTATTGGCAGATGAAAAAGATGAAGCAGTGCGCCGCGATATTCTTTTCCGTCAATTGGACGATAATTATGCAACCATTGGGAGACAGGCGTATTTTGCCCTGTTTGAACGTCAGGCACATGATCTAATCCGCAATGGGGTCTCGGTTGACGAATTAGCCGATGCATACCTAGCGAATTTACGGCGCCAATTTGGAGATGCGGTGGAGGTAAGTGATGAATTTCGTTGGGAATGGGTGGCTATTCCGCATATTTTTCAATATCCATTTTATGTATATGCCTATTCTTTTGGCCAACTGTTGGTCTTATCGCTGTATAAACGATATAAAGCAGAAGGAGAAAGTTTTAAACCGCTTTATCTACAAATATTAGAAGCTGGTGGGTCGGATGCGCCGGCGCGTATACTTTCCAAAGCCGGGATTGCTATAGAACAAGCCGAATTCTGGCAAGGTGGCTTTGACGTCTTGGGAGATATGGTTAATCAATTAGAGGCTCTGCCAATCCATTCAATGAAAGCATGAAGGTAGGCGATTATAGTATTACCGGGCAACATTTGCATC
>DYKV01000265.1 GCA_020722415.1 Anaerolinea sp.
GTTTTCCTTCTCGTCTCTACCGGTTATAATTCCCCTGACAAGATTCAAAGTCACATGGACAATCAAACTCTCTATCGCAGACTGTTCCTAATCCGCTGTTTTGAAGAAACTGTTTTGGATAATTTTTCCAAAGGCGTCTTTCCCGGCACAACCCACACTTATCTCGGCCAAGAAGCCAATGCTGTTGGCGTTCTTTCCCACCTAACGCAAAATGATATCGTCTTCAGCAATCACCGCGCCCACGGACATTTTTTAGCCTACGGGGGGGAACCTCATCTCCTCTTTGCTGAATTAATGGGGCGATCTACTGGGGTTTGTGGTGGACGAGGTGGTTCGCAGCATCTTCATTGGAAGAATTTTTATTCCAATGGCATTCAAGGCGGAATTGTGCCAATTGCTACTGGAATGGCACTGGCGGAAAAACGTAAGGGTAGCAATACAATAGTAATTGCTTTTCTTGGGGATGGTACATTGGGTGAAGGGGTTGTTTATGAGGCATTTAATCTCGCTAGCAAATGGCAAGCGCCGATCTTATACGTATTGGAAAACAATCGAATTGCCCAGACCACACCTATAAATATGAGCTTGGCTGGTTCGATCACCGCCCGCTTTTCTGCTTTTGAGATACCCTATTGTGAAGTAGAAACGAGTGATGTGTTGGTCATCTCTCCATTGGCTGAAAAATGGATCCGTTATGTGCGCCAAACCCAATCACCTGCCGCATTGATCATCCATACCCATCGTTTTGGACCTCACTCGAAGGGGGATGACACCCGTCCAGCAGATTTGATTGCAGAATTACGAACGCGATATGATCCCATTTTGATTCAAGGCGCACGGTTGGATCCCAACGAGCGGGTACAGATTGAAAACTTGGTTGCAGCAGAAATCCAATTAGCCTTCCAAGCCGCGCTCGAGGATCCATACCCAGAGGTTTCTAAGACATGACAACCGTTCTTGAATCACTCAATCGAGCATTGCATCAAGCATTGTTAACTGATCCCCAAGCACTTCTGCTCGGAGAGGACATTCTTGATCCTTATGGAGGAGCATTCAAGGTTACCCAAGGTTGTTCAACGAATTTTCCCGAACGGGTTTTATCTACCCCCATTTCGGAAGCCGCTATTGTTGGGATCGCCACAGGGATGGCAATGCGCGGTTTACATCCTGTTGTTGAAATTATGTTTGGTGATTTCATCCCATTAATAGCCGACCAATTAATCAACCACCTTGCTAAGTTTCGCTGGATGTATAATGATCAAGTGCATGTTCCAGTGGTGATCCGGACTCCTATGGGTGGCTATCGGGGCTATGGTCCAACCCATTCGCAGACGCTGGAGAAGATATTTCTCGGCATTCCGGGCATAAAAGTAATTGCAGCGAATAATTTTACAGACCCAGGCACGATGCTTTATCACACCATCCGATTCGAAGAAGATCCGTTGTTATTTATTGAGCACAAGCTGTTATACCCCTTGACCATATTTGAGGAAATTGTCAACCAAGATTTACAACGCCAGACACTGCCCGGAAATTCAACCTATCCAACCTATCGATTGAGTTTGCGCGGAGCGCCTGACCCCCAGATTACTTTTCTCGCTTATGGATATATGGCAGAATTAGCCAGCCAAGCGCTGCGCAAACTCGCTTATGAAGAAGAAATTTTCGGCGAGCTGATTGTCCCTGCACAATTAACTCCCTTCGAGATTTCATCGGTCCTCGATCCAGTTCAAAAATCTCGCCGTATGATTACCATCGAAGAAGGATCGTTAACATTGGGTTGGGGTGCAGAAATAATCTCACGGATACTGGAAAATTTACCCACATCAACCATCCGAGTCGCCCGGCTTGCCGCAGAGGATCATCCGATTCCAGTTTCACCAATATTGGAAAAAAATACCTTACCAGATATAACCGATATAATTGCTTCTGTACATGCATTATTAACCATTCCTTGAATATTAATGGGATCAATTGAATTTCTCAGTATAATTATCCACAAACAATGAGCCTACCCCCTATAACTATTACCTTCCCTCTTATTAACCCCAACGAACCAGAAATGATGCTTGCCTCCATCTCTGTAGAAAACGGGCAATATGTTTCTCGGGGGGATATCCTAGCCACTATCGAAACAACCAAAGCCACCCAAGAATTAGTGGCTGAGCAAGATGGCTATATTTTTGGGATGAAAGTGCAGAGGGGACAGATCGTGAAAGCAGGAGAGGTTTTTTGTGTGATCAACCCCGATCCAGACAGGCAACTAACCGAGCCGGCTCAATTAGAAACCAGCTCAACCCAAATTCCCCTAAAATTGCGCATTACCCAGCCAGCCTTAAAACTTGCCCAAGAATTGAGAATCGATTTACAAAGCCTATCTAGCGATGAATTAATCACGGTAGAACGTCTTAAAGCCTTGATCCATCCATCATCTCTTGAAGAAAGCCTATTTCCCATTGAAGAGATTAATCCGAATGCCTTGTTAATCTATGGGGCTGGGGGTCATGGTAAATCCTTAATTGAACTAATCCGCACTTCTAACCTCTTCCCTATTGCCGGAATAATCGACGATACAAAACCAATCGGCAGTTCGATCTTAAATGTGCCGGTGATCGGGCGCAAGGAGCATCTAGCGGAGCTATACCAAAAAGGCTTACGGCTGGCGATCAATGCGGTGGGGGGAATTGGTGATATCTCTTCCCGAATAAAAGTTTTCGAAACATTGCATTCCGCGGGTTTTAGCTGCCCGACAGTAATTCACCCAACCGCTTTCGTTGAAGAGAGCGCCATACTTGCCAAAGGGGGGCAAATATTTCCCCATGCATATATTGGAAGTGACGCAAAAGTTGGATATGGCGTAATTGTCAATACCGGTGCGATTGTGTCACATGACTGTGTTTTAGGTGAGTATGTAAACCTCTCGCCCGGCGCCATTCTAGCGGGAGAAGTAATAGTCGGTTCACGGACATTAATTGGTATGGGAGTGACGATTAATCTCCAGGTGCGAATTGGTGAACATTGTCGCATTGGGAATGGTGCGACGATTAAACAAGATGTTCCACCTAATACCATTGTTCATGCCGGGGCTGTCTGGCCGAAATAGAAAAGAGCTTCTTTTATCCTTCACCATGAACCTTAAATCAATACCAATTTTAATCAAACGAAAGGCATTCCGCTTTCTATTAGTAATGAGTGGTCTGCTTGGGATTGGCATACTCCCCTGTCCGGATTGTGGTTCTCCCATGATTGTTCACCTTTGGCCTTTAGCATTGTTATATTCCCTACGTCATTTTCTCCATCACCATCGAGAAAAAACTAGATTCCTGCTCAATGATATAGATAGAGATAAAAATAAATAAAATCATCCCGCTAAATCATGATCTAGCGGGATGATTAATAAAGGAGTTATCGTAAATTAGCGCGGTTTGGTAATTGCTCAGCCATGTCAATTTTGATGGAATTCAAATGCCTGTTCTGTCATTT
>DYKV01000266.1 GCA_020722415.1 Anaerolinea sp.
AAGAAAATTGCGGAAGACAAATTGGCAAAAGTTGAACCTTCCATGTATAACGGCTACTATGTTTCTTACTATCTTGGAAAACTGCAAAGCATTCGAGATATTGATGCGGCGCAGCTATTCCCGCCGCAATTGACTTCAACCGAAAAGAAGCTGATACGGGCAAACGGTAATGGACACAAGCCACAAGAAAAAGTCCCTGAGCCAATTGAACTTGTGGTTCAGCCCGCCTTGTTGCAAAGAAAAGCAGCCTATGTAACAAAGCCCAGAAATGAGTGAGAGCTTGTTACACACGATAAATTTGCCCAGATGTCAAATCTTGGGCATTTTATTTTTGAGTCGTGAACTCTCTTTGCTGAAGATGGGAACGCGTCCTGATTCCAGCCGCTCGCCCTTGTCCCACGGCGAGCCTTGCGTCGGGTCGGGGTCGCCGAACCAGGTCAACGCCGCGGCGATGAATTGGTCAGCGGAGACCTGGCGTCCCTCGGCCGCGCCTTGGCTGCAAAACGACCAGCCGTAGACGCGCTCCGCGGTTATTTGGAGCGACTCTTGTATTTTTTTGCCTTTTCCAATAATCGTAACTGTTGCGGTTGAGACTGTTCGTAGGTGATCTTTGGGTAACGCCGATTGGTTCTTCTGTTACGCAATTCCATCCAGGCGTCTCGAACATGTTTGATCGTTGAACGACTCATTCCCATAAAGCCACCTAGAACGATATTGTCAACGTAGTCCAAGGCTTCTAAATCCTTTCCATCTCTAAGCAACTCGTCAACTTTCTGAGAGTCTATTTCTATCTTTGCGCTGTAGGGTATTGGCAGATGTTCGGCTTCTCTTGTCTCTAGTTCCAACACGCCGCCGCCATAACTTCGGCCACTAACTTCTGCCCAAGCCAGAGTCAAAGAATTAAAACTAATGGCGGCTAATTTCTCAGGTTTTGCGCCATTAATAAATTTGACTCGATGAATTGTATCGGTTGATGTCGCGCCAGCCCGATTTACAACAAGTAATGGATATTTATGTATCTGACGGAACATAAAGGCATTCGGCACATAAATAGAAGGTACATCGAACCAACGCCGTCTCACGCGGCATTTGTAACCCTTATGAACGTCTTCGGCTTCACCGTGAGCAATATATTCTTTCAGCTGTCGAGGAATGCCTTTTTCAGGCACATTATTTAAATCCAGTAGGTATCCTGGCTCTACATGTTGGTACTTTTCAAAATCGTTTTCATCAAAAACGATGGATTTCAAGGCGGAGGTTCTGCCGACAACAGGTAAGGTGAATTTCTCGGCAAAAACTTCTTTGCGGGTTTTCTCGTCGAGCACAAAAAAACTGTTCCGACCTGTAACCACGCCAATGTCCACCGCCGCTAATTTTCCTAACGGAATAACAAACCTGGAGCGTTGGGCGTCATCCAAGGCGTAATATGATTTTTCGTTTAAGAACAAGGCAGTCCATTTCATCAGGGGGCGTGAGTGCCTGCCTGGAATATGCTTTACCGCTTCTTCCAAATTTTCTGAACGCGTCAAGTCTTTTCCATCTTCAAACTCAATTGTGTGAATGTCGGATTCCAAAACAGAAATGTCGCGTTTTCCCTCGGCAAGAAGTAAAACCACTTCCTGTTGAATCTCTGGAAATACCAACTTCTTGAATCCAATAATCACAATATGGGAAAATTGCGCGGATAGGCGTTTGCGGAGTTCGCCTGCATAACCAACTTGCAAAAGTTCTGCGGGCAACACCATTGCAAGTCGCCCACCCTCTCTCAGCAATTCAATGCTTAGTTGAACGAATGCAGACCAGGCATTTGCTAGTTTCGTTGGAGAATACCCGAAATTCCGTAAGTGCCAAAAAGCCTTTTCCCTGCTTCCGTCGTCAAAGTATTGAAAACGTATAAAGGGCGGATTGCCAAGGGCAACATCATAATTGCCCTCTCGTTTCAGCCTCTCGAACAAATCAAAAAAATCACCAGCGATAAATTCGGTCTCGATTTTCGGAAAGTTGTAGGCGTCCAGGCGAGTTTTGGCCTTTTTCAACTCACCTGCTTCTATCTCAACGGCGGTAATTTTAGATGAGACTTTATGCCCCTCTTTTTTTAGAGCGCTAAGTCTATGCAGGATGGAAGCGACAAAACTCCCATCCCCACAGCTCGGTTCGAGTATCTTTTCGTCGCCATTACGGATAGCCCAAGCGGTTAAATAGTCCGATAACTCGATGGGGGTGTAATAACCGCCTCGAAGTTTTTGGCTATCTGCTGGCCGTTTGTTAGAATGAAATCGTGTGCTCATAGAATAGAAACGGTATTCTAATCTATTCTATCAGGTTGGAAAGGAATTTATTGCTCTTCACTATGAGGAGGCAGACCTTTGTACCGATCCAAATAGTGAGGAAAAAGTATGTCCGAGAAAATCTCAACACGGAGGGGAGAGTTTGGATCAGGAATGTTCTTGTCAATCGTCCCCGTTTCCGGATCCCAAACGATAAACGAAATTGCCTCGGCCAAATGCGCTTGATCCAGGACATCTTTTCTGCTACCCAAGCGTTCCAATGTGCGGATTATGTCGAATTCTTGCTTTGCTCCCAGGGCGGGTTTTGGCACAACCACAATGAAAGCAACAACGGCATAAGGAAATCGCGTGTGAATTGTAGTCGCCTCTGTTGCTAGGTCATTAATCATGTTTTGCCAGTTTTTGCCGACGCTTTTCTCCTCATTCAAAGTTTTACTGTCAAAGACCACACGAGGTCCATCAGGGCGATATGCTACATCATAGTTTTGTGGCCTGATGCCGCCAATTACGCGTACCGCGCCAACTTCTACACAATCATCTTCTGTTGGAAGCAACGAGTTCGCATTCGGCTTGACAACGGGAATGCCACCCAACGCGGTTGCTAAAGCCTGTCCAAATGCCAAATCAATGAACGAAGCAAAGTTTACGCTCTGTTGCCTATCGAAAGAAAAAGGCTCTTTATCTTTTCCTGTTTCAGGGTTCTTGTCGCCCAACCACAATTTTCCCCACCTTTTCAATTCTTCTTTCGAAATAACGAGTGCGGGCATTCTGTCTGCGAGAGAAGGCATTTTGTGTCTCCTTTATAGGTCGCGAAATAGTTCTTCAAGGTTGACTTTTAGCGTTTTGGCAATTTTTTCGATATTCTTGAAACTTACATTTCTCTCCCCGCGTTCTATCGCCCCAACATAAGTTCGATGTAATCCAGAAAGGAAAGCCAATTTCTCCTGGCTTAACCCGCGTTCGATTCTTATCTTGCGAATCTTTTCGCCAAAAGCCTTTAACTTATCCATGGCTCAAGTTTAGTGTTGTGCTACTAATAAGGCGACAGAATATAAGTAGCACATTTTGAGGCAATAAAGGGACGGTGAAATTTCTGCCGTCCCTTCTTCCTGCTCTTTTGGGAATCCAGATAATGCCCGTTGCGCTCAATCCATTATTCTGTCCTGATGGATTCCAGCCGCTCGCCCTTGCCG
>DYKV01000267.1 GCA_020722415.1 Anaerolinea sp.
TGCTTTCTGAAATATTCAGAAATTGTAAAATTATCATATTTCATCAAAACAATACGACTTGCGATTTTATGAAATATATTCTTAAGAATTCTTACCATCATCATGATTACGGTAGTGCCAATAATTTTGTGTGAGATTCTGGCTCTTCGTCATTTCGTTGGGAATTTGATGAATTCCTGGATGGGTGAGGCGTGGAGATAGATGATGCTGATGAAGGTAGGCTCCTCGACGTTTCGTGTGGTTTTGGAGTTTAATGAGCTCCAATCCCCTCGAAACGTCGAGGAGCCGAAAATAAGCGGTTTGTTTAATTTGCAGTGGTATCAAGAGGATTATGGAAATGGACCTTACGTTCCTTTGTTACCGGCTTTATCAAGTTTTTTACACTGTAAAAGAATGACAATAGACGTGATTTTGATGACTTGTTGAAAATTATAATTGATCTATGCCACCTCAAATCATTTGCCCATTGACTTTCCCATTCATAGGGTTCCCCTGGAAAATCGAAGTATTTTATTTTCTTTTCGATAAGTGTTTCAATCAATTTTGCTCTCAGCACCGTTGAAGGGCTTAACCTTCGGTATTCTTCGATGAAACTGGTTTTTAAATAATAATAGGTGTCGTCCTTAATAATCCCCATATTATAAGCAATTGGTTCATTATCCATATAAAGATAGAAAAGATGGGAATTTTGTTTATTGTCAATGTCTTCAAGTAATTGTTTGTAAAAATTTTCCTGTCTCTTTATAGAGCTGATCGCTGTTCCATGAGAATTCTTCCAACTTAAGGATTCTATTTTTAACACCGCCTCATAGGCGCTGTTGAAATCATGGAAATTCTCTCTAGACAGGAAATCAACTTTCCCAGTCCCGTCCATCTTTTTCCCCATACGGCGAAGATGGTTCCGGAATTTTTTAGATCGTTCAGCTAAGTACCTTTCAAAGGTGTCAGGGAGTTTTATAAAAAAAGATGGTTCGGTAGACTTGATAAGATATCCGCCACCCCTTCTTGCTAGTATGGAATGAAGATCAATTAATGCTTGATCAGTCTCAAGTAGATTGTTAATTCGGAAAAGTTCCCAGCTGGGCCGCAGGGTGAGAATAGCATCAACTAATTTCGCGGCGATATCTAAATTGTTCTTCTTATATAAGATATCACTATGGGTATTGTACAGTTCTGATATCGGAATTAGGCAAGTGAATGAAATGCCGAATTTATTATGGGTGGTCAGCACAAGGGGGAGAAATCCGACAATTTCAGAATCTTGATATAAAATGATTAAAAAAAAGCGGTCACTCTTTTGGAGATGGGTTTTTAGGAGCGCATCAGTCCATTCGAAGGATGTTGATGGCTGTGAGGACGTTTTAGAATATAGATCAAGCCACTCTGTGCGATAATTCCCAACTTCAGAGGATGAATTTATGATTTTATATGTGATATTCACTGGTTAAATGAGCAGTAAAAGAGAGAAAGACTTATATAGAATTCTTCGTAATAGAAAGGGGGAAATGAAATAATCCATAGCAATCTTTCAGGGTATCCATATGTCGAACACTCTTCGATATGCCTTCTTCCTCTTCGTGGATCACCGATCTTGGAGTACAGCTGGATCGCCAGTGATTTATTGAGTCCCGCCAGCCTTCTGATTATTAATTCTCGGTTGCTGTTATAGAACCGAGGATTATTGCTGCAGTACTCTTCTCCAATTTTGAGAAGCACGATGTTTATCAAGATAGATGACGCAATTTTCACGCTGCGGGAAGCTCCATTTGGTTCTCAGGTGGCGCTTCCGGTTTGCCGGAGTTGAGATACACCACCTCGGGTTTACTCCAGTCCCGTGTTACCCCACTCCAGCGCTCTGGATGGCATGCCTAGGCCGCTTCATAGATGGCTTTGTGTCGGGCCAGGATAGCGCCATCCTCGCCCCGGTGACGCGCGCTGGACGTCATATACTGGATGCCACTGTGACGGTGGGTATCGTTGTACCAAGTGACAAATGCATGCACCCAGGTACGGGCCGCCTCCATGCTCTCGAACGGCTTTTCCGGATAGACCGGACTGTACTTCATGCTCCTGATCAGGCTCTCGGAGTAGGGGCTGTCATTGCTCACCGAGGGACAACTGAACGATGGCACCACACCCAGTCGCTGCAGGAGCGCCAACATGGTTGCGCCCTTCATGAGTGACCCATTGTCCGAGTCCAACACCAGAACCTGCCGGGTGATGCCTTCTGCCAGGCAGGCCCACTGGATCAACTGAGACGCCAGATCGGCAGATTCCCGTTCATGCACCTCCCAACCCACGATCTTGCGACTGTAGATATCCATTACCAGGTAGAGTCGATAGAACCAGCCTGTCACCGTGCTAGCCAGGAAGGTGATATCCCAGCTCCAGACCTGGTTGGGGCCTGTCGCACAGTGGCCTAGGGTTTTGCACGTCGTTGGGGTGGCTGGGAGCGGCCTCGACGCTGCGCCTGACCTGCCTCATGCAGCAACCGATAGAAGCTGGATTCCGACGCCAGGTACTCGCCCTCATCGACCAGCATTGGCACGATCTGTGACGGTGGCAGGTGACTGTATTCGGGCCGGTTGCACACCGCCAGAATCTGTTCCCGCTCCACCTCGCTCAGCCGGTTGGCCAGGGACGGTCGTTCCACCTCGGGGCGGGCATCCCCTTTTACTCCCCCTTCTTGGATCCAGCGCTGGTAGGTCCGTACGCTGATCGCCAACAGCGCGCAGGCCTTCGTCTGTGACGCCCCCTGGGCCATGGCTTCCTCGATCAGCTCAACGGCTTGTCGGCGATCCGGGGGTGCTGATCATGCGTCCTCTCCTTCCCCCCAGATCGCCTCGGCTTTTTTTGACAGCATCAGCAAGGCCGCTGTCTCCGCCAAGCCCTTTTCCTTCTGCCTCAGTTCGCGTTCGAGCGCCTTGAGACGCTGCTGGTCTGTCTTACGCGCCTGCCGGAGGCGTTCGTTCTGGCTCCGATCCCAATCGTTGGCCTGTTTACAGGCCTGGCACCATTGCCGGATCTGCTCCGGGTACAGACCTTTCTCCCGACACCAAGCCGACAGATCGGCCTCGTTCAAGGCCACCGTCTCCACTACCGCGACAAACTTGTCTGCCGCCGTCCAGCCCGTCGCAGTCTGGTCACCATCGGGCAACAGACGTCCTTCGGCTCGCGCGGCCTTGCGCCAGTTGTACAGGGCGGCCATCGAGATCCCTTCCTCCACCGCTATCTCCCAGATGCTCCGGTTTTTCGGCAGCATCTTCTTCAGTACCGCCTCTTTGCGTTCAGTGGAATAGCGCATCTGCTTCCTCGTTGCGCCATCTATCATTGCCAATTAGAATCCCATATCCTCGGGGCGACATCTATCCTAATCGAGGGGGTTCTAATGTAGCCTTATCAAATCTTATAAGTATCAAATATTCACAAAGCATCAAAACAAAACCTATTCCAAAAAGCAACGCCCCAGAAAATTGATG
>DYKV01000268.1 GCA_020722415.1 Anaerolinea sp.
TCCTTTATCCAGTACGCGCTGCTACACGGTATGCTGTTGAAGAAAACTGGCGCGTGCATTGTTTTTACACTTTGCTTGCCAATGCATCCGAGATCACCCCAGATGAGGCAAACTTGCTTGGAGAATTGATGTTCTTAAGCCACGAGGGTTATTCTCAATGTGGATTAGGTACACCAGCGACAGATCTAATTGTAAAACTGGTGAGGGATGAAAAGGAGAGTGGTTTAATCGGTGCGAAAATTACCGGCGGTGGGGCTGGCGGAACAGTGGCTATTTTAGGTTACGATACTCCATCCGCCGAATCGGCTTTTCAACGAGTTTTGCAAAAATATGCGGAATGGAGTCAGACAACCCCGTATGTCTTCGAAGGTTCCTCACCAGGCAGTGATGCTTTTGGGATTTATGAAATCGAACCAAAGGGATGATTAAGGGATTGTCACCCAGCGCGAAGGGCAGATTAATTTTACTCCAAGTATTTCTTTTGGCTCGATGATAAAATAAAAGTAATTGAGACCCCCTTTCTGAGGATATAATTAAAGTAGAAATTAATTGTCCGCATTGCAGGTTTGTCATTATTGCCATAACCCCTCATTTTGGATGTTTTGTAATCCATTTTAGGAAAAGCAACGGAGGATGACATGCAACATTTTTGCGTTCTGGATTCACAAGAAATTGAAATGATCCATCAATCTTCCTTGCGAGTTTTGATGGACCGCGGAGTCATCCTCAACCACTCCCCCAGCCGAAAAATCCTTCAGGAAAATGGGGCAATCCTGGACGATGGTTTTGTTCGCCTTCCCCCGCAGTTGGTAGAACGAGCTATCTCCACAGCTAGTGGGAATATATCCCTTCATAGCCGTAGCGGTAGCATCTATACCCTTGGGGATGGTAATCTTCATTGGCATAACCTAGGCGGCGCCCGGGAGATTTACGATCACCGGTTTAAACAACGCCGCTCGGCGACAGTTAAAGACTTAATAGATGCAACCCGCATTCTAGATGCATTGGATAACGTCACCACCATTACTCCCCTTTTTACCCCAACTGACGTTCCTGGTCCGCTGATGTCCCTAGCAATGTACCGCTATACCCTTCCAAATACCATTAAACCAGTTCAGGGTCCGGGTGTCCAAAATGCAATCGAGGTAACTTATGCTGCTCGGATGGCGGAAGTGCTTGGCTCTCCGAAGCAAATGCTTACCCTCAGTGTGTCGCCGGTTAGTCCGCTTACCTTCCCCGATGACGCTGCTGAAGCAATCATTGCCATAGCCAACAATGAGATTCCATTTGCTCCATTACCTTGCCCCACTGCCGGGACAACAGCGCCTTTCACCCTTGCCGGCGCGTTGGTGCAACAAAATGCTGAAGTTCTCGCTAGCATAACGTTAGCCCAATGCGTTAAGCCTGGATTACCGATTATTTACTGTGGACGGCTGGCGATGATGGAACCCCGCACGGCTATTTCAGTCTGGGGTGGAGTAGAATTAGGCTTGGTATCCGCAGCCACTGTGCAGATCGGGCATCGTTATGGATTACCGGTGAATGTCTATGGGCTTACAACCAATTCACATACTCTCGATTTTCAAAACGGGCTTGAACGCGCCTTAAATGCTATCCTCCCAGCTCTCGCGGGAGCTGATGAACTATCTGGAATTGGCGAGATGGAAGCCGGTGTGACCAGTTCCTTTGCCCAAATTGTCGCTGATGATGAAATTGCTGGCAGCATCCAGCGGGCCAGGGCTGGTTTCTCTACTAATGAACAAACCCTCGCAGTTGAAGTGATACTCTCGGTGATGAAGGGGTCGCGCAACTTCTTAGCCCAAAAACACACTCGACAAGCTATACGCCAAGGAGAAATCCTGTTCACCAACCTTGCCGAGCGCGCCGATTGGGAGGTGTGGGAAAGAGAGGGGCGGTTGGAAATGGTAGATCGAGCACAGGCTAAAGCAGAACAAATCCTAGCTACTCACCTTGTCCCTGAGCTTGAGCCTGGACAAGAAAAAACGCTTACCGAGATTATGAAAGCCGCTCAAAGAGAATTCGCTTGTTAATCAACGAAACTGAAAAAGATAATGTACTCAGACCTACAACAGACAAGAAAACTAACTTATAGTATTACCGGGCAACATTTGCATCGAACGCGCAAATGTTGTAGACATTGATCTCGCCGTTTGGTTGCGGCATGAATGCCGCGTTACGATGTTTCCTGGCAATATCTCTGTTGAGGATTGATTTACCCGGCTTATTCATCCCATTTGCTGACTTGCTCGAGTTTTTCCAGTTCCTCTTCATTGAGCCGGATGCCTAAAGCCCCTTTGATTTCTTCCCATTGTTCCACCGTATTGGCGCCAACAATAGGACTAGTAACAGCGGGCTGTTGCATCACCCAAGCTAGAGCGATTTGTAAAATGGTCTTTCCCCTTTGATTGGCAATTTCTTCCAATTGATCGATAATTTGAAAATTCCGTTCAGTAAACGCATGGCGGAGGTTCCAACTGCGTGACCCTTCTTTAGCTTGGAAACCCCGCCGATACTTTCCGCTCAATAATCCACCTCCAATGGGCGAATACGGGATGACCCCGATACCGAATTTAAGACACACTGCTTGTAATTCGCGCTCAAATTCGGCTCGATGTGCCAAATTGTAATGCGGCTGTAAGGAATCATAACGGATAAGGTTAAGGTGATCACTCACCCAGAGAGCTTCTACCAAATGCCAAGCTGGGATATTCGAACAGCCAATATAACGAACCTTACCAGCATGGACCAAATCATCTAACGCGCGCAGAGTCTCCTCCAACGGGGTAGCGGCATCCCAGGCATGGGTTTGATATAAATCTATGTAATCCGTTTGTAAACGGCGCAGAGAGGCATCACAAGCATCAAGGATATGTTTGCGGCTTAGACCGCGATCGTTTGGACCATCCCCCATCGCTCCGTAGACTTTTGTGGCAATAATAACTTGTTGACGTGGTTTAGTCTTCAGCCAATTTCCAATCAATTCCTCTGCTACCCCGCCAGGATTTCCTGGTGCCCAGCGGGAATAAATATCTGCGGTGTCTATAAAATTACCCCCCGCGTCGTAGAATGCATCAAAAACCCGCTTCGCATTTTCTCGTGGTGCAGTCCAACCAAACTGCATGCTGCCCAGGCAGAGTTCACTCACTTTTAGACCAGTTTTCCCTAAGTTCTTATATTCCATGCAAACACCTCGGCTTCAAATAGTTTTCAAACCAGTCAACCATTTCTGTGGTTGGATAACCTCCCCTAAACAGGTTACACACACACCAATCCAGGATGATTGTATATTAACTTCTATCTTCCATTCAGTCAATCCATTCTCAGCCATTCTCGATTTGCCTTGAAATCATCCCAAAGTTTTTAGCAAAACCTATCCAGCGCGCATTGAATTTGAGACTTTCACTGGTTATTTCAGATTGTCACTATTCCGGCTGGCTATTT
>DYKV01000269.1 GCA_020722415.1 Anaerolinea sp.
ACTCCCCTTCAGCCGCCTAACAGTATCCTCAGGCCAAAGTGAATACACGCCTCCGGCAAGTTAAACAGAGGATATAAATCAGGTCCCCGCAATCGTGTAACACAATGCCCCGGCTCGGCCGGTTAATAGGTACAGGCAACCAATATAGACAAAACTTCGGATAACAGTTCTTCGTCTCGCAGCTAAGAAATATTTAAATTCGCTTTTCCACTTCAACGGATAGTTTCAGGCCGACACTATGAAGAACAGAACTCAAGCTTTTTAATTTTGGATTGCCCTGCGTTGAAAGAATTCGATAAAGATTTTCCCGGTTGAGCTTCGCGTCTCGTGCTATTTCAGAAATGCCCCTGGCGTTGGCGACATCTTTTAACGCCATTAAAAACAATTCCTGTGAACCATCCTCCAATGCCGCATTTAAATATTCTGCGGCCTCAGCCGGATCACGAAGATCTTTTTTGAGATTATTTTCATATTTTTCTGTCAGTCTAAGCATTTTGTTCTCCTTTGGAAATCGGCCCAATATGTTTGAGCCAACCGGATATCCCTTGACTGGGATTTTTTAGAACCACCACATAGTAAAATCACTATCATCATCCCCGATTTCCCGTAATAAACCCGATATCCCGGGCCATAATCCACTCGTAACTCACTCACACCATTTCCAACAGGTTTGCAATCGCCAAAGTCCCCAAGCCTAAACACGATTCAACCTGACCCGAATCCGTGCGCGTGCGGAGGGATCTTCGAGTGAAATAAGCCATTTATGGAAGGGGTTTTCACCGTCTTCGGTTAAATACTCGAGAAGTTCTATTTGCGAACCTTCCATGATGGTATTGTAGCTTTAAGACAACAGATGTCAAGTGTTTTATTGAGAGCAAGACTCTAAAGACGTGAAAAAACGCAAAGCGTTCCCAGAGCGTTTAGCCCCTAGAGTCTTCTTGCAGAGAAGCGCCGCGGGGTCGAAAAAGATACGATCAGCCTAGAAAGGCGGCGTTTTTTAAAAGGTCTCGCCGATTTTCTGTATGGATTTGTTCTCGGATTCTTTAAGGTGCGATGCCGATAATCACCAATGGTACGGCGGGAACGCCTCTACCTTGCCGAACTACGTTATAAAGCTCACCTTCATAATAGGCGACGCCGGAACTCATTTGTGCCTGAAGTGATTTCATCGGTAAAATTTCAATCCCGACATCTATATAATCGCCGACGTAAAATGCGAGGTGCTTGACAAAAAGGTCATAAGCAACAAAGGAGTATTTACCGAATTGTACCTCCACGGCGACGCGGTCCTTAACAAAATCGGTTTGATTATAGCTGAAAATAGGCGCTTCGCCCGCGGATTCGATTTCCTTCTTTTGCTCCGCAGCAGGCATGGTCAAGGTTTTTTTTATCAATTTTTCGTCCTTTGTAACCCAATAACTAACGTATGCTTTCTTTCCACTGGTTTTTATGAAGCAATACCGCAAAGGCCCTGTTCATATCAATGGGGCTATAAAGCAGCTTCCCCTTCATCGTTTTTTCTTTGGATACTTTAGTCTTGCAGTGATAAGGCGCGTACACGTGAAACGACCTCTTTAATTTCATCCCATAATTCGGGTTTGTGCACTAGCAAAAACTCCAAACCATTCAGGTGTGAATAAGTTTCTGCAATATTCATTTCACATGAAACCTCGCATGTTTTTCGAATAACCGTAATTGTTTATCTTCCGCCTTTTTTGACCACGGAGCTATTCGCAAACTATTACCCGCTTCTACCGGATCATAAACCGGTTTATCCATCGGACGGGTTTTGAGTGTGCCGGCCAGCTCTTGATTGATCCTTTGTCTTGCAAGCTCTATATATTTGTTGCTCGTTTCCGCGCCGGCGCCGCGCCGCATATGCCTAATGGCGGCGATTATCGAGGTCCCTGTGCCCAGAAACGGATCAAAGACCCAATCACCCTCATCTGTCATCGAAAGTACGAGCCTTTCGATGAGTTCAACGGGAAACTGACAGGGATGTTCCGTCTTTTCTATATGATTGCTTTTAACATTTGGAATAACCCATAAATCCCCAGGATTCTTCCCCAATGGATTACATGAATACTGTCCGGCCTTGGGACCTTTGAAATATTTTTTCCCGGGATATTTTTGAGGTACTCTAACAGGATCGAGATTAAAGGTATAATGATCGGTTTTAGTGAACCATATTATCGTTTCGTAACGACCCGAGAACCTTCTGCTACAGTGAAGGCCGTGTTCAAAATGCCATATAATGCGATTCCTCATTTTGAGGCCTAAATCGGAAAAGATCGGATAAAGTATTGTATCGAGAGGAATGATGGCCCCCTTATCAACGTAATTTCCAACCTGCCAGCAAATACTCCCCTGCGGAGAAAGGCACCTTACACATTCACGTATCACTTCGGATTGTTGGTCAATGTATTCGTCAAGTTTTAATCTCTTTTCGTACTCTTTACCAATGTTATAAGGCGGCGAAGTAACAACAAGTTTCAAAGAAGCATCCGGAATAGCTTTTAGAAGTTTTAAACAATCACCGGGATAAAGGACAATATCCTCCGACAGATCGAATTTGTCAGATATTTTTCTCTCATCAAACATGATGGAATGATAGCAAGCCGTCTGACTGTAGTCAATAAATTCAATTCCAAGAAAACCGGGATGCTGACCTCTGCATAACGATCAGCGTGGATTGATCCGCTTTGCAAGCCCTACCTTGCATTGACGCTCTTGCCCATCTCTTATCCGTTGGCTCCGCGATAACCGATAGGAGGGCTTCTACCTCATGAGCAACTTGCCATGCTTAGTACACACGTTGAAGCATACCGCTCGCAATGTGGCTCAGCGGGATTGCCGGTTCGAGTGTATGCGGTTGTTATATTCCGGGCTTCGCAGGCGGGTTCACCTGTGTTTCCGTCGGCCCGTTTGTTGGATCCCCTTCCGAAAGCATCTGAGCGAGGACCTTACGCTCCTCAGGCCCCGGCACGAGACCGTCGACCTCCGCTTCAATCACCGTGACACCATCTTCTTTGGTCATCGTGACGGATGCTTTGCCTCGACCATTTTGATCTATGGCTGTGATCACGAGATTGCATCTGATCGTTTCTCCTACATATACGGGCGCCTTGAATCGGAAATTCATCATAGAAGCCAGCCATCCAACCTGTCCCCCGATTTCGGTAAGCAGGCTTCCCACCAGCAGACCATGACAAATCGGCGCCGGGAAATTCCGCGCCTTTGCAAAACGGGCATCGAAATGAACCGGGTTATAGTCCCGCGATATCTTCGCGAAACGAATAACGTCCTCCTCTGTAAAGGTTCGCGTAGTTCTGAATGAGTCTCCTACTTGAAGGCCCTCAGCGGCCCGCTCCCTTAGACCTGCCATATGTCATACTCCTTTTTTTTCTTCGGCCAAATGTTGTTCCAAACCAGAAAGCTTTCGTGCCGGCTCCGCGCGAT
>DYKV01000021.1 GCA_020722415.1 Anaerolinea sp.
CATTGCGAGGAGCGTTATTTGCGACGAAGCAATCCCCTCGCAAACCAAAAGACTGCTTCGCTCGCAGTGACAGAAAGCATAGAGTTTTATAGAACAAATTTTTAATGTGACATTGTCAAAAAAGTTACAATTTGAATTAACAATTAAGCGTCTCATTTTCAATGCACGCAGGATAGATTACGCTAAAGCCCTTAGAATACTTTCCAAGCCAAATTGAGAATTGCTAGCAGAACTATTGACAACCTTCTTTGAGCAAGTTATCATGAATGTGTCCAGGTCGGTCGGGCGATTGCGGTTCTGTGAACACAGGACTGAGGAAAGTCCGCACTCCAAAGAGCATGGCGCCGGGTAACGCCCGGGGTGGGGTAACCTGCCGGAAAGGGCCACAGAAACAATACGCTGTACTAACTTTTTTAGTGCAGTAAGGGTGAAAAGGTGGTGTAAGAGACCACCGGCATCTACAGTAATGTGGATAGCCAGGTAACCCCCGTCAGGAGCAAGGCTAAACAGGGACAAGTGCGTAAGCAGGGAAGTTGCTCGCTTCCTGATAATTCCGAGTTCCGGGTAAGCCGCGTGAGGTGCGTGAAAATCGTGCCCAGAGAGAGATGATCGCCCAGACAAATGACAAGGAAACCGGGGATGTTTCCGCCTCGTTTGTTGGACAGAATGCGGCTTATAGACCGACCTGGCCGAAGTGTAAGTCCTAGCGAATTTTTCTTGAATAATCTTATGCATCGTCTGTCTCTTTACCGCTATCTTTCTTTGCTTGTGATTTTCGGGTTAGGTGCAATGGCGTTAAGTGCCTGTGGGTCGGTCAGTGTACCCGAAGAGCCTAATGATCAATTATTCTTAGTTGAGCAAGTGATTATCGGCTTATTGTCAGTTGCAGTTTTGGTTGGTATTCTCGCCCACCACTTGCGGGTTCCATACACAATTGGGCTGGTAGTCATGGGTTTGATCCTGACCTTAGGAGTCAGAGCACGCCTGAATATCGCTCCGAATATTATCTTAGCGGTGCTGGTGCCACCTCTTATTTTTGAAGCCGCTTTTCACCTAAAATATGAAGAACTACGCGAAAACTTAGCTTATATCATTACTTTAGCGGTACCAGGAGTGATTTTGACAACTGTACTGGCTGGATTTATCGTCCATTGGGGAACCGGGATGGTTTTGTCGAGTGCTTTGGTGTTTGGAGCAGTGGTGGCAGCGACCGATCCGGTTTCGGTTGTGGCGCTTTTCCGTCGTTTGGGTGTTCCTTCACGGCTACGCATCTTGCTCGAAGGTGAGAGCTTATTTAATGATGGTACAGCAATAGTGGTTTTCCATCTGGTTGTAGCCATTGCGATTTCTGGCGAAAACTCGCTAGATTACATTCCAACAATCACCAATTTCCTCAAGGTCGCTGGCGGTGGAATATTAATTGGAGCTGTTCTGGGTTATTTGATCTCGGAAATAATTACCCGCATTGATGATTATCTGATTGAAACCACGTTGACCACAATATTAGCTTATGGTGCATATTTAATTGCGGAATACCTGGGAGTCAGTGGTGTGTTGGCTGTTGTTGTTGCGGGATTGATTAACGGAAATATTGGTCCGCACGGCATGTCTCCCACTACACATATTGTGGTATTAAATTTCTGGGAATATATTGCGTTTATTGCCAACACTTTTGTTTTTTTACTGATTGGTTTACAAATCAATCTATCATTGCTATTGCAAAATTGGACTTATTTATTTTGGGCGATCGTTGCAATCCTTATCCCTCGAGCTTTGACTGTTTATGCATTGCCGCTATTTAGGTTTCCATTACCACGCAATTGGCTTCCTGTTCTGAATTGGGGAGGATTACGCGGTGCGATCTGTTTAGCGCTGGCATTAAGTTTACCTGAATCATTAGGCTCAACCCGATCTCAGATCCAAGTGATGGCGTTTGGGGTAGTATTGTTCACCTTGCTGGTGCAAGGGTTAAGCATGGACACAGTGGTTCACAAGTTTAAGATAATTCAACGTGGCAAGGAGCAAGATGAATATGAGCGGCGTCACGCACGGGCTGTGATAGCTCGGGCAGCCTACTCGCACCTCGAACGGCGCTTTCGGCAGGGTTTGATTTCCGAACATGTCTGGATGACCCTCTCCCCTATTTTGGAACAGCGGACGCAAGCGCTATCAAAAGCAGTTAAAGAAATACTGATTCAAGAGCCTACTCTTGAAGAAGAAGAACTAAATCTAGCTCGACGAGAATATTTACGAGCAAAACGGAGCATATTAAATTCATTACGCCGTGATGGGGTAATTAACGATGAGATTTTCGAACAGCTAGTGGCAGAGATTGATTCGGCGCTGATGGAAATTAGCCCAGGCTGGACAGAATTGTTAACGGATACATCTAGACATCAAATAAAAGTCGATCGCCTGATTATGGCAATCATTCAAGACGCAGATTTTGAAAACGCGATAAACAGCTTAACTAAATTGGGAGTTTCTATAACCTACTTGACGACGAAGGGAGGGTTCCTCCGTCGTAAAAATAAAACACTTTTGGTAGGCTATCGAGCAGATAAGGAAGCATTGGTGGTAGGGGAGTTACAGAAAACTTGTCGTAAACGAGTGGAATATATCACAAATCCGCTCGATTTAGGCCGCACGGAGATGGAATCGCGGGTTGGAGTTGAGATTGGAGGGGCGACGGTGTTTTCATTTGAGGTGGAGCATTTTGAGTTGCTTTAGATAAGTTTCGACCAATCAATTGCCAGAAAAGTGTGCTGTAAACTGTGATCGTCTTCAACCATATGGAATTCCAAATTTCGGAAGACCTGTCGGGCTAAATGCTTTACATCTTTTAGTGGTATGAGCGTATCCTGGCGACCGTGATAAATGATGACAGGAATAGTAATGGGGGGTGGGGGCGAATTAATAAAGTCTGGTAATGTAAGAGCGGGGGCAAGTAAAACTAGTTTTTCTACCTGGCGAGGATGCCAACAAGCAAAGTAAGTTGCCATCAAACCACCCAAACTAGAACCGATAATGCGCCAACCATGTTTTCGCCCAATCAGTGTGGTTAATTGAGCCATCCGTTCTTCTAAGCTGCCCTGAAAATCGGGAGTGAGGATATCTTTGAAAATCTGACGCAGGTGAGTTGCTTTAATCCCCTGGCTGCTCCCATCTAGTCCATGAATAAACAGGCGCCGTGGGACAGATTTCATCTGCCGCCTCCCATTATCGCCAGTAATTTTATCTCATCGTCATTCTGGATTATATACTCTTTCGATTGCTGATTGCCATTAACTACTACAAGAGCAACGATCTCCGGAGGAATATGGAGAGTTGTGATTGCCTGACGAACGGTTATGTTGGCCGGCACCATTATTTGGTCGGCGCCTTGTATGTATTTCTTTAAAATCCCAAATAGTTTAAGTATTGCAGCCATAGATAGAGGTAGGCCCTAAAGAAAATTCTTCCGTTAGGGTCTGTAAGCTTGAGAAACTCAATAGACAAATTGTTCCAGATTCAAGCGGGCGATCGTCTCAGGGGTAGGAATACCATTTTTAGACCAGCCGCGTTGTTCATAATAATAATCGAGTAATTTTTGAACGTCTTCAAAGCGGGTGATCTGACCGGCGGTAGCGCCGGTTTTGGGCGCGTCTTCATAGAATCGTGGCGCGGGTAGATCCCATTCTCGTCCAAACCCATCGATTTCCCGTATCCAGTATAATCGGGTGAGATTCCAAATGCGCTCGCCCACCGTTTCGAGATCTTTCCAGCTACGCGGGATGCCAGTAATCGCTTGCAGGGCTGGGAGGTAAAGATCACGGTCAATGCTCAATTCAACCCATTGCAAACGGCAAGCACCTAACACATCAAACATGGGGCGGAAATTTTGCAACCAAATCACTCGGGCAACTTTTTCGGTGGTGACTTTCTCGCGCCCGACTTGTATGTCATAGGTGATTGCCCAAGCCCGGTTATGATGTGCCCCAACGTCACAAGTCATATAGGCTAAGAGCATCGCTGTGGCATTATGAGTAGCATACGCAGATTGCTCCATACCTTTAACATGGATTGCAAATTTCTCACTCCCTTGGCCAGTTTTTTGAGAGGCGCGTTTTACTCCCTCGGCTAACAAAGCGCCAAAACCGTCCTTGCGGGCAATTTTTTCAATCAGTGCAAAAACAGCTTGAGCATTACCAAATTTGAGTTCTAGTCCATCGGTATCTTTTTTGGTGAAGATACCTCTTTCAAAACATTCCATTGCCCAGGCGATGACGCCGCCAGTGCTGATAGTATCAATCCCCAAATCGTCACAGAGCAAATTTGCTTGGGCAACATCCTCGATATTCCCTAATCCGAGGTCTGAACCGAGCATACCGATTGTTTCATATTCAGGTCCTTCTACATAAGTGTTATAACGGCGCGTGTGACTGTATTTCCCGCATGGAGAAGGACAGGCAAAACAACCTTTATCGGAGACCACAATTGTTTTACGCATCACCGGTCCATAAAGATTCTTTCCATCTTCGAATGAGCCAGCGGTGAAATTCCGAGTTGGCAGTGCGCCAACTTCATCACACCAACTTACCACCATCGTTGTGCCATAGCTCTGCCATTCCTTAAGTATTTCTGCATCTTTACAAGCCTTAAAGAGATTTATTCCAGCTTGTCTATAGGCCGGCAGATCCGCAACCGGAATGGATTTTGTGCCGTGCAGAACAATTGCTTTGACCTTTTTTGTACCTAAAACCGCCCCTACGCCACCTCTTCCAGCTTGTCTCCCGTAGTCATGATTGATGTGGGCGAACAATACGCCATTTTCACCCGCTGGACCTATGGTAGCGATTTGATACTCTTCTCCATATTGCTCTTTCAATTCCTTTTCTACCGTGATGCTGCCCTTGCCCCATAGGTGCGAGGCGTCCCTTAATTCAACCTGGTTGTCATCAATGAATAAATAAACGGGTTTTGGGCTGATCCCTTCAAGAATGATGCTATCCAGACCGGCGTATTTCAACTCGGCTGTAAAATGACCGCCCAGAGAGGCAGAAGCATACCCGCCGGTGAGAGGTGACTTTGTTGTCCAATCGCATTTACCGGCACCGGGAATCATCAGGCCGGAGAAAGGTCCACTGGAAATAATCATTTTGTTTTCTTGTCCAAAAGGATCTGCCTTGGGAGGGACTTCCTTGGTGAGGAAATAAATGCCAAACCCACGCCCACCCAGAAAATCACGAGCAACGTCTTGGGGTGTGGGTTGTTTTTGAATTTGACCGGTGCTCAAATTGACCCGCAGAACACTTCCGCCATAGCCGTTCATTTTCACTCCTCCTATGCCACTGCAGTTTCCGTTTCTGCAATCCACAGTGCACCAGTACCGCAAACCGTAACACAATCACCGCAGAGATCGCATTTCCAGGCAGTGTCAGCCAGCTCACTGCGGATAAACATCACGCCTTCAGGACATTCAGATACACAGGCTTCGCAAAGATTGCACTCATCCATATCAACATAATATGCCCCTCGTTCATTGACTTTGATTGCCTCCATGGGGCAGACCTGCGCACAATCTCCGCATTGCGTGCATGTTTTGACTTCATAATTCCCTGGTGCAGGGAAGTGCGGGAGGATAACTAAAGCTGATTTTTTGGGGTTATTTTCTTGGAATAAGTTTAATGAACAAGCTACCAGGCAAGCTTTACAACCGGAACACCTGGTACTATCAACATATAGTCGCATTTTCCCACTCTCCTGATTGTGAATTTATCATCCAACACAATTAGCTTATTCCACATAAAATGAATTAACAATGGAAGATAATCCTGTTTTAAGGGGTAAAGTTATCATGGTTTTTTGCTAACCAAGCTTATCAACCTGGTCAATTAATTAGGTATTGGGAAAGAAACCCTCCTTGCTAAATAAACAAGTATAAGCCTATTGGCTGAGTCCAAACAATGCGGCTAATTGGGGGATCTGCTGTGTATGGATCAGCGCAATTACCTCATCTAATGGTTGAAATACTGTATTTCCCTTCGGAATAATCAATTTTTCTTCCCGAATAATTGCGACAAGAGTGCATTCTGATGGCAAGTTAAGGTCCTTGATTTCTCGACGTATCGCAGGTGAATCGGGATGGACTCGTTCTTCTACAATAGAAAACTCTCCACTACGCAGTTTAAGTAAAACCATCATATCCCCAAGCGACATTTCCTCGACAATCAATTTAGCCATTATGTCAGTTTGATCTACCGCGATATCCACACCCATTTCTTCACTAAAAAGCCAGGCATTTTTAGGATTATTAACCCGGGCAATCGTGCGCGGTACATGAAATTCAAATCTGCCCAAGGTGGTTGTCACCAGGTTAGCTTCGTCTTCACCAGTGACAGCGGCAAGGACATCCGCTTCGAGGATGCCGGCTTTTTCCAGAATTGTGGGAGAACTGCCATCTCCCTCTATAATTACTTCGCTCGAAATTTCTTGTTGCAGGCGTTCTACAATTTGACGGCGAATTTCAATAAGGCGTACCTTGTGCCCTTGACGGAGGAGTTGTTCAGCCAAGAAGGAACCAGTTTTTCCGCCACCGACGATAATCACAAACATTTTATTCTCCTTCCATATAACCTAAAAGTGCTTTTAGTCGTTTCAGTGCAGCTGTTAACGCTATAATATGTAAGGTATCCCCCTCCATTAGGATAGTCCCTTGAATAGGGACAAATGCTTTGCCTTGTCTGGTAATTGAACCGACCTGGATTTCTCCTGGCACAATGAGGTCGCGTACTTGTTTTCCAACCAATTGGGGCAATACCTCAATAGACAATACTGCTACCTCACCGCTCCCAAAAGTTAAAATCGGGTCTAGTTCTTGATACAACAATAACTGTCGTACCCGCTCAGCCCCCAATTCAGTTGAGGAAAAGGTTAACAAACCTAAGCGGCGGTAAATTTCGGCTCTGCGGGGGTCATAAAGGCTGGCTACGACTTTGGGAACATGGAAGATATTCCGCGCAATCCTAGCCGCAATAATGTTGGCATTATCCGAATTGCTGGTGGCAGCGAATGCTTCTGCCTCTTTGATACCAGCTTCGATTAATGTCTTTTGGTCAAATCCAATCCCAATGATAACCCGACCACGAAAGCCATGGCGCATTTTTTCCCGGGCTGCTTCATCGGTATCAACAATGGTGACAGAATGTCCTTCTGCATCCATCAAGCGAGCAAATTGCTCACCCACCCTACCACAACCCATTACAATTAATCTCATTTTGATCCTCCTGTCTAAAAAATATTGATTAATCCGATAATTCAGCCTGCTTAAATTTCCTCCACCACCCGACGAACTGTTTCCGGACTCGATCTAAACCATATAAAATTGGTGCATATAAGAATAATAAAGGCCAATACCAGAGCGGTAAGGGGCGATGTTCGAAGATGTCAGCTAACACAGGGATGTATATTAACCCAAATATGATTCCAATTTCGGCGAGGATACCAATCCAAATCAATGAATTGCTGAACAAACCAACCTGCCGAAGGCGTAATCTTTCTGAACGACAGGCAAAGAGGTTACCAATTTGAGCCATTACCACGCCGGCATGAAAAACGGTGACGGCTAGCAAATATACCTCTTTTGGGACTTCATGAAGGAGATGGGGGATTTCATTAAGATGGGATAACGAGATTTTCCAGGGCGCAATGTTCCCATAGCCTGCATAAACCAGAAAAAAACCAACATAACATAAAATCGCCTCGATCATACCAAGCCAAAAAATTGCCCGCAAGATCAAGTTGTGGTCAATGATGGGCTGACCACGTGGACGCGGCGGATGTTGCATGACGTTAGGCTCGGGCTTTTCTGCGCCTAATGCCAATGCAGGGAGTAGATCTGTGCCCATGTCAATGGCTAGGATTTGGCGTACAGTAAGGGCTAAAGGAATGCGGATCATGGCCGACATCAAAAAAGGCATCAGTTCAGGGACATTGCTGGAGAAAATATATGTAATAAATTTTCGAATATTATCGTACACTGCTCTGCCTTCTTCGATGGCATTTACAATGGTACTGAAATTGTCATTCGTCAAGATAATATCGGCAGATTCACGCGCCACGTCCGTCCCGACGATGCCCATCACCACTCCCACATCTGCTTTACGTAAAGCTGGCGCATCATTCACTCCATCTCCCGTTACAGCCACCACGTGACCAAGCGATTGAAAAGCTGATACTAAGCGTAATTTGTGTTCAGGAGCCATGCGGGCAAAGATGATTTCCTGTTGGAGGAGTTTCTCCAATTGGATATCATTGAGTTGATCCATCTCTGCGCCGGTGAGGATTCGCGGGGTCTCTGTGCGCAACATCCCGATGCGGCGAGCGAGGGTTTCTGCGGTCAAGCCATAATCCCCTGTTACCATCACCCAACGGATACCGGCTTCATGGCAAATCTCTACAGCGTTGGCAACCTCGGGGCGGGGAGGGTCCATCATTGCGGTCAAACCAAGAAAAATCAGATCGCGCTCGATTGTATCCTCGCTGAAGGAGCGTGAGCGGGGAGGGGTGTTGCGGTACGCTAACGCTAAAACCCGCAAGGCATTGCGGGCATAGTCGTCATTAGCTTTGATAATATCTGAGCGGGTTTTTTCATCGAGGGGCAGGATTTGAGTGCCATTTTGCCAGTGGGTACATATTTGTAGGATCTCCCGCGGGGCACCTTTCACAAAGGCGATATCATTTTGTTGAGCGTGGTGAATAGTGGTCATCCGCTTGCGCCGAGCATCAAACGGGAGCTCGTGGATCCGCGGGTAACGGCGCTGAACATCTGCTTCGAGTATCCCCCCTTTTCGCGCAACCACCCTTAAGGCAGCTTCGGTTTGATCGCCTAGGGCAGTCCATAGAGGGCGCTCCTCGGAAGGGGGATTCAAGCGGGAGTTATTGCACGCCTGAGCTGCATCCAATAATAACCGGAAAGCAAATTGGAAATTTTCGCTATCTGGTTGGGGAGAGAATTCCCCTTGAGGGTTATAACCCACCCCGCTTACCTTTAACCGTTTTCCACTAACCCAGATTTCACGTACCGTCATTTGGTTCTGGGTTAATGTACCGCTCTTATCGGTGCAAATCACCGAGATATTCCCTAATGTTTCCACCATAGATGGTTTTTTTACTAAAACCCCATGTTGGGCGAGTCGTTGAACTGCCATTGCCAGGGAGAGGGTTAAAGTGGCTGGTAAACCTTCTGGAATGGAAGCAACCAGTACCCCCAAGGCAAAGATAAAGGATTTGATTAACCTTTTTTCCTCCCCAAACACCAGCGTTTTAGTGTCAAATGAGCCTACGACAAAAATGATCAACGCGATACCAAAACTGATGAAAGATATCCTCCGGGTGAGCCGTCGTAGTTCATTTTGTAATGGAGAAGGAGAATCCGGTATGGCTTGAGTAAGATTAGCAATCCGTCCAAATTGGGTTAGCATTCCGGTGGCGTATACGACGGCTTTAGCGGTCCCGGAGACAACAGATGTACCGGCAAAAATTAAATTGGTCCGTTCTAGTTCACTTATACCCTCCCGAATGGAGGGATCCGAAGTTCGGCGGGCTGGAAGTGCCTCACCGGTAAGTGTAGCGTTGTTAGTCCGCAAACCATATTCTTCTACAACGCGTGCATCGGCTGAAATGTTATCTCCTTCAGCTAAGATGAGGATATCGCCGGGAACGATCTCGCTTGCCGGTATTTGTCTTTCAGTTCCGTCACGAAGAACACGTGCATAAGTAGGAAGCAAATTTTTTAATGCTTGCACCGCTTGACTGGCTCGGTGTTCCCGCCAGAATGAGAATACAGCATTAACCAATACAACCGCCCAGATAACCAACCCTAAGGCAACCTCGTTGACCAGGATAGCCAAAAAGCCAGACACCCAAAGCAAGAATGCCATCGGGTGGAAAAATTGTACAATCAATTTTTGCCACCAGGGAGGTGCCGGCGGTTCACTCAGCAAATTTGAGCCATAGAGGGACAAACGCTCTGCAACCTCTTCGTCAGTCAACCCTTTTGGGGAGGTTTCCAGAGCGCGATAGACTTCTGAGACACGTAAACTATAGATTGGATTGGAGATCATTTAATATGTTCAGCCGGTTTCTCCGCGGGGGGGTTAGGTGGTTTTGTGCTAGACGACCTTTCTGAATTGAGATAGGGAGCCAAATAGGTCTCCGTGGTGTGACCTGCATTCACTGCTTCTTCATAGTCACCTGCTTGAGGAGGGGGTTCGAAACGAACTGGACGTCGTACGCCAAAAAACTCCCAAAAACGGCTAATTGCTACCAACAAGTAGTAGCGATATTCCTGAACTTTGAGAGATTGCCATTCAACGATTGATCCCATAGGACCTTGAACGCGTGATTTGACTCGGACAATGCGGTAGACCTGATTAGGATCGCGATAGCCAACCGGGGAAATAAGGATTGCATGAGCCATCAAAATCAGCACACTTAATGAAATCAAAACTACCCAACCGCCTTCTTCCCATTTTCCAATGATCTGACCAGCAAATACAATAGAGGAAAGCGCTATAGAAACATTCACCCCTAGCGCACCCCATCGGCGTGCCCGACCAGTATTTTTTAGCAAAATATGCTTCCGCATAGCTAGACCCATGGCAGTTATGGGTAGAAAAACGCCAACACCATAATAAGGTACTGCAAGCCCGGTATTGCCGCGTACCAGAAATTGAATGATTATTGCGGCGATGACTGCGGCTGTGACGGGGCGAGTGAATGTCCCTTTCGGATTACGATAGACGACCACTTCAGGAATTTCTCCGATGGCAACGTTGCGCCAGGTCATAGATTGCAAGTCTTGATAGGCGGTCATAGATGCTGCGGAAAGAAGGGCTACAGCGAGGAATTGGTAAAACCAATATAAGATTGTCCCGCCAGGCAATTGGGTAAAGCCAATAAATGCCAGATTGCCAACTAGGGTACGCCCCAATGTTCCATCATAGACGTTGAACCGCAGCGAAAAAGCTGTCAAGAAGAAAGTAGTTAATCCGCCGTAGAAGAGGAATGCTGTTTGAACTGTGCGCCCAATGCCTGCTTTACCACTGTAAAAATTCCAGAGCCAGTTTAGGCGGGGGATGTGTTTTTTACCCCATTTAATTAACGCATAATCTTCATCAATAACAAATTGAATACCATTCGACATTGCCTCTAAACCACTTAATGCCACCATACCTTTCATAGAAGCAGTTAACATATGGTAAAGCGCCTCGCTGATCGTGACCGGGATGGATGGTTGGCTGGGAACTGGTGGAACACTATGCAAGGATGCTAAAATTAATCCCATCAACATGGTGATTGTTAACCCTACGAAAATGCCTAACAGAGTAAAGACTACCTGGGCTGATTCACCTCGTCCACGGATAGTAAGATACCAGGTGACCATTGCCAGACTTCCCCCGATAATAAAGTGCCAAAACCAATGTATGCTATAACCCCCAACTATGGAAAGCAATTGATCGCTACCAGATAATGTTGAGACAACGATGGTCAACACATAATCCTGAATTAAAACTACCGCTACAATTAAGCTAAGCGATGGACCAAGATAACGCATCGCAGCGGTGAACGATCCCCCCCCCTCATTGAAAACACCGAGAGAAAACATGTAAAGGGCGCCAAAAACAAAATTTGCCAAAGCGATTACAGCTACCGCGAGATAAGCATAACGTTGCAACCCGTAAGGGTGCAAGGCGCTCATTAATTCGCCAGTAGCATAATAGTAGGATGTAAAATAATCAACCCCGAAGAGTGCCAACGCAGCCAGCATGCCAACTTGACCAGCACCGTGAACATGGGCATCTTCTTGTCTTTCACGGGGAGCGGCTTTAAACGAGATAGAAAAAATTACTATGAGGAGGGCAATGGAGAATAACATTTTAATTACCTTTCCATTGTAAATATATGAGGGCTGCCCTATCGTTCCTCTGTGGTTTCAAACGCTTTTTCCAGCATTCGTAATTGAATTAATAGATGTTTACGGGTTGAGTGGCTCAAGCGGGTATCCTGAGCGATTTTTACAGCTTCCTCCCGAGCGGCTCGCACAACAAATGCTGGTACGAACATGATTCGCCCTGCGGGAATGACTACAAAATCGTTAGTCTTCATCACTAGGTCTTGATCGTCGAAATAAGGTAAGCTGATACTCAGCCCACGATTAAGGTCTTGAGAAGCAGCCCGGCGTTTTATGGTTTGAATAATTTCTTTCGTATGGTAGAGTGCTAGTGCTCTTCCTTGATTAACTAACTGCCCTAACATACCATAGCGCTTTTGTTGATATACTTTATCTACCACGATACAAGGCGATAGCGCGACTGCATAGTGTAAGATACTCAAATATCGTTGCATTGAAGAAAGACTTGCTTCCGCTTCGTTAACGCTGGAAAGTAACAGGTTGCCCTGGTCGTCAAAAGCAACCCATTGCGGAAGAAAGAAATGACGTGCGTACGGGACATACGGAACTAATAATTCTCCTCGCCGAGTGTCTTTTTCTTTTTCTTCAGCTATAGCATCGGTTGGCGCAGTAATCGCCGATTCCACCTCACTCTCAGCCACAACCGGAATAGTGGGGATTTCTTCCCCCTCAGCCGGGCGATAGGTCACACTTCGACCAGCAGGAAGCATATTATATACCATGTGGTAAGCAATGGTATGGAGGAGTAGACGAGCGGCAACTGCAACAGATAAAGATTCTGACTGGGCTAGTTCACCTAATCTTTGGCGCACAGCGGTGCGTAATTCCACACGCATTAAACGATCCATTAAACCCCCGGCCATTTGTTCGCGCGCATCTGCAGGTATAGGAGTCGCTCTTCCATGATGCCCGGGTGAAACATCGCAGATCACTCGATCCGGTAAACTAAAACGCACTTGAGAAGCGTTCTGAACGATTGCATCAGCGAGCAGGGCTGCTTGGTTTTCCAAAAAACGTTGAATGATTATCGGTTGGGTGGAAAAAAGGCTCTGTAATTGCTCATAATCCTGACGCAACTGACTGGTCAGATCTTCCGTGGAAGAGCCAACATTTAGCGCTGAGGATGGCGATGAGGAGAATTCGGTCATGATTTTATCCTGATTAAGGAATGATGGAATTTAATCACATATTACCATATATTTAATGTTTAGAAAATACAAACGAAACTGGCTTTTTCAGCCAGTTTTGTTTATATTTATGGATGAATTTCTCCCCCAACTTGTTTTTGCTCAGGATTGGGCATCTGATCGAGATACTTTCTCAAGATTGTATTTACGTCTGCTTCAGCGGAATGGACGACTTCCACATAATCGCCAGCCGGGGGTGGCGGTTCAAAACGTGATGGCCGGCGCACACCAAAAGTTGCCATTAGTTTGGTGAGAAGTATCAATATTTCATACCGGTATTCCTGCATTTTTAAGGATTGCCATTCGACAATTGAACCCATTGCCCCTTGTACCCGAGCTTTCTGGCGGACAATGCGATAGATTTGCTGCGGGTGACGATAACCAATGGGAGATATCAATAGGGCGTGGGCAACTAGAATCAGAGTAGTGAAAGAGATGAGCACCACCCAACCACCTTCTTCCCATTTACCGGCAATTTGACCGATGAATACTAAACCAGCCAAGATGGCGGCAAAAGTGGCTGCGAAACTGCCCCAGACACGTGTTTTACCGGTGTAGTGTAGGAGGATGTGCCGGCGGATTGCAAATCCCATTGCCATGATCGGCATGAAAACGCCAATCCCATAATAGGGTACAGCTGCAGTTGTCCGTCCACGCACGAGAAATTGGATTATGAGGGCAACAATAAACCCGGCTGTTACGGAACGAGTGAAGGTTCCGGCTGGATTACGGTGTACAACGATTTCTGGAATTTCACCGATGGCAACGTCACGCCAGGCAGTAGCTTGTAAATCTTGAAAAGCAGTCATAGAAGCTGCTGCTAGAAGGGCAACCGCGAGGATTTGATAAAACCAGAATAGGATCACTCCGCCAGGCAGCTGGCCAAAACCAATATAGGCTAAGTTACCCACCAGGGTTTTGCCCAGCGTGCCATCAAAGACATTGAAACGGATGGCGAAAGTAGTCAACATCAATGTGGTCAAGCCACCGTAAAAGAGGAACGAAGTTTGTACCAGACGCCCAATCCCCGATTTTCCGCTATAGTAATCCCATAACTTACGGAGACGGGGCAGGCGTTTCCTTCCCCAGCGGACAAGGGCGAAATCTTCATCTTTAACAAACTGGATGCCATTAGACATAGCTTCTAAGCCGCTCAGGGCAACCAGACCTTTCATAGAGGCAGTGAGCAGGTGATAAAGGGCACGTCCCAAGGTAACCTGCTGAACTGGTTCTTGGTAAGCGACAGGTGGGACACCTTTTTCATGAGCCACGATTAAGCCGAAGAGCATGGTCAAAGTGAGGAAGACAAAGATACCCAGTAGGGTGAAGACAACCTTGGCAGACTCGCCGCGGCCGCGGATGGTGAGGTAATAGGTGACACTCGCTAAGCCAGCGCCGATCAGGAAATGCCAGATCCAGTGAATATCATACTTGTTTAGGATTGAAAGTAACTGGTCGGCGCCAGATAGAGTTGAGACAACGATGGTGAAGATATAGTCCTGGATCAGGACCACTGCGACGACCAAGGAAACGCCTGGGGAAAGGTAGCGCATGGAGGCGGTATAGGAACCTCCCCCCTCGTTGAAAATGCCGAGGGAATACATATACAAAAAGCCGAAGACGATGTTTGCAAAGGCGATAAATACGGTGGCGATATAGCCCCATTTTTGCAAACCATAAGGATGTAGGGCGCTCATCATTTCGCCGGTGGCATAATAGAATGATGTAAAGTAGTCCACGCCAAACAAAGCCAGCGCGGCGATGACACCGATTTGGCCTGCGCCATGTACGTGTTTATCCTCTTCACGCTCGCGTGGTGCACCGCGATACGAGAGATAAGCGAAAGCGATAAGGATGAGAATCGAGAAAATCATAAGACCTTCCTGTAAATGTGTGGGATAAGGAGTAAATCGAGATTAGCGAGAAATCTTGCGCTGAACCTCATGGTTTAGATTGGAGAGAATAGCATTGGACTGAAGTAACAATCCGATGGGGGCGAAGTGCTGATGGAATGCGAAAGATTTCTGGAGGAGATCGAGCTCTGCCAGCAGATGATGTTTGGTTGTATCATTGAGAGAGGGATCTCCAGAGACGCGAACTTTAGCGTCCTCGACAGCTTGGACGACGAAGAAAGGTTCAAAGAGGATACGGCCGGGAGGGATAACCTCAAAATCGAAAGTGCGGAGTTCCAGGGCTTGATCGTCGAAGAACGGTAAACTAAGGCTCAATCCGCGATTGAGTGAGTTTTGTTGTGCCCGTTGACGGATCGTGTGGATGATTTGCAGGGTTTGGTATTGCGCATAAGCTCGCCCCTGATGAGTCCATTGAGATACCATTCCAAAATATCGTTGTCGGAACGCGTTTTCTCCCGTTATTGCTGGATCGATCGCTAACACTAGCAATAAGCGGTGCATGTAGTTTCTCATGCATTGGATTCTTTCTTTGGCTTCCTGTTCGGTGGGTAAAATTAGCTCCCCATTGGAATTAAATGCGACCCATTGGGGTAGATAAAAACAAGACATTTTTTCATTAAAAAATTCTGTTTCCAGATTCCTGGATGCCGATTGGATCGTTTGATTTAGCGCAATATCTGGGTTAGAAGCGTAAGAATCACGATGAGGATCACCTTGGGAGATGAACGGTTTGCCTTCTGGTAACGATTCCAAGAGCTGCCGGGCAAGGAGAAAGCATAAGAGATCCGCACAGGTTGAGATGGCGGTATTGGCAGACCTTCGTAACTCAAACAACCGATCCATAAGGTTTTGGATCAGATCAGGACTATCATTCCTGCGCAGCAAACGGCCGACTTGTTGTCGTCTGTGCCGAGGGGAAAGGCTTTCTTTTTGGTAAAGAGGTTCTTTTGAAGAAAGCGGACGCAGCACATATTCAGGAAAACTGAAACGAATGCGTTGTTTTCCGGCGTCCAAGGCTTGGATAATTAAACGAGCTTGTCCGAGGAAAAAATTTTGAATCGTTTGGGGTTGTGCCTGAAGTAATGATTCTTTGTATTCAACTCTGAGGCTGAACCGGCCGAGAATATCCAATTCAGTTGCTCTATCGAATGTGTTCAAGGTTGAATTCTTCCTAAAGATAGATGATTTATCCTATCAATAGAGAAGCACTATACTATAAAAGAATTAAGGGAGAATAAAAATGGGAATGAAAATAATAAAAAAATAATAAAATTTAATGTTCGGCGATAAACCTGTAACCGATACCTGGCTCGTTGACTAGGATTTTAGGGTTATCTGGCTCGTCCTCTAATTTCATCCGTAACTGTCGAATATAAACCCGTAGGTATTCTAGGCGATCGGCATCAGCAGGGTCCCACACATTGGAAAGGATGGCATGATGGGTGAGCACTTTACCGGCATTGGCTGCCAGATATGCCAGTAACTTAAATTCCGTGGCGGTTAATTTAATTTCTTCACCAGCTCGAGTGACCCGTCTTTCGGCAAGGTCAATCGTAATTGGTCCAGCTTGGATAATAGTAGACTTCCCGCTGGCGGTCTTTGAGGCGTGTCTCAGAGCAACTCGAATGCGGGCAAGCAACTCTTCGATACCAAATGGTTTAGTAAGGTAATCATCTGCGCCTCGGTCTAGTGCGAGGACTTTGTCGCGCTCGCTTTCCCGGACAGAAAGAACGATGATCGGAACTTGCGTCCATTCCCGCAAACGCCGGCACACTTCTATACCATCTATATCTGGCAATCCTAGATCGAGAATGATTAAATCTGGTTGTTCAGCGGCAGCTAATGCTAAACCCTCCTCGCCAGTGCTAGCAATGGTGACCTGAAAATGACGGGCGGATAAGATCGCCCGGAGGGCGCGCTGTATTTGCGGTTCATCATCTATGACTAAGATATGAGCTTCAGGAATCATTTCTCTGTCTCTTTGAGGATGACTGCTTGAGAAGGTTGCTGCCGAGACTGTACCGGCAGGGTAAACAAAAATGCAATTCCCTTGGGCCGGTTCTCCGCCCAAATACGACCGCCATGAGCTTCGATGATGCCTTTACAAATGGAAAGCCCCAAACCGGTTCCACCTTGACCCAAAACGGAATTCTGCTTTTGAACGGCAGGCGGTTTTTCCAGCTGGAAAAATTTATCAAAAATGCGATCGAGATATTCTTCAGCGATTTGTGGTCCCTCATTTGTCACTTGCACCAGTATGGTTTGGTCATTTGCTTTCTCGGTTAGTATTTGAATTGTACTGCCTTTGGGTGCGTATTTTAAACTATTACTGACCAAGTTAATCAAGACTTGTTCAATTAGGAGGTAATCTACAAAAACGAAAGGAAGATTGGGGGCAATATTAATTTGAATGTGATGTTGTGAGGCGTAGATAGCGCTGCGTTTAACTGCGCTGTGGATGATATCACTTAATGCGTTCCAGGATTCTTCCAGGATTAATGCGCCCGATTCAAGCCGCGACATGTTAAGGAGGTTGCTGACCAATAAATTGAGGTGGTCAGTTTCTTCTTCAATCAAAGCCAATAAATCATCCCGTACATCGCTATCCCATTCCACCGTGCTGCTACGCAAGGAAGATATACTTGCTTTAATAGTGGCTAAGGGGGTACGGAGTTCATGGGATACAGAAGAAAGCAAAGAAGATTTTAGCCGGTTACTCTCCTCTAAAATTTTTGCGTATGTTGTTGCCCGGGTTAGGCGGGCGCGCTCCAAAGCCAGCACTGCTTGGTTAATGTAAATACGGATTAAGCGCAAGTCAGCTGTTGAAAAATTTTTTGAACGCCGCCAGATCCGTAATTCGCCAATAAATTTTCCACTCATTTGAATTGGAGCGACTAGGTCTGCCCGCCCTAGTTCGGCTTCATTAAATTCACTAGCTGAGCTAACAGCTTTGAACTGCTGCGGTGGCGCTTTTTCGTTCTCTACCAGTGAGATAATTGCGATAGAAACATTCGCTTCGTTTGCTAAACGGGTTTGACGGGCAAGCACTTCCAGGATAGCTTGTTCACTTTGTAAACCAGCTAATTCGATCATCAGGTCATATAGTCGAACCGCTTCGCGTTCGCGGGCTGTCGCCGCTTGAAGGCTGGCGCGCATCCGGCCAACCAGTTGGCTGATTGCGATAGTCACTCCTAAGAAAACAATCAATATTAATAAGTCTTGGCTGCGATGTACGAATAAGGTGTTATACGGCGGAATAAAATAAAAGTTGAGGGTTAAAAAAGCGAATATTGCAGAAAGGATAGCGGCCCCTAGTCCCCAAAATGCCGCGTTTATCCCAATCGGCACAAGATAGAGTAAGGCAATAATAGCCGTTCCCATTACGTCGCGCAACGGATAGAAAATAACCGTAGTTACAACAATCAGGATAAGGCTGAGAATTTGGTGGAGAAATTCTTGGGTTAAGGAACTTTCCCGAAAACGCCTTTGCAACTCGCTCATGCTTCAATTATAATGGTATCTACCAATCGGATTTGGATGTAATGCCTTTGATGACTGATGTGTAGTTTATTCCGCAGCACTGGTGGGGAAAACTATGTCGCAAAATCATCTACCGGAAAGTTTAAACGATTATGTCTGAAATAACGCAACCCTTAATGAGAAGGACCACCACTATGCAGGGGTATTTCATTTGCATTACCGCTACCTTTGCCTGGGCTTTCACCAGTATTATCATCCGCTATCTGACGGTTAATTTCCATCTTCCCCCACTCGTATTGGCGTTCTGGAGAGATCTTTTTGTCTCTGGGACGTTAATTCTGTTCTTTCTTATGTTCAGCCGACAGCGTCTAGCGATAAGCATGGCAAATTTACCATTTTTCATGGTTTATGGATTTGTGTTAATGCTCTTCAACTCATTGTGGACATTTTCGGTAGCGCTTAATGGTGCAGCTGTCTCTACTGTGTTAGCCTATAGTTCGGCGGCTTTCACCGCTATTATCGCCTGGCGGTTCCTGAATGAAAGTCTTGGTTGGGGAAAACTCTTCGCGGTGGGTTTGGCATTACTGGGATGTGTGCTTGTCTCTGGAGCGCAGGATAAAGCTGCCTGGATAGTCAATCCATTCGGTATTCTAACCGGGTTATCATCTGGGATTGCCTTTGCTGGGTATAATCTATTGGGTAAGGTCTCCTCCAACCATGGCAATAACTCATGGAGTGCGCTTTTATTCTCTTTTCTATTTGCGGCTCTATTCTTTTTACCTTTGAATGCAATTGTTGCTCGTCTACAAGCTCAAAGCTTCCTGCCAACCATGTTCTGGTTGGGATGGCGGCCGCTAGGTTGGTTAGCTCTGCTGGGATTAGCTATGGGACCGACAATCGGGGGTTATGGTTTCTATACACTAAGTTTGAATTATTTACCGGCCAGTGTGGCAAATATAATCGCTATGTTGGAACCGGTCATTACCAGTTTCTTGGCATATTTTCTCTTGGCGGAACGCCTGACCGCGATTCAACTGGTTGGAGGCGGGATGATTATTCTTAGTGTGATACTGATCCGCGTATTTGAAAGCCAGCCAGAATCGCCGTCAGGTATCGCACCGGTTTGATCGTCGCCACGGCGGATAACGCCGATAAGAAAGCTTGCGGATTATACCCCTTCCACGACCACCATGTTGGAGCGTGCATATCGCTGGCGCAAATCGCGGGCTGGACGGTATTCTTCGGAATTCAGCCACGCCTTTGCCCGCTCTACGCTTTCAAATTCTAATATGACTAAGCGCTTAGGCTGCCAATCCCCTTCCAAAATTTCGCAATTTCCGCCCCGGGCAAGATATTTCCCTCCATATAATTCAACAGCTGCTGGGGCTAAGCGTTTGTATTCCTCGTACCCGAGTGGGTCAGTGACCTCAATGTCCACAACAACATAAGCTGGCATGAGTTATTCACTCCTCTCTTTTTGTATTAAGGAAATCGTTGCAGCAGGTCCTTCAAAACCGATGGTGCGGTGGGTTGAATCGCAAAAAGGTTTGTTTTTCGAAGCGCCACAACGACAGAGAGAAATCCGATCTTTTTCTAGAATGGTTTCGTTCCCCTCTTCGTCCACAATTTTTATTGGACCAGGAATTTTAATCGAACCATTTTTGCGAATTTCAATGATGATTTCATCCATTTTGATCCTCCTTTTCTTTTTTTACATAGAGATAGCGGCGTTTTCCGACTTGCAATACACCTTGATGGGGAAGCTCTTGGTTGGCATCTTCTAAAATCATCCCGTCCAAACGAACTCCTTTTTGCTCGATCAAGCGACGCCCTTCGCTTTTGCTAGCAACCATTCCAGCTGCTAATAAAACATCCAAAACGGTTTGCCCAGATTTGAAGAGAAATTCGGGCATCTCTTTTGGGACAGATTTTTGTTGGAAGACGCGCACAAATGCCGCTTCAGCTTCTTTCGCTGCTTGTGGTCCATAGAAAATTTCGGTAATCTCGCCGGCAAGCTTCATTTTTACGTCACGTGGATGTAGTTTTCCTGATTGCATCCCTTCTTCCAATTCTTGGATTTTTGTTGATTGCCAGCGAGTAACCAAACGAAAATAGCTGCTCATCGCAAAATCAGGCAGACTCATCACTTTTCCGTACATATCTTCGGCGGTTGTATTAAGAGGGATATGGTTGCCAAGCGATTTACTCATCCGCACTACGCCATCTGTGCCCGGTAATATGCTCATAATGATTGGGATATTCGGTTTCTCGCCCAGGAAAGTCATTATTTTGCGCGCGGCTGTGGCGATATTGAAAAGCTGGTCGCTGCCCCCGACCTGACAATCAGCCCGCAGCGCATAGGCGTCATATCCTTGCATTAACGAGTAAAACGTTTCATGCAAGTATATGGGGTCATTGCGTTCCCAACGCAGGCGGAAATTCTCACGGGTGAGGAACTGTTGAATGGTGAAATTGGATGCTAGATGGATCAAATCGGCAAAGGTAAGTTTAGACAACCATTCGGAATTATAACGGATAATAGTTTTTTGGCGGTCCAACACTTTATAGGCTTGCTCCGCATAGGTGCGGGCGTTGCGCTCGACTTCTTCTGGTGTCAATTGCGGACGTAAGACATCTTTATCCGAGGGGTCGCCAATTAGAGAGGTATAGGTGCCGATCAAAAAAGTGACTTCATGCCCCAGCTCTTGAAACTGGCGTAATTTTCGCATCGTGATCGTATGTCCAAGATGTAAATCTGCAGTGCGTGGATCATAACCGCAGTAAACGCGTAATGGGCGGCCTTCTTGTTGCGCTTCCAGCAATCGCTGGCGTAATTCTTTGGCCATTGCTTGTTTGAGATCTTCGTCGCCGTAATCCGTGCCGCGCATCAGGTATTCGACCTGTTCATCAATGCTCATATCTCTTGTCATTCATGCCTCCAAGCAAAATTCTGTATATGTATCCACGCTCTCCCGGAGAGGGTTTAAAGAGTAAAAATATCTCAATTTATAGACAGGGTTTTTAAACTACTTGATTAATGGGGGCTGCCCATCCCATTCTCATTCTTCCGGGTATATATTAATATATTTCCTCTATCAGCGGCAATGCTTAAGCCACTGTTGAGAACAATCAATCTAATCAGCTCTTCACCCTCAGCAAAGCCGGTGTGCGCTTTGACCAATCCTTTATATTTTACCTCACCCAAAGTATGAAAGTCAAACTGCTTACCCTTGCCGCTCACTCGCACTCGATTACCCCATACGGCTGGTTTTACCCAGACATCGTGGATTTCATCCCATTGCATTCTCACTTTGCGTAAACCGTTTTCAAAGCGGATTCCTTCTGCATCTAGCTCTATCCGTGTACGCCGTTCGACCCAGTTTCCCAAACTAATTAATGAGGCAGTTAACATCATGAAAATCAGAAAAAACGTTACACTCAGGGGTATAGTCTGCCCAGATAAACGCATGAAAAACCAAACGATAAATACCAGAAAAGTTAGAATCCAAGCGTTACCCTCTCCCGTTCGCGGGGTAGGTATCGATTGATAGCATTTTGGTTCGTTTTGTAT
>DYKV01000270.1 GCA_020722415.1 Anaerolinea sp.
TAAAGTCAACTAAAATTGAGTTAAATTATCCAAGAAATACGATAAGGATGAAAAATGGCAGAAACGACTATTCAATCACACACACCAAGGGAAAAAAAGTTAGAGGCAAAAGCTCCCCGAAAACCACGCGGCAAAGTAGTGATCTTTGCGAATTGGTGCAAAGGTTGTCGGTTGTGTGTGGAATTTTGCCCAACCGGTGTGTTGGCAATTGGAGCTAACGAAATACCCTATGTTGCTCATCCAGAAAACTGCACCGCATGTCACTGGTGTGATACCCATTGTCCTGATTTAGCCATTATCGTCAAACCTATTGAAAATTAAGAATATTCTACAAGGAGGCAGGGTGGCTGTTACATTAATGCAAGGAAATGAAGCCGTCGGTTGGGGGGCTCTGGCGGCAGGTTGTCGTTTTTATGCAGGATACCCGATTACCCCTTCTTCTGAAATAGCGGAGATGTTATCCAGAGAATTACCTAAATATGGGGGAAAATTTATTCAAATGGAAGATGAGATCGCCAGCTTGGCTGCTTGTATAGGTGCATCTGTGGGGGGAGTTAAATCAATGACCGCCACCAGCGGGCCTGGGTTTTCCTTAATGCAAGAGCATATTGGGTATGCTGCCATGACCGAAGTCCCATGTGTAATTGTCAGTGTGCAACGATTAGGACCAAGCACAGGCCAACCAACCAGTCCATCTCAAGGGGATGTTATGCAAGCTCGTTGGGGAACGCATGGCGACCATCCCATTATCGTCTTGTACCCAAATTCAGTTCCCAAGGCATTTGGATTAACTGTCACTGCTTTCAATTTAGCGGAAAAATACCGAACGCCGGTTATCTTGCTCATGGATGAGGTTATTGCCCACATGCGAGAAAGATTTGAAATGCCGCCTTTTGAGAGTTTGACCGTGATAGATCGCATGGGAACCAATGTGCCGCCAGAGTGGTATAAACCTTATGGAGATACGATTGGCGATGTGCCACCTATGCCTAGCTTTGGTTCGGGTTATCGTTATCATATTACCGGTTTATTTCATGATGTGATGGGTTATCCTACTCAACGCTTAGATGAAATAAATCCTCTGGTTGAAAGAATGCAACGAAAGATTAACAATCATCTTGAGGATATTTTGCTCTTCGAAGAAGAGGAAACCGATGACGCGAATACGGTTATTATTGCCTATGGGGTGACATCTCGGAGTGCCAGGCATGCCATGCGCTTGGCTCGGAACCACCGCCATAATATTGGCTTATTAACCCTTTACACTATTTGGCCATTCCCAGAAGAAGCGGTTATGAGAATAGGGCGGTCAGCGCGGCGAGTAATTGTCCCGGAAATGAATTTGGGACAATTGGCATTGGAAGTAGAGCGAGCTGTTGGAAAGCATAAGGTTGTGCGGGTTAATCGAGCGGATGGTGAGATGATCTCTCCACAAATGATTTTGCAAGCGATTGAGGGAAGATAAGATGGATAAAGACGAACGTTCAGCGTATTCTTATCTGAGAACTACAAAAAAATTTCCCAATATTTGGTGTAGTGGTTGCGGGATTGGAATTGTCATGGGGGCATTGATTCGCGCCATTGATCGCATGGGTTTAGATAAAAACAAGATAGCATTAGTTTCTGGGATTGGTTGTTCAGGGCGTATGCCGGTTTATATGGACTTCAACACCATGCATACCACCCATGGGCGGGCTTTGGCTTTTGCCACCGGTTTGAAATTAGCCAAACCAGAATTGAAGGTAGTTGTAATCATGGGAGATGGAGATGCGTTAGCTATAGGGGGGAATCATTTCATCCATGCTGCTCGCCGAAATATCGATCTGACTGCAATCGTGATCAATAACCAAATTTATGGGATGACTGGAGGACAGTATAGTCCAACAACTCCACTTGAAATGCGGGCTACAACTGCTCCCTATGGCCATGTGGAACCACCGTTCCCAATTTGCGAATTAGCAATTGCAGCAGGGGCAACCTATGTTGCGCGCAGCACAGTTTATCATGCGGTGGAATTAGATAAATTTATTGAGCATGCTATTCAAAAAGTGGGTTTCAGCTTGGTGGAGGCGGTTAGTTATTGCCATACAACCTTTGGGCGCTTGAATAAGATAGGCAGTGCAGTAGAAATGATGCATCAATTGAAAGAAATGAGTATATCGCTAAGCGCCGCAGAAAAACTAACCCCAGAGGAACGATCGCTAAAAATTATTCGTGGTGTTTTGCATAATATTGATAAACCAGACTACTCATCATTATATGATAAAGTCATTGAACGAGCAAAAGCGTCTGTGACTGGGAAAGAATACATGCGTGCTGGCCCGGGAGGTTTAGAATGAGTGGGAAAAACGCTTTCAACCGCATTGAAGTTCGCCTTGCCGGAGAAGGCGGACAGGGGATGATTTTGGCTGGTGTAATTCTGGCTGAAGCTGCAGCCATATATGATGGTAAGAACATTGTCCAAACCCAGACTTATGGTCCAGAAGCACGTGGCGGCTCTAGTAAAGCAGAAGTAATTATCAGTGATGGCGAGATAGATTATCCAGAAGTAATCAATGCCGATTTCTTGGTAGCTATGAGCCAAGAAGCCTGTGATAAATATGCCTCTAATTTAAAAAAGGATGGCCTATTGATCGTGGATTCAGAAAAAGTGCGCCGAGTGCCATTGACTAATGCGATTAAATTACCGATCACCCGCATGGCTGTTGAAGCTACCGGAAAATCAATTACTGCAAATGTGGTTTCTCTAGGGATTTTGGTTGGTTTAACCAACTTGGTGAGCCGCGAAGCGATTCAAAAAGCAATCATCGCTCGGGCTCCCAAAGGCACCGAAGAAGTGAACCAGAAAGCGCTCGATCGGGGTTTGACTGCGGTCGAGGGGTTATTATCGGTAAAGGATAAAGCCTAATAGAGCTGTGGCGATCACAATATAAACGGGGTTAATTTTTGTGAAAGTCAAGATCCCAAATGTAGTAAGCATAATCAACCCCTTGTCCCAACCGTATAAAACGGCATTGTGCCAACCTAAGCGTTTTACACCCCAAACTGTATACGCCATATCGTAAGCAGTCCAGAGGAGTAATCCAACAATGGCGGGGCGGACTGCACGCAACATAGCTTGCACCGTCTTGCTGTCTTTAATGTTGTAGAAAGCGACAATTATGAGAAGCATAAGGAGAGTAGTTGGGATTACTGTGCCTGTGGCTGCGGCGATGGCTCCAGGAATACCAGCTAGTTTATAACCAACAAATACGGCAACTTTAGCAGCAATTGGACCTGGCAGTGCATTTCCCACCGCTACCGCATCTGCAAATTCATCCACAGTCACCCAACCGGCAGAAGTGGTCTCACGTTGCATCAGGGCTAAAGAGGCAGGCCCGCCTCCCCAGGAAAACATTGCGACACGGGTGAAAAGAACAAAAATTTGCCAAAGTGAAGCCATCATATTTCCAT
>DYKV01000271.1 GCA_020722415.1 Anaerolinea sp.
GATGCATGTCTTTTTTATCCATCCTATAGATCTTATCCATATTATCTACCCTATGCCTCTTATCTGATTTGATGAAAAAATAGTTTCAGTTAAATTTTGACAGTTTTACGAGTTCATGGTAAAATATAAACTGTTCGGGCGCGTAACTTATTGGCGTTGACATTTTGCCATGCCATGGGTGAAGGCAGGAGTCCTTCCGCGCTCATTTTTTCTTTAACACAAAAAAGGTAAAAGCAATATAATTGCAAATTACGTAATCAATACAAATAACAAAAAAATATAGGAGGTTAATCTATGCGCCGTATATTTGTTGCTTTCTCACTAATCGTCTTAACGCTATTGTTCATCTCTACTGTTAACCCAGTAGTGGCTCAGGATGCAACTCCCACCCCCACTCCTGGTCCGCTAACGCTTTTTACTAGTTTTCCTAGTCAGGTAGTGGGATTAGGCGAAACCGTCTCTGTGGATGCAATCCTGCGGGGTGGCAAGGCGCCTCAAGTGGTGCAGTTAGAAGCGGTTACCGTTCCACAAGGCTGGACTGTCACCTTCCGTGGTCAAGGAAAGATCGTCAAATCTGCTTATGTGGAACCAACCAACGATACCAACATTGAAATTCGGCTTGAACCACCCAAGAATGAAAAATCGGGAGATTATACCTTTGTAGTTCGGGCAAAAGGCGAATCGGAACAGAGTGAGTTAACCATTCAACTAACTGTTCAGGAGAAATTACCGCCTTCGATCACTTTAAGTTGTGATCTACCTACCTTAACCGGCTCACCGACCACCACTTTTCGTTACAATGTCACTTTGAAAAATGATGGGAGTGATGAACCTTCGGTCAATTTGACCGCAGATGCGCCTAATGTATTCCAGGTAAAATTCCGCCTGGCCGGCCAAGAAATAACCAATCTTCCGTTACCCTCCAAGGATATTAAGAATCTTTCAATCGAAGTATCACCTATCGCGGATGTACCTGCGGGCACTTACCCAATTAAGATCATGGCGCAAGGATCACAAGCCAGCGCTGAACTAGATTTGACTGCCGAAGTCACCGGCCAAGCCAGCCTAACTGTAACCGCTCCGGATGGTCGTCTATCTGGGCAGGCTTACGCTGGCAAAGATTCGTCCATCAAGGTCACCATTCGTAATGATGGTAGCGCGGCAGCCCGCGGGATCGAGTTGAGTTCAACGGAACCTACCGGTTGGACGGTATCTTTTGATCCCGCCAAGATTGAAGAAATAGGACCAAACCAGCAGGTGGATGTCACCGCTCATATTCGGCCGAGTGACAAAGCGGTAGCTGGTGATTATATGGTGAATATCACTGCCAAACCCAGCGAAGGTGCATCGAAGACAGCTGAATTCCGCATCACTGTTCTCACTTCAACCTTATGGGGTATTGTGGGAGTGATCTTGATCGCGATTGCCGTCGGTGTTGTGGCGTTAGCAGTGATGCGCTTTGGACGCCGCTAACAAGAAAGGAGGTCAGGGATGGGTGAAAATGTAATTGAAACGTTTAACCTGACCAAAAAATATGATCGTTTTATCGCAGTAAACAACTTGAACTTGCGAGTGCAACATGGGGAGGTGTTTGGTTTACTGGGTCCAAATGGAGCTGGAAAAACCACCACTATCTTAATGCTGCTTGGTCTCACCGATCCAACCTCCGGAAAAGTTTCCGTGTTGGGGATGGATCCCTCGCGCAAAACCCTCAGTGTCAAGTCTCGGGTTGGCTATATTCCAGATATGGTCGGTTTTTATGATGAACTGACTGCTCGGGAAAACTTAATTTACATTGCGAAACTAAACGGGTTGTCCGGAAGTCAGGCATATCAACGAATTGACGAGGTGTTAATGCGGGTTGGCTTGAGTGAAGAAGTAGATCAGCGGGTTGCGACCTTCTCGCGTGGTATGCGCCAGCGATTGGGCGTTGCCGATGTGCTGATCAAGCAGCCCCAATTGATCATTATGGATGAACCGACTCAGGGGTTAGACCCCGAAGGAGCGCGCGAATTTTTGGAAATGATCCGAGATTTGAAGAAAGAAGGTATCACTATCCTGCTGTCTTCACACTTGCTCCACCAAGTTCAAGCGGTATGCGATCGGGTTGGGCTTTTCCACAAAGGACGAATGGTCCTCGAAGGATCGGTCACCAATTTGGCAAAGCAAGTGTTAGGGCGCGCTTATCGAGTTATCCTCGAAGCTGATGGCGATAAAGATGTTATCATGAACGCCTTAAAGAGAGTTCCAGGTCAGGTTGGCGTACATGCGAAAGATGGAAAATACTATGAAGTGGAAGCGGAACATGATATTCGCTCTGATGTGGCTCGGGCGGTGGTCCAAAGTGGTGCTGCCCTCTTGCGTTTAGATGTTGAAGCGCAAAGTCTGGACGATATCTATGCCCGCTATTTTGAGGAGGTGAAAAATGCCTCGCAAAACTAAGCAACCCACTCCTCCAATCGAAAGAGAAGGTTCGCCTTGGACGGGCTTATGGGCGGTGGTGACAAAAGAAATGGCTGACCACATGACCAGCGCCCGTATGCGCATTCTGGAAATTTTGATTGTTCTCACTGCTGCTGGATCGGTTTATTCAGCGATGCAACAATTGCGCGAAACAGTCGGCCAGGACCCCTATCTCTTTCTCAAATTATTCACAACCTCAAAGGATCCTTTACCATCTTTCATCAACTTTCTCATCTTTCTTGTCCCGCTCATTGCCATCGCTTTGGCGTTCGATTCCATCAATGCAGAGTTCAGCCGGCGGACTTTATCCCGCGTACTGGCGCAACCCATTTACCGGGATGCGCTCCTCATGGGAAAATTTTTAGGTGCTTTTTTCACGCTATCCCTGGTTTTAACCGTCATTTGGTTGCTTATTTTTGGGTTGGGCATCGTCGGCTTAGGCTTGCCACCCAGCACAGAAGAAGTAGCCCGTAGTCTATGGTTTTTGCTGACGACAATCTTTTATGGCGGGATTTGGCTGGCTGTGGCAGTGGTTTTCTCGATCGTATTTCGCCAACCAGCAACCGCTGCGTTAGCTTCAATTGCGGTTTGGTTATTCTTTACGGTGTTCTGGGGTATATTGGCGAGTCTATTTGCCCAAACGATCAGCCCAGTCCAATATGGCACCATGGATGAAATAATCCGCCAAACGGAGACACAAATTGCCCTCTCGCGTATCTCGCCCAATACTCTTTATGCGGAGAGCATGATCGCAATCTTGCAGCCAACTGTGCGCAGTACCGGTTTTCTCTTGCCCGTTCAACTAGAAGGGGCGGTGATGGGTTCGCCTTTACCGCTTAGACAGAGTCTGTTGTTAATTTGGCCGCAGTTCACTGGTTTAATCGCCGTGACCATTTTACTGTTTGCGTTAGGTTACGTGCTCTTTCAACGGCAAGAAATTCGAGCATAATCTTCTCTTTTTCAAAAACTTCCGAAGGAGTAAATC
>DYKV01000272.1:0-3136 GCA_020722415.1 Anaerolinea sp.
AAGTTATCACAAATAAAATCGCGATGATTTTATTTTACGTTAGAAGAGGGATGACTTGGATTGCGTCTGGGGGTAAAGAGAGGTTTCAAATAAAAGGATACAGGTGATCAACCAAGTTAATCCAGCCGACCAACCACCTAACACATCTGTCAAATAGTGGACCCCCAATGCTATGCGGCTGAGACCAATCAATAATATCAGGGTAAGTGCTCCTATTGTCATCGAGACTTTCCACTTCCAACCCTTTATTATCTTAATTACTAAGTACGACATTATTCCATAAAATAATACCGACATCATTGCGTGCCCGGAAGGAAAACTGTATCCGCTTTCACGATAAAAGGCATTTGGAAAATCCGGTCTTTGCCTTAAGAATATATTTTTAAGGAGGAGGTTAAGTAAAATCCCACCGCCAATACTGGTTAAGGTTGTAAAAAATTCCGTCCAATTTTTACGAATAATCAGCCAGGCTGACAAAATAAGGCTTCCAAGTCCAATTACCCATAGACTAGCTAGTTGTGTGATCCCAAAGAAAAACTCAGAGCTATCTTCAGTCGCATGAGCAAGGAACCAACTGCCGATTACAACATCATAATTTGTTAGAGAGTCTTTCCTGCTGACGTCTTCGGCTAACGAGCCGAACATCCACCCGAAAAAGAGAGCCAATAGCAGACCGGTAACAAAGTATAGCAGCCGTTGCTGATTAATGTTGAAACGATTTGTCAACCAGATTTGATTTATTCTGTTTTTTATTTGGGCAAGAATTCTTTCCAGAATGGCGATACTTTGAGTTTCGTTATGAATCAGTATCCGCGTAACCCAGATTGCCAAAAATAAAATCCCAATGGAAATTATTACACCCATACCCAACCGTTTCATGATCGATTCAAGCAATGGGAGATTCTTTCCAAAAAAATATCCGATACTTCCCATTACGGTCGCCCAAGCTAATCCCCCCGCTGCGTTATAGAGGCTGAAAACTTGAAATTGCATGGCAGTAATGCCGGCGAAGTTAGCGGAAATGATGCGAACAACCGGGACAAACCGGGCTAGAAAAACCGAAGCTGCACCATATCGGTTAAAAAATGCCTGCCCCTTGATTAAATGTTTATCATAGGAATTGCCCATTACAATCTTTAGAATATAGGATCCGCCAGTCCGACCAAACCAATAACCTCCCATATCACCGATTATTGCACCAAGCGCAGCGCTTATCACTACACCAACGATTGAAAGGTTTCCATTCGCTGCGCTGGCGGAAGCAATAACCAGCATGGTTTCACCTGGTAAAGGCAATCCCGCGCTTTCCAATAAAATTAAGCCAAAAACTAGTAAATAACCATAGGTTGATAAGAAAGAAGTTAATATATCAAGCACATTTACTCCATAAATCCATCACATTTTAGCTGGCGAAGATGAAATCTAGATGAAGTAAGGGAAATTTCCAAAGGGTTTTTAGAAAATTAAGACCCGAAAATTCGCGGATTCCTATGTGAAGGAAGAAAAGGGGATGTGGGTTAATCGTCTTAGACGATCTTGAACTGATGTTAGCGTTGTGGTATTTTTCATCCTCCCTGCTGAGGAAAATATAGAATCTACATCACCTCTCTATGGCAATCCTACTGAATAACGCTACGCTGTTAGATAACTATTGCTCGTTTTAGTGTAGTCGGCGGATAGAGCTGATTTCTTGCTGGAAGAACTTTTAAATACATTGCAGAAACGACTTGGTATCGCTAGCGTGCTATCAAATGAAGCGATAATATTGTTGGCAGGTGAACCATTGGGGTATCTTGATCGCGTGTTGAAAAACAATAAAAGGGTTGTTCTAAAGCAAACCACAGACTTTATAAGCATGATTTACAGTCACTAATCACCAAATTTATTTTATCCGCGTGAATCAACGGTATGGCTCAGCGGCAGCGGTGGAGTAGGCAAGAGGGGTTAGCCAACCAAAGCGATTAAGGGCAAATTGAGCGTGGTTTGGGAGCGGCGAAGCCGCTGTCCGCTGCAGCCAATGTTGGGCAGTTTCTACTTGGGCAACATGCCGAAATCAATTAGCAGGCTTTTCAATTGCTCAATTAACGGTGGCAGGTCGTCTTGTAGCGTACGCCACACAACCGATAAGTTGACGCCAATATAGTCGTGGATCAGTTTGTCTCTTGCCCCTGCTATCTCACGCCACGGTATCTCCGAATAGGTCTCCCGAAAATCTATCGGCACCTTCTTCGCCGCTTCTCCAATAATTTCGAGCGCTCTTACTACCGCATATTGGGTCTTTTCATCGCTCGCAAATTCATCGTATTTCATGCCACGCACAAATTCGAGTGCCTTTTCTGCACTCTCTAGCATATCCCGAACGTAATCCAGGTATACCTGCTCACTCATATCGCTTGCGCTTCTGCCAAAATATACTTTCTGATCGCGGGTTTCAGACTATCCTTCATGACCAAATCCACCTGTACCCCCAAGTTGTCACTCAGGTAGTTCTCAAGCGCAATAAATTGAAATAGCGTCGGCACATCATTGAATGTAACCAGCAAGTCCAGATCACTTTCGCTCCCCGCTTCTCCACGCACGTATGATCCGAACACTTCTAATGTACGCACATGATACCTTGCGCGTAATAACGGCAGCATTTTCTTGAGTTGGGATAAGATACTGACCAGGGATATAGAATATTCGCTCATGCTTCCATTATACACAATATCTCTAGTTTTGCCCAACCTGCCCAACTATGGGCTTGGTTGACTACTTCTTCATAACAGTCTAAATCTTGCCATAGTCATAAATGATGCTGCAATATGACAGCATCTACCTAGTCAGCAAAAACCAGCTTGGGCTGTTTACGGTTTTAGTATAAACCATTTTTTCAGAAAGATTAAAGAACTTCGTGGCTAACAAACCTCTCGACCAGCTCCGCAAAACACTGAGCTTCAAACACTACTCCTACCGCGCTGAAGATACCTACGTGGGCTGGGTCGGTAAGTACATCCTCTACCACCATAAACGTCACCCACGTGAAATGGGCGTTGCTGAAATCAACCAGTTCATTACCCATCTGGCCGTCGAAAAGAACTTTGCCGCCTCCACCCAGAATCCTTGCACTGAGCCTGTCGAAGTGAAGCCCTCAGCG
>DYKV01000272.1:3180-3430 GCA_020722415.1 Anaerolinea sp.
TGGATGAAACCGCCCTGACCGCCCTGCGTCCCAGCAAACCCAAACGCGTCCCCATCGTACTCTCCAAGGCCGAGGCGAAGGCTGTCATCGAAAATATGGAGGGGATTTACCGCATCATGGCCCAGATCATATATGGCAGCGGATTGCGGCTGATGGAAGTATTGCGCCTGCGCGTCAAAACCCGCCCTGAGCCTGCCGGAGAGTTCTTCACGGCTGCTTTTCAGGGTCTTCACCGCTTCTGTTGCCTTCG
>DYKV01000273.1 GCA_020722415.1 Anaerolinea sp.
AGATGGTTTCATATTGCAGAAGGTCTTCATCGAGATAGGTCTCCATCTTTTGCGCGTGGCTAAGGGGCGGGACGCCGCCAATGGCAAAGCACGTCACCGCGCGCACGAAATCCGCGTCGGCGCGGACGATGTGCTCGCCGGCATGTTCCGCGATGCGCTTCTCATCCACGCGATTTGCGCCGCTGGTCAACACCAAAATCGGTTTGCCGCTGGTCTTGCCGCGGAAAATCGGCGATTTGACGATTTGCCCGAGTTCACAGCCGGTGCGCTCCGCCGCTTCCTGCGCGGTGCGCGTGGACGCAACATGTTCGATCACAGTGTAGTCGTATCCAAGCGAGTGGAGCAGGTCTTGTATTTTCTGGGCGGAAGGGGAGAGCGGATTCATGCGTCCAAGTTTAACATATCTTTGCTATGTGCTTTTCTTGAATCTGTTTTTCGCCGCCATCACCAGCCCGGCCGGCGAGAGCAGAATGCTCGCTCCCACGAACAGCCACTTGAGCACGGTGAAAAGCGTCGTCAACCACGCGACCACAACAGGTTGACTCGGCCAGGCTGAAAGCATCATCACAATGCCGATGTTTTCCAGCAGGTCAAACAGCCACGCGCCGACGGGCGTCACCTTCCATTTCTGCATTTTGCTGTCGGGACTGAAGCCGCGCTGGAATAGCCACGAGATGAACAAGCCTAAGAACAGGGTGTAGACGATTGAGTAGGTGATGTCTGCCGTCAATTCCGTGCTGCGGTAGAAGGCGCGGCCATTGGCAGGATGAAGCCGGCGATGAAGCCATACAGAACGAACAGGACGAGGAGAAACCAATCCCAGCCAGGGTTTGTTGGGGAATAGTTTAACGTACAACCAACGCCAGAGCAATTCTTCGCAAAAGCCATTGACGATCGTCCGGGGAAGGGAAACCCCAATCATCAGCGACGAGGCTTTGAGGAATTCCCGTCCGGACATCAAGAATGCAGTCGCGATTACCGCCAACCAGACCAGCGTGGCAAGCTAGTTTCGTCGGGAAAAGAGCGCCGCGCTATCGGGGAACAGTCCTACCAGTGATCGCCTGCCCAGTGCCAGCCAGGGGATCAGCAGACACCAGAAAGACCAGTAAAAGGAAAAGCCAATCAGGTAGCCTATTGCGTTTCCCAACCAGCGCGCTCCAAACCGGAAGACAAAGAGTTCGCTGGCAAGCAAAACTAGGGGGATGGATCGACATAACCACCGGGAATATACGCTAGAGCAGATTATAATTTTTGAAACAGGCGGAATATTTCCAGCGCGCGGCTGACGCGTCGGCCCATGCGCTCCTGGTCCAATGGCTTGAAGTGAGGATCTATCTCAGCAAAAGTAAAAATATTCCCCATGCCGTGCAGCAGCATGTACATTTGCGTTTGCGAAAAATACTGTGCTATCCGATCATCCAGGAAAGCGCGCATGAAACCCGGCTCGTCCATGGAGGTAACAACATAGCGGGCGTCAAAAGTCGGGAATTCGGGATATTCGATGCGAGTTCCCAGTTTGGATATTCCCCACTCCAGTACCCGATTTGTAAGGCCGCTCAACGCAAATTTCTGGTCTGCTTTGGGAAACAACACGAAGTGGGGCAAATTCAGGTACGGTGAAATGATCGCTGCTACCTGTCTTTCCCAGGAGGTATCTCCGTCTGAGGACGTCTCCCCGAGATCGAACAAGTACATCTCCCCATCTGGGATAGCCCTGCGGGAAACATTGCACAATTGATAACGGTTCTGCACGCCCGGGCGTTGGTACAAGTGGGAAATTTTGCTCGTAAGCGCCTGGTCTGCTTCCACGGGGACGAAGCCCAGAGTCTGTAAAATCTGTTGTCTCTTTCTCGAGTCATCCCGGTTGGTTCGAATGCCCAGATACAGGACGAACGCGAAGAAAAGGAGAAAGCCAATTACTATGAGTGTAGGAATAAGATCCATAATCCAACCTCGCAGCGAAACGGGTGTCACCACACTTAGACGCAATACTGTTTAGATAAGCGAAAAAGAGATGATTCCTTGTGTCACTTTTATGGCATGCTTGGGTTATCTTATCAAATCACCCGACGAAAGAGTCATCCCCATGGTACGTAGTTTACGCCAAATTGAACCGTCTGTCCATTGGACACAGGGAGTCGGCCTGGATATTCTCAGCCAGGTCATCTCTCTGTCTCGGATCGAAGCCGTTTTCTCCGGTTTGGGTGTCAGCGAGTTATGCCTCCGCAAGCTGACCATGGTGTTGGTGGTACTGTTGTGTATTGCAATGAACCTGTTTACCGAAGAAGCAATTGACGATGTCATGCGTAAACTGATTGCTGGGCCTCGCTTTCTGCAACCGGCGGACGATATTGAACCGGCCGGAGCAAGTGCCATCTGTCAACATCTAGCGTAGTTGGGGGTTGCGCCTATGGCGGCCTTGTATCGAGAAGTATGTCATCCGCTGGCGACCCCACCGCCTTGCCCTAAATAAGGGAACCCGTATGTTTCCATGTCAGAAGACATTTCAACATTCAGGCAGCCGCCTCGGTGATGCGTGCTGACTGCGCCTTTGGGGCATTCTAGCGGTGCATGAAAGCGCACATCGGCCTGGCTCAGGCTGCTATGGCCACCGCCCACCTGATCACCCGCGTGTATTAACGCATGTTATAGTTCAAAGTCGAGTACCAACCTTCGAGCGTGGTAGAATAAGAAGAGAAGTTTCGCCAACAACAGCTCAAATACTTCAAAAAGAAAGCCGCCAAACTCGGTTTCCAACTCTCCCCTGCGTGAGTTATTTCTGAGAAGAACGCTGAGCTAAGCGGCTTTTTGTTGCGCCAAACTCACTGGCTGTAAGAAAACCGGCTTACCAACTTGACAAAATTATTGCTCGAACTTTTGACTTTAGCAATAACGTAACGCGGCATTCATGCCGCAACCAAACGGCGACATCAATGTCTACAACATTTGCGCGTTCGATACAAATGTTGCCCGGTAATACTATAACATGGAGCCTTGACTTGCTAGACTGCTACACAAGCGCGCAAGGCTTTTATCGGTCTGCTGGAATGTAAGGTATTAATCCTTTTTCGTAAGCAATCACCTGAACTTCGCGGGGCATTTGACGAATATCTACCACCATACCATTGACCTGCAACATCCATACCATAGGATTGTTGTCTATTTGGCTTGGCAAGCACCAATTTGGATCAAGTTGATACATTTTTAGCGTGTCGCGGATAAATTTTGCCTTATTTGCGCCGCTACTTTGACTGACTCCAAACACAGCACATAATTCATCTGCTCTTATATGAGGAGTTTGTGATTTGTCAAAAAGAAAATTGACAGTGCCAAGAGCATAAATGATTGCGCAAGCCCAAATTTCAGGTTTGCCCCGAACAATTGGAGAAGGACGCTTTCTCGCAAGAGTTGCCGCTAAACGACGAGC
>DYKV01000274.1 GCA_020722415.1 Anaerolinea sp.
TGGAAGAGAATGAAGCGGCGCACCCAGTCCACATAAGCTTCTTCGGTGTGGTAGGAGTAGTATTTGATGCGCAGGGTTTCGCGGAGTTGGTCGAGAAGTTTTTAGCCACGAAGTTCTTTGATCTTTCTGAAAAAATGGTTTATATTAAAACCGTAAACGGCCCAAGCCGGTTCTTGCTGACTAGGTAGATGCTGTCATAATGCAACATCATTTATGACTATGGCAAGATAGATGCTGTTATGAAGAAGTAGTCAACCATGCCCATAGTTAAGTGCGGCCTTGGTTAAAGATGCCAGCAATTCTCAATTTGCTAAGAAATCGTTTGGAAGCCTTTCGTAAAAACTATCCAGCTCTCCTCAAAAAGGAAACATTTATTTACTGAACTGCAAAAGATAAAATATTTAACGCCAAGTCGCCAAGACGCAAAGAAATATAAATGTGGCTCAAGAAAATTGAGAAAATATTGGATGAAGCAGACAAAAAATCAAGCGTCTTTTTGAAATTCATGGCGACTTTGCGGGCTTTGCATTAAAAACAACCTTTTTTGCAGTGGACTCATTTATGGGTTAATTCAGATTGGAACAGTTCCAACGGGCTATTTTCTGCCAAACTCGGCGGGCTGGAAGCCCTGCCTCAGTACAAAAAAGCCCTTCGGGCTGCCCAGCCAGTCGGCTTTAGCCGACTTCCATGAACTAAGGCAGGGATTTATCCCGCCGAATATAACTAGCAAACAAGCTGGCTGAACGTTTATTTCATATTGAGAATTGCTAAAAAGATGCAACGCACCTGGCAATGGTGTATAATAGGGCTGGTCGCGGAGAGCTTGAGTGAAACGAAAAGGCAATGGCTATGTCGAAGACGTCACCCATCACCGAATACCGTCTTACCGACCATGCTCGTTTGGAGATGGAGCGTCGGCAGATCACTGAGGCCGAGGTAGCACAAGCCTTGGCTGCGCCGGAGCAGACGGAGGAGGTGCGGCCCGGACGAGTGGTTTGCCAGTCGCGGGTTGAGCATGGCAAGCCGGTCCGGACGTATTTGCTGCGGGTGTTTGTAGACATTGACCGGCGACCGGCAGAGGTGGTCACGGTCTATCGGACCAGCCGGCTTGAAAAGTACTGGAGAGAGGAAACATGAAAGTGATATATGATGGTGAGACAGACACCCTGACGGTAATCTTTATTGAGACGGCTGTGGCAGAGAGTGATGAGGACAAGCCGGGGGTGATTCTGGATTATGATGAGGCGGGCAACTTGGTATCGTTGGAGATCCTGGATGCCTCACGGCGGGTGGGATTGCCGACACAGATTGAGTATCAGATGATACCGGTGGGTACATCACCGTAGTAAGCCGTTGTACAAGCCCCGCAAGGTAAGAGAAGGCATTGCGGGGTTTCGCTTTCTATCTCCAGTGAGGTTTGTCATTGTAGGGCAACGCCCAACAAGCGCTTCCAGCCGATTGCCTAATCGAAAACCCTCTAGTTGCCGGCTTCATTTGTGTGATGCTCCAATTTTGTTAGGCGCGTTGTCACACCGGGCGGCTGACACGCAAGCTATTAGCCGGCTTCGCTGAAAACAGTATTGCATTATAATAGCCCAAACATTGAAGGAACGCTGTCATGAGAAAAATTATTGTGCTTGAACATATCTCTCTTGATGGTGTTATCCAAGCCCCAGGTGGGACAGACGAAGACACCAGCGATGGCTTCACGTATGGCGGGTGGATAGCGGGATATTCCGATGAAAGCCTTGGAATCGCGTTGAGAAAGCAAATGAATGCGGAGTTCGACCTGCTAGTAGGACGCAGGACTTTTGAAATTTGGGAACCATACTGGCCTCAACATGTTGACGTATGGCCTAACGTCAACTCAGCGACTAAGTACGTTGCATCGAATACTAGGACTTCTAGCAATTGGCAGCCGTCTATATTTTTAAACGGAGATATTGCCGGAAAAGTCGCCAAAATCAAGCAACAGCAAGGGCCGGATATACACGTTTGGGGAAGTAGCAAACTACTTCAGACACTTATCAAACATGATTTAGTTGATGTTTTCTGGCTAATGATATATCCAATAACTTTAGGCGCTGGAAAGCGATTATTTGCTGATGGCACGCTCGCGGCAGCGTTCAAATTAACGAAAAGCAAGGTCACATCGAAAGGCGTTATTATCGTGGGTTACGAGCGTGAATCACTTCTCAACAGTAAGTAGAGTCTTGTGCAACAAAACGCCAGCCAACCAAACGTCCTAAGAAACAGCTCTGTAAAAAGTTGTATGGATTGTGGGGCGCTTCGAGAAAGTCATCGTCTTAATCCGGGTCGCATTATGCGCTGCCAGTAGATAAATCATCGAGAGCGGTTACCATGGTGCACCCACGGGGTTTTTCTCCACCAATGCGCGCCAGCAGTTCTCCATTTATCTTGTAATCGCTCGCAAGGCTTACACAAAACTCATCTAGTGCGCCTCTAATTTGGGACATTCACTGGTTAATTCAGATCGTAACTCTTTCAGCTGGCTATTTTCTACCTAGCTTAGCAGACTAAAGCCCTGCTTCAGTCTAAAAAAAAGCCCTGCGGGCTGCCCAGCCAGTGAAAAATGTTCGACGGACTAAAGTCCTGCCTCAGTCTAAAAAAGCCCTTCGGGCTGTTATGCTAATCGGATTTAGTTGGCTCAGGCAAAGTTAGGCAGGGATTTATCCCGCTGCATACAGCTATTTGGGCTGGCGATTTTCTGCCAATTTCGGCGGATTAAAGTCCTGGCTTAGGGCAAAGAAGCCTTTCGGGTTGGTATGCTAATCCGATTTAGCCGAATTAGGCAAAGTAAGGCGGGGATTTATCCCGCCGAATATACCCTGCAAACAAGCTGGCTGAACGGTTATTTCAGATTGAGAATTGCCGAATGCGCGCCGTAAGGCTTGCATGCTTGCCATTTTTGTGTATACTTTAAAGTGTGGTGCCTGAGCCTTTTTCTGTACTAAAAAAATGATGGCTTGCCATCCTGACCAAGGTGCACCTGACGCTGGGGATTCTGCTCCTCACCCATGTCCCAAGTCAGACGGCTTCGCCGTCCCTGCCCCAGCGCAGGTAGCGCCAACCGTTATACATACATAAATTTAGATCAATTAACGGCGACTTGCAGAGTCCCCAGCAGGGCGGAAGCCCCGCACATAAACCAGAGGCGAATGAGTCAGCTTGATGCAGAGTAATTCCTTGTGCACAGCCCGCCTATACCGGTCAGACGCTTGCTGGAGAGTTCGGTCTAGGCGCACCCGCTTGTTGGCTTCTACTAGATCATGAGTACCAGCCAAGATGATTATCAGGGCATCCATTAGCTTCTCCGCAGGCTTGTACTTTACCACCTGCTGCTTTATTTGGATATGTCCGGCGAGGGGCAGAAAACACCCAATTTAGGGAAATTC
>DYKV01000275.1 GCA_020722415.1 Anaerolinea sp.
TGTTCCCCTTCGAGCCTCTGCGTCTTTGTGCGAGATATTTTTTTGATTTTAACGACAAAGCTCAGCGGCGGCGGTTAGCCGTCCGCTGGAGCGACTTGTTGGCTGTGTTTTCCATTGTTCCTATTTTGGCAGATCAAGCACGTATATGAACGAGGGGATATCTGTCAAAGTCTTGAGAGTCTCAAGATTTCCCGCTTGAGCCTCTCCCAGTTTGTGGGTTTCGGCGTGACATCGTCCAAATATGATCTGCTTGCCGTCTGCGCTAAAACACATTTCCGTGATTCTGGTTCCTGCTGATCCCCAAACCTTGCGGTTTGCGTCCTGCTCCGACTTCGGATCATATTCCGGGTATCCCTTATCGCAAAAATGCGTGAGCTGTTTTCTGTTTTTCCCATCGGCCTCGGCAACAAATATCTCGTCGCCCTGACCCGGTGTTCCCTTCGTCTCCTTGTAGGCGATCTGCTTGCCGTCTGGCGAGTAGCAGGGGTCTTCGTTATGTTTCCACAGGGTGTCGGTCAATCGCCGAATCAGCTTGCCTTCGAGATCGCAGGTGTATAACTCGCCCCAGCGTGCCAGCCCCCGGTTCGCTTTGAGATCAGAATAGCATCCAATGAAGCCCTTGTCGTCGGGCGTGAAGCCGTTGGCCTCGTTGAGCGTGAAAGCATCGGGAGGATTCACTTTTCGGATGTTTGAGGTTTTTGGCACATCATCAACAAAGATGATGTCGGCGTACACAATGCGCCAACAAAGCATTTCTTCACCCTTTCGGTACTCGAATTGTTCCCGTGTATGGTAGGCACCGGGGTGGCCATTGGGTGGTCCGTCCGGTTTGCTCCAAGGCATGAGCTTGTCGCCTGGCTTGCCGTTCGGATACTTCTCCATGGAGTATTCCTCATTCCACGTCACTTTGGTTCCGTCGTGGGAGAACTTGGTCTCCATGACGGCCCAGTTGTCAGTGTAGTCCGTGAGACGCCAGAATTTCTCTCCGTCAGCCGTCATCACCCAAACATTGAAATTTCGCCCCCATCCGGGCCGGGCCGATGCGCCAAATCCAATCCTTCTTAGGTTCCTATTCTCCGCATGGAACACGATGTATTTGCCTGATGGATGCCAGTATGACTGACCACGGTTGCCACACTCACGCAAAGCTGCCTTGTCCTTGGTCAAGCAACGGACTTCACTTCCGTCCAGCTTCATTGTAAACACTTCGTATTGATCGCCGACCTTCTTCGTGAAAGTGACAAGGCCCGTGACACCAGAGTGGTGGGGAAAAGAACCTTCTCCGATTATTTTGATGTTCGGGCTGATCTGTTTCGGATACATGGCGGTTTTGTCTTCACCGGACACCGTTGTCGCCACCGCGAAAGACAAGCTCAGCACTGTCGTGAATAATCTTGTGATCGTTTTCACTGTTTTCCTCCTCAGCCAACGCAGAAGTCAGGGGCGGCGATTAGCCGTCCCCTGAACTGATTTGTTAGACCCTTACTTCTAGGGTTCTGTGTAAAAAATCTTTATAATTATTTAGAGCCGACGCATATTGGGGGACAATTTTCTTGAAATCCTTGATGAGCATGCCGTTCTTCGAAAGAAAACTCGTCATCCCATCGGATGAACTGATCGGCAGATGCCCCTTGAACAATACTCTGTCGAAAACCGAAAGGACACAGTCTATGATGTCCGAATGCTTGTCTATGAAATCTTTCATCCTCAAACCTCATGAGCCAATTGCAAAACTCCGGACGCGCAAGCGCGTCCCTCCATTATTTATTCAAAAACTCTGCGGCTCTGTGGTCATTCTTTTTGGTTGCGGCCACAGGCCGCCTTGGGAGTCTATTTTTGTTTGTCAAGACGATCAAGCTTAACTGGTACCGCAAGAATAGCCATAGCTAAGTCAATAACAAAATAGTAAGCCAAGAAAAGGCAATAACTTGTTACTGGCAAAAGAGAAACTGCTGTTAGATTCCCTACTTCTGAAGTCTTTGTCAAGATTTGCCCCATATACTCAAACTTCATGAACAATAGTTCAAGAAGATTAATAATCCCAAAGATAATTCCTGAACCAAATATAATTGGAACCAATTTCAAAAAACCTTTCATGAAAAATGAAATTAGTCCGAGAAACTCTTCCCCAACGGAAGTTTGCTCGCTTATTTCGATATTAAGGTTTTTAGGATTGAGGCAAAGAGAGAGTATATATTCGCAGAAAATAAAAATAAAAATACCTGCAATAAATGTTTCAAAAGATGATGTTTTTATCCATAAAAACAAGCCACCCAATATGGATATTATTCCTGTAATACCAGCTATTAATGCAAGGGAATCAAGAAAAGCCTTGGATGAAAGTTTGGTTGGCGTGGTTTGAATAATATGGGACAAGACTGGTAAAAATTTCCAAGCGGTATAGTGAATAACAATGCAAGAGAAGAACCATACTATGCCAACTCCGAAGCAAGTCCAAAAATGAAGATCATATCTCAATGGCAAGACAACGGATGACAAAAGTCCAAGTAATGCTGAAATATACAGGCTGAGCAAACCTGTTTTGGTCAACCACTTTTCATTTTTCTCGAAGAAGTCTGAAAAGTAACCACTTCTCAAGCAATCAAGAAGCTTATCTATCAAAATCCCAGTTATGGCTTCCCGAGGAATTTTCTTCGACTCATCAGAGATTGAAAGTTGCTCTGCTTCGTTCATGGTTGGTTCCTCCTTGGTTCGTTCGTTGCCCATTTGTTCGTTGTTCATCTTTGTCCTCCTAACGTCGCGGATCAGGCGCGGCTATTTGCCGTCGCCTGCATCCGGCTTGTTATGCGTTTCGGTTTCCCATTTGAAAGTTGATATGATCCGTGCCACAAACGGTTCGTCGAGGCCAACATCAGGCAACAAATATGCAGTAAAGACCACCTGATCCATGATCAGAGAAGTCAGGAACAACTCATCGTTCTCTGCAAACCTTGCCTGCATCTTCACGGCTGTCATGCCATTGACCATGGCCTTTTGCCAAGTAATCTTGTGAAGTTTGCCAGTTGTAATTACATCGCCAGCTTCGATCTCGCTCAATTTAGGAGCCTTCATCTTTGACATGATTTGATCCAGAGATAGCTTGGGATATATTTCGATATCGATGCCGTGCATGCGGGTGATGTTCTTCACAGCAATTCGGAATCGTCTGCCGTCACGTTCCTTCTCTGGGCCGGTGATGATTACCTCATAGGTGTCAGGATATTGTATTTCATACTTGTATTTGTCGTTGTTGTAAATCTGCCATTTCTCAGCTGGCAGGGACAAAGCAGGTACGCCAATCATCACTATGGCGAATAGTAAGCTCTTCATCTGTGATTGCCTTTTATCTGCATAACGTTAAGCTCAGGTGTCCCGATCGCGGAGCGTATCGGGATTACCTGAAG
>DYKV01000276.1 GCA_020722415.1 Anaerolinea sp.
GAATCCATCATGAAAACATTGGATACATTCCTCATCAATTCTATCCACAAACCCTAAAAAGGTATCGGTTATGATTCCTCCTAGCATTCTTTTTATTAATGAAATTTCCGATATTGACAAAGCCACTCAACCGCTTTATTTTCCCGATTTGAACCTCGATCAAGTGGTTGATACGATTACCACCCGCAAGAACGATTACAACTTGAAACCGTTCTTTTATACACCGATCGCAGATCTCGACCTGATTACCTATCGCCAGGAAGTTTTCGGCGATTTATCTGACCAAAAATTGCTATCGGGGCTCAAGATGTTCGCGGAGAGCATGATCCAAGTGCGCCGTTATTTAGGGTTAGTGGAAAAGTTAGATTATCACTATCATAAAGAGGGCTGGTATCTGGAAGCCACTCTAAAATATTGTCAATCCGTAATCAATTTGGAAAAGACACTTTCTCAAGTTAACCTTACTTCCCGAGGGTTTTTGTCCATTCACAACTATATCCAACAGTATGTTAATTCCATTGAATTTCAGAGCTTATATAAAGAAGCGAGAGCGGTTAAAGATGATTTGGTAAAAATTCGTTATTGTATCTTACTGCAAAATGGCACGGTGCAGGTCAGTCATTATTCCGGCGAGGTAGATTACGGCGAGGAGATTTTGAAAACCTTCGAAAAATTCAAGCAGGGGGCAGTGAAAGATTATCGGGTGGAACTTCGTGAATCAAGCGGGATGAATCACGTCGAGGCAAAAATCCTAGAATTTGTTGCTCGTTTAAATCCGCTAGTATTTAAAGAGTTAGATAATTTTTGTGAGCGATACCCCCAATTCATTGATTCAATTATTCAGCGTTTTGATCGTGAAGTGCAATTTTATATCTCTTACCTTGATTTTATTGCCGATATCCAGCAGCGTGGTTATCCGTTTTGTTTTCCAAAATTAACCACCGACAAAGAGGTGTTCGCCGAAGAGACTTTCGATCTCGCTTTAGCATACCATTTGCTTTATCAAGATAATCCGCTGATTTGTAATGATTTTTCGCTCCATGGAAACGAACGGATAATTGTGGTGACAGGACCGAATCAGGGGGGGAAGACCACTTTTGCGCGGATGTTTGGCCAATTACATCACCTCGCCAAATTGGGTTGTCCGATTCCTGGAAGAGCTGCCCAACTATATCTGTTTGATCAGATTTTTACTCATTTTGAACGAGAAGAAAAACTACGCACTTTACGCGGAAAATTACAGGATGACTTATTAAGGATTCATACCATTTTAAAACAAGCCACCCCGCAGAGCATTTTCATCCTGAATGAAATATTTTCTTCCACCACATTAAAAGATGCAATCTTTCTCAGTGAGCGGATTTTATCTCGTATCTCTGAGCTGGATTCCCTGTGCGTTTGGGTGACATTTCTCGATGAGTTATCCACCTTTAATGAGAAAGTCATCAGCATGGTAAGTACGGTGCAACCCGATAATCCACTCGAACGCACATTTAAAATCATCCGTAAACCAGCCGATGGTTTAGCTTATGCGCTTTCTTTAGCAGAGAAACACCGATTATCGTATAAACATATTTTGGAGCGTATTCATCCATGAAAGTTTTTTTACTTTATCCTGATCGAGATTTCAATCCCCAAGCAGAATTACCCCCTCAAACCGAAGATTTAATTCAGGACCTCGAATTTAACAATATTCTCTCTGCGATGGCTAATGGGGATAAATTCTTGTTTAACATAGCAAAACAAACGATCTTTACCAGCCTCACTGATCCAGCAGAAATTTATTACCGCCAGGCAGTGCTGCAGGATTGCTTGAATAATCCTGCAGTGGTGCGCGAGTTATATCAGATTCCCATTAAATCTTTAGAGAATAAACAAGCTCAATGGTTGGGCATATTTAGTAATTACCCGGGGGGGATATTAAGTAGTGCGGTGCAATTTCTAGAAATGTTGGTTGGGCTGTTGCGTGAATTGAGACAAATTACCGACCAGCACGCTTCTAAATTTAGATCAGCGGGTTTTCAACGCTTCTTCGCCATGATTGCCCAAGAATTAGATGATGCATATTTTGCTGAGGTTGAAAGCCATCTCAGCGAGTTACGCTTTCGTAAAGGGGTTTTGATTAGTGCTCAGTTGGGCATGGGAAATGAGGGGATGAATTATATTTTACGCCGTCCGAAACGTCAGAATGATCCTTGGGTATTGCGTTTGATCGGTAGAAAATCACCGGTTTATTCTTATACAATTGCTCCACGTGATGACCATGGCGCACGCGCCATTGGAGCGTTGCGCGACCGAGGGATTAACTTGGTGGCAAATGCCGTTGCCCAATCTGCTGATCATGTGGATAATTTTTTAAGCACCTTGCGAACCGAGCTCGGTTTTTATATTGGCTGTCTGAATCTTGCAGAACAATTAAAAAAATCCGAAGAGCCAATTACTTTTCCGAAAGTTGCTCCCGCTAATGAGCACATCCATTCTTTTGTTGAATTATCCGACGTTGCCCTTTCGCTCCTAAAACAGCAAAAGGTGATTGGAAATGCTGTCCATGCCCATAGTAAAGATTTGATTTTTATCACTGGCGCCAACCAAGGAGGAAAATCCACTTTTTTACGCAGTATCGGACAGGCTCAATTAATGATGCAATGTGGAATGTTTGTTGTCGCTGAGTCCTTTGAGGCGAATGTTTGTAATGGTATGTTCACTCATTACCGCCGTGAGGAAGATTCGGCGATGGAGAGAGGAAAGCTTGATGAAGAGCTGAGCAGGATGAGCGCCATCGTAGATGAACTTAAACCACATAGCCTGGTATTATTTAATGAGTCATTTGCTGCCACGAATGAAAGGGAAGGTTCAGAAATAGCCCGCCAGATCATCAATGCGCTTTTGGAACGGAAAATAAAAATTTTCTATGTCACCCATCAGTATGAATTAGCCAATAGCTTCTTCAAGGAAAAAGCAACCAATGTTCTCTTCTTGCGGGCTGGACGACAGATCGATGGAAAACGAACCTTTCGGCTAAAAGTAGGTAAACCTTTACCAACCAGCTATGGGCTGGATGTCTATAAAACAATCTTTGGTAAATAACCAGGTTAAACGTTCGTTGATGGAATAATTAGTCAAAGATATTGTCAACTCATAGAAAAAATATTGTGATATCGTTCGCTGCTGTTTTAGGGATAAATGCAAGGTTTTGGGTGGAGAGATGGGCAACCACCCAGTTACGAGGCAGATTTTGCTTCCGTAAGGTTAATCATCTATTTTAGAAGGGCTTTTTTGTTTGGTCCTTTTAAAACGACTATCTCAGAATGGTTCCTGGTTAATCCTAACCAGCGCTCGCTGATGGGAATCAAACTTTTGAGATCGAACACCACATATCCAATTTCAAGATAT
>DYKV01000277.1 GCA_020722415.1 Anaerolinea sp.
GCTGCCTAGGCTTCATCTAAAAATTGCCGTTTTTCAGGGATGAATTCGCGTTTGGAATAAAATTTCCAATGAATTATGCCCCGTGAATCAGTCCATTTGGTAAAAAATAGGGTAGCCCTAAAATTGGATAAACCAGAAGCAGGGATGATGGGTTGAGATGATCTATACACCCCACATGCTTTCTTTACCCGGAGGAGGTAATATGCCTGATTATGATGTCGTTATCATCGGGGCCGGCCCGGCTGGCTATGTTGCCGCAATTCGAGCGGCTCAGTTAGATTTAAAAACTGCCATAATAGACAAACAGTGGTTAGGGGGTGTTTGCTTAAATGTTGGTTGCGTTCCTTCCAAAGCGCTTCTTCGCAATGCTGAGATTGCCTATCTGCTTCGCGAAGGTGGAAAGGAATTTGGATTTTCATTTGAAAATCTAAGCCTTGATTATAGTGCCGCGGTAAAACGCAGTCGTCAGGTATCTTCAAGATTGACCAAAGGCGTTGCCTTCTTAATGAAAAAGAACAATATTGACGTTCTTATGGGAAGCGCTAAAATAACCGCGCCAGACACGGTTACCATTACATCCGAGGAGGGCAGCAGCAAATCCCTTACCACAAAAAATATTGTTGTTGCAACCGGCGCCAGCGTGGCAATCCCGCCCGGCTGGAATGTGGATGGAAAAGTGGTTGTCACTTATTTAGAAGCAATCTTGCAGGAAAAGTTGCCAAAGTCAGCCATCATCATTGGCGGCGGGGCAATCGGATTGGAATTTGCCACCGTTTGGAATTCTTACGGATGTGATGTAACTATTGTAGAAATGCTGCCCCGCATTGCGCCATTAGAGGATGAAGAAATTAGCGCGGAATTAACCAAAGCTTTTAATAGACGCAAGATCAAAACTTTAGCCGGTCATCGAGTGGAAAGCCTGCTGGTCCAAGATGATAAAGCTGTGGTAAAAGTTTCAAGTCCGGAAGGGGAAAAAATCTTAGAGGCAGAACAAGCCTTGGTTGCAATTGGGTTCAAACCTAACAGCCGTAATCTGGGTTTAGAAGAAGTAGGGGTTAAAGTGAATGAACGCGGCATGATTGAGATTGATGATCGAATGGCAACCAATGTGCCTGGCATCTGGGCAATAGGGGACGTGACCGGCAAACTGATGCTCGCCCATGTTGGTTCTGCCCAAGGGATCATTTGTGCGGAAAACATCGCTGGTGTAGATACGATTAAATTAAATTATATAAATATGCCTCGAACCACTTACTGCCAGCCACAAATCGCCTCATTTGGTTTAACCGAAGCCCAGGCAAAGGAAAGAGGATTTGAAATCAGAGTAGGGCGTTTTCCTTTTCAAGCAAACGGCAAAGCGCTTGGTTTGGGCGAATCGGGGGGTTGGGTGAAAATCATCAGTGATGCCAAGTATGGGGAAATTCTCGGTGCCCACATGATCGGGGCGGAGGTAACCGAATTATTGCCCGAATTAACCCTCGCTCAAAATATGGAATTGACTAGCGAAGAAATAGCTCGGAATGTCCATGCCCATCCAACATTAAGTGAAGTGATAATGGAGGCAGCCCATGCTGTCGCCGGGAAAGCCATCCATATATAACCCATTAAAGCGCAGGTGGAGAGCTGCGAGCTGGGCGGTAGTCAACAATAGATAACGAACATTTTGGCATTCAATGGAGAAGCGGAAAAAGATCCATGTCTCCAGAGACCGAAATAGCTACTCTAGCTTTGAGGAGTTTAGGATGACCGAGGACTTTGTCTGGTGGCGGGATGGGATAATCTACCAAATATATCCACGCTCTTTCAGTGATAGCAATCAGGATGGATTGGGTGACCTACCCGGTATCGTTTCTCGTTTGGATTATCTAGCAGAATTGGGAGTAGATGCTATCTGGCTTTCCCCATTTTATCCTACTCCGGATAAAGACTTTGGTTACGATATTTCCGATCATTGTGCAGTGGATCCCCGTTTTGGTTCATTGGAAGATTTCGATCTCCTGGTTGAAGAGGCTCACCGCCGCAACTTGCGCGTCATCCTTGACTTGGTGCTCAATCACACTTCCGATCAGCATATATGGTTTCAAGAATCCCGCCAAAACCAAAGCAATCCAAGGGCAGATTGGTATCTCTGGCAGGAGCATATCCCCAACAATTGGCAGTCGGTATTTGGGGGACGAGCTTGGACATTCGATCCTAAGCGAAAGCAATTTTATTACCACATGTTTCTGGCAGAGCAACCTGATGTCAATTGGCGAAACCCGCTGGTGCGCCAAGCGCAGTTAGATGTTGTTCGTTTTTGGTTAGAGAGAGGGGTAGATGGATTTCGTCTCGATGTTTTTAATGTCTATTACAAAGACGAGAAACTTCGATCGAATCCAATTGCGCTCGGACTGCGCGCCTTTGAACGACAGAAGCACATCTATGATACGGATCAACCAGAAATGATCCCTTTATTACAAGAGTTACGGAATATACTTGACCTTTATCCGGAGCGCTATGCGGTTGGCGAAACCTTCCTCGGCAGCCCGGAAAAAATTGCTCGATATTGCGGAGACGATCGTCTTCACGCTGCTTTTGATTTCTCTTTTCTGGAAAGCCCCGCTAAACCAGTCAAATGGATTAAAGCCATCCAAAATTGGGAGGAGCTCTGGCTTGATCACCATATTTGGCCCAACTATGTCTTGAGCAATCATGATAATCCTCGCACTGCTACCCGTTACGCCAAAGGAGAGGATGACCGACTGCTCAAAGTTTTGATGATGCTCCTGCTCACCTTACGAGGAACCCCTTTCCTCTATTATGGCGATGAAATAGGTATGCGCGACGTACCTTTAAGGCGCGCGGAGATTCTGGATCCGCCAGGGAAAAAATATTGGCCAATTTATAAAGGACGCGATGGCTGCCGGGCTCCGATGCAATGGGACGATTCGCCTTATGGTGGATTTTCTAAGGTAAAACCCTGGCTGCCAATCCACCCAGATTATCCGCGGCGGAATGTGCGAACCCAACAGGCAAACCCCGACTCATTGCTTAATTTCACCAAGCGCCTGATTGCCGTTCGGCGTGAAAACCGAGCTTTACAACAGGGCGATTTCAAACTACTAACCCCCCAGCCAAGCAATATTCTCGCCTATCAACGCGATTTCAAAGATGAAACATATCTGGTCATCCTGAATTTCAGCGCTCAGAAACAATCATTTGAATTACCATCCCAAGCCGTAGAGGCTGATTGTAAAATAGTCCACACCACTCATCCACAGCGGAAGGATTTCAAAGGAGGGAGGTCAGTTATGCTAAATCCGTTTGAGGCGACAATGTGGAAAATTCAATTAAAAGAATGAGGATATTTTTGGAAATTGAATGTCGAGATTGAAACATCCCCCTAAGAT
>DYKV01000278.1 GCA_020722415.1 Anaerolinea sp.
CCAGCCAGTCGGCTTTAGCCGACTTCCATGAACGAAGGCGGGGATGTCTCCCGCCGAATATAACCAGCAAACAATCTGACTGAATGGTTACTGCCTATTGAGAATTGCTGCTCTTACCGTTGTTCAACGAATTTGACATCCAAGTGCTCTCACCTAACCCAGATATGGTAAACTAATATATGTTGACCCAGCGATAGAGGTAAAAATGCCAGAATTACTTTCTCCTACGTCTATCCGAGGCATTCGCATTGGTCATGCCCACAATGAGCAAGCCCTAACTGGATGCACCGTAATCCTTTGTGAACGGGGAGCTATCGGGGCTGTCGATCAACGGGGAGGAGCGCCAGGCACTCGGGAAACCGATGCCCTTCAGCCAATTCATTTGGTCCAAGAAGTACACGCGGTTGTATTATCTGGAGGTTCAGCATTTGGATTGGATGCGGCGAGCGGGGTAGTCCGTTATTTGGAAGAACGCGGGATTGGTTACGATACCGGCGTCGCCAAAGTCCCAATTGTCCCGGCAGCAATTTTATTTGATCTCGATTTAGGGGATCCGAAAATACGCCCCGACGCCCAGATGGGTTATCAGGCATGTGTCAACGCCACGGACGATCCGCCAGCTGAAGGAAATGTTGGAGCAGGGTGTGGCGCATCGGTGGGTAAAATTCTCGGTATTCATCAGGCAATGAAAAGTGGAATTGGCTGGGCTGCTTTGCATCTTGGTGGGGGGGTGATAGTGAGTGCAATTGCGGCGGTCAATGCATTTGGCGATGTGATCGATCCCCAAAATGGGCAAATTATTGCTGGCGCGCGCAGCTTTCAAAAAGGACCCCTCCACATTGGCGAGATAGGTTATTTTGCCAACACCATGGAAGTCATGAAAAGTTTTGTGGGCCGGGCAATCATGGGCTTTGCAATGCGCGGTCATACGGTTATTGGTTGTGTCATGAGTAACGCCCGACTAAATAAAGAACAAACCACTAAAGTTGCCCAAATGGCACAGGACGGTATCGCTCGCACTATCCGCCCTGCTCATACTATGCTAGATGGTGATACTATTTTTGCCCTTTCTACTGGAGAAAAGAAGGCAGATGTAAATCTAATCGGAGCATTTGCCGCTGAAGTATTTGCCCAAGCGATCTTAAAAGCTGTCCGAAGTGCGACTCCGGCGGGGGGATTACCGGCTATCGGTACGACCATATCCTAAAACAAAGAGGAATCATCCTAAAATGAGTGGTGAAACAATCTTGATTGTAGAAGATAATTTGGTATTAAGAGATGGATTGCGGGATATGCTTGCTAATGATGGGTATCACATGTTATGTGTATCTAATGGAAAAGAAGCTCTCGATCAGATGAGTACGTTTACCCCCGACCTGATCCTATCTGACATCTCTATGCCAGAAATGGATGGTTATGAATTTTTACGTGCCGTTCGGACGCGTTCAGAATGGGTAACCATCCCTTTTCTATTCCTCACCGCCCGAGGTGAGAAAGAGGACATCTTGATCGGGAAAAATTTAGGAGCAGAAGATTATCTGATAAAACCCATCAATAGGGAAGAATTATTAACAGCTGTTCGGGCAAGATTAACCCGCTCCCAGGAAATCAAAGTTGCCCAATTGCAACAAGCTTATGAAGCTAGCCTAACCGTCTTAGCCAACGCTATCGATGTGCGTGATCCTTACACCCGTGGTCATGTTGAACGAGTTACCGCATACGCACAAGAACTTGCCCAGCAAGTTGGTATTCAGGGACGTGCATTAGAGCAAATTCGTTTTGGCGCGATCTTGCATGATATCGGAAAAATCGTCATTCAGGATGATGTGTTGCTTAAATCAGCTCCCCTTACCCCTCAAGAATGGGATTTAATGATGCGGCATCCGATTACCGGGGCAGAGATGATTAAAGATATCCCCTACCTGGCACCAGCCATCCCAATTATTCGCCATCACCATGAGAAATGGGATGGCAACGGATACCCGGATCACCTAAAAGAAAACGCAATCCCACTTGGGGCTCGTATCGTGACGGTAGCTGACAGTTTTGATGCGATGACCATTGACCGTCCTTACCGTAAGGGACGTTCGCTTGAAGAAGCCCGTCAAGAAATTATCCAATGCAGCGCACGTCATTTTGACCCATTAGTCGTTCAGGCGTTTTTACGGGCTTGGGAGGCACACCGCATCCAGGACATTTTCACTTTCTGGCGACAAAAAATTGGTTGAACATATTTATTCGATAATCACTCGCGTACCATTCTTATCTTCCACATAGTTCGATTCGATTGGCACATTAGGGATGGTCCAGCGGTAAATCCATTTGGCTGCTGCAGGGGTGAGGTTGATACAACCATGACTGCGCGGCACCCCATAATCATTATGCCAATACGTACCATGCAAAGAAACACCTGTCCAGGAGATGAAAGATACCCAAGGCACTCCAGGCAAATCAAAACCATTCCCATGCTCTTCATCTGCTGCCATATGCCTTGATGGTTGTTTCCGTTCCACCCGGAATTCTCCCGTGGGTGTATCACCCGCAAATGTTCCAGTAGAACAACGAGCAGTGAATATTACTCTGCCATTCTCATAGGCATATATTTTTTGCTCTGCTAAAATAACCCGAATAAATTTATCTTGAGTGTCGGGGTGAATAGGTGTAACCTCTTCTGCAGCGACCTGGCGGAGATGGGTTGCATCTACATAATAAAAACCCCCAAATAAATCATCCACAATCTGATACCAAGGATTGCCAAACGAATCGGTGGTAGACAAATTCACCCAATGAGTTGAACCATAATAATACCGATAACCTCGTTTAAGGTTACCCTTATTATTTATCCAGGATTGGGTGAAAGGAACACACACCTCGCCTAAAAAACCTTGACTAGGGATATCGAATATGGGTTTTGCAGGTTGATTTTGCACAAATTGGACCGCTGCAGAATGAACCCACCCTTGATCAGTCCTCAACCAGAGAGGATTATTTTTGGGGAGCGGATCTCCCATGCGAGTCTCGTAGATATTAATGACTGTATCGGTATTGTAATAACCCAATTCGCGGCCGTTTATAGAGGGCTGGTCATAATATCGGAGGGATGATACTGTCCGCCCAAGCAAAATGGGTTGTTCCGCAGCTTTCACTCTTAGAGGAGTTTTACTAATCCTCCCAGTTGAAAAAGCGAGCAAACTTGCCAAGCTTAATTTAATAAACTCTCTGCGGTTCAAAGATTGATTCATGGATAAATTATTCTCTTTCTAATCTATGTTTCTCCAATGCGGTAGCATGATAAACGTGATAAATTTATAGCTTTGGATAAACATTGTTGGCAGATAAACCATCTTCGTAATTGATTGCTATTATACTCGAA
>DYKV01000279.1 GCA_020722415.1 Anaerolinea sp.
CTCTATGCTTTCTGTCACTGCGGGCGAAGCAGTCTCCTGGTTTGCGGGGGGATTGCTTCGTCGCAAAGATCGCTCCTCGCAATGACAACTATACGAAAATGTAACATTATCAAAGTAATTACGAATTATTTAAATTCTTCACATTGTCATCAAAAAATGTGTGTTACGATTCAAGAGTAAAATTTTCACCGTAAAGGCATGGATAACTCATGTTTGATCTACCAGATGACGAAATTCTACCCTTGAGTTTACAGCATAGTTTTTGGACCTGGTCTGCACAAAAGCGTGTCTCCCCAATTCCGATTAAACGCGCAAAGGGGGTTTATTTTTGGGATGTAAATGGGAAACAATATTTGGATTTCAACTCAATGACGATGTGCGTCAATATCGGACACGGTGATCAGCGGGTGATTAATGCCATCACCCGCCAAGCGCAAGAGCTTAGCTACGCTGCTCCAGGTATGGCAACCAAACCACGCGCCTTGCTGGGAAAACTGCTAGCCGAGATAACCCCTGGAAATCTCAATCGTTTTCTTTACACACTAGGCGGGGCAGACGCTAATGAAAATGCCATAAAACTCGCTCGTGCTTTTACCGGAAAACATAAAATTCTCTCCCGTTATCGTTCTTATCATGGCGCGACCGCGGGGGCAATGGCGTTGACCGGCGATCCTCGGCGTTTGGCTTGGGAACCTAACCTGATGACTGGCGTGATCCATTTTTTGGATCCATATCGCTACCGTTCTACGTTCCATCGCAAAAACCCCGATATCTCTGAAGGGGATTTCGCTCTCGATTATCTGAATCATCTAGAAGAAATCATTCAATACGAAGGTCCCCAGACGATTGCCGCTATCCTGATCGAAACGGTAACCGGCACCAACGGTGTCATCATCCCGCCAGCGGGTTATCTTGAGGGAGTGCGGACTTTATGCGATAAATATCATATCCTTCTCATCACCGATGAAGTAATGAGCGGGTTTGGGCGGACGGGCAAGTGGTTTGCAGTCCAACATTGGAATGTAGTCCCAGATATTATGACCATGGCAAAAGGATTAACCTCTGCTTATGCACCGCTGGGAGCAGTGGCGATGAAGGACGAGATTGCCGAATTTTTTAGCGAGCGCGTTTATCAAAGCGGTTTAACTTACACCGCCCATCCCATCTCTTTGGCTGCAGCGATCGCCAACATCCAAGTCATGCAAGAAGATCACATCGTAGAATGGGCAGACCACATGGGCGGTGTCTTACATAGATTGTTGGTGGATTTAGGCGAGAAACATCCCTCGGTCGGTGATGTACGTTCCATCGGTTTATTTGGGGTAATCGAGCTGGTGCGGAATCGGGAGACGCGTGAACCTTTAGCACCGTATAACGGAAACAGCCCAGAAATGATTGCTCTGCGTCAATACCTTCTCGATCATGGGCTGTTTATATACACCCATTGGCATACGCTGCTCATTATCCCGCCTTTAATCATCAATGAACAGCAATTAACCGATGGATTTGAAATCATCGATAAAGGATTGCAGCTCACCGACAAAGCCATTGAAGCTTAATCTAGAAAGTCGCCGCAAAGTCAGCATCCTCAAAGATGCTTTTCAAGCAAGAAGAGAACCGATGTATCCGGGTTGGATTAAATTCCTTAGCTTAATAATATATGCAATAACCCTTTAAGCCCGTAACAAACGCATGCTTGTCATTCCAGGCAGCCCGGAACATGGTGTACGAGAAAATATTCATTGCTGATTTTATCCTCATGGTGAACGACTACTTAAAAAGTCCCTTTGAGAACAAGGACAAATGTGCGCCTTAATTGATGAACTCCCCCAAGCTTACCTGGAAAGAATGCATTTGTTTTTAGGCGATGAATTCGAATCATTTTTAGCTACCTATCAACAGAAAAGCCTGGCTGGCTTACGGGTAAATACACTCAAGATCAGCCCAGACGAATTTCACCGCATCACCCCATTTCAACTTCAAGGGTTGGAATGGTGCCCGTCTGGTTTCGTTGTCCATGGGGATGGTCGCCCCGGCAAACATCCTTATCATGCGGCTGGTTTATATTATCTACAGGAACCATCGGCGATGGCAGTGGTGGAAGTACTCGACCCACAGCCAGGCGAGAAGGTCCTCGACTTAGCTGCTGCTCCAGGTGGGAAAGCCACCCATATCGCCGCTCGTTTGCAAGGGCGGGGAATTCTGGTTGCGAATGAAATTCACCCCGGACGGGTTCGTGAATTAGCCCAGAATTTAGAACGTTGCGGCGCACGCAACGCAATAATATTAAACGAAACCCCCCAACGTCTGGCAGATTATTTTGGAGCTTACTTTGATCGGGTATTATTGGATGCGCCCTGCTCTGGAGAAGGCATGTTTCGCCGCAGTAAGCTCGCCCGTCAGGAATGGTCAGAAGAGGCTGTCCACAGTTGTGCCATCCGCCAAAAAGGACTCCTCCCCCAAGCCGCTCGTTTGGTGCGACCAGGCGGAAGATTGGTCTATTCCACTTGTACTTTTTCGGTGGAAGAAAATGAAGAAGTGATTTGGTCATTTCTCAAAGAGCATCCTGAATTTGAATTAATTGAAAGGACAAATCGGTTTCCATTTGCAGACGCCTGGGGGGATGATTCAGATAATCCCTTGAAAGGAAAAGGGATTTATCGGATTTTGCCACACCAACATGTTGGCGAGGGGCATTTTATTGCCGGGTTACATCGCATAACTGGTGGAGAATGGCGGGAAATTCCACCTTACCGCCCAAAAACACTTTCCAACCGCGATTCTCAACGCGTAAAGCAATTAATGGAAGATATCTGCACCTTTCCGTTCGACCCCCTCCGCCTCTCAATCGAAGGGGATGCAGTTTATTTTATCCCACCCTCCGCCACTCAACTCAGCGGTTTGCGGGTTCACCGTCCCGGATGGTGGATAGGGACATTAAAAAAAGATCGTTTTGTACCTGCTCATTCTCTGGCGCTTGGTTTACCGATTGCAAACCTTCACAAATATCTCTCCTTTCCGGCAGAACACCCACAGATTTTAGCCTATTTACACGGAGAGAGCTTCGGTCCCGATCCATTTCCAGCAAATCTTATGGATGGTTGGCTGGTGGTGTGCGTGGATGGATTCCCCCTCGGCTTGGGGAAATTATCCAAAGGAGTACTTAAGAATGCCTACCCCCATGGTTTGCGCTGGATAGGATGAGCGAAAGCTGAATTTTAACTGAATATTTCGTGACATTCATCACTTATATTTTGGTTGATGGTGATTTAATATCACTTCGTTAGCCTTGCGAAACTGAGCAACAATCTGGCAAACCCTGCTTTCGCAAGGCTCTTTTGTTTTATATC
>DYKV01000280.1 GCA_020722415.1 Anaerolinea sp.
TCCCGCCTGAGCGGGTGCGCAATACGCGCCGTTTTATTTATTATCGTACCTACCGGTTCTCGCTGCCATTCGGCGAGTTTCTTGAGTCCTCCCGGCCGACAGGGTATGTCCGCTTGAAAAAGTTTCCACTGGCTCTACTGGAAAATTCATCCACGATCCGCGCCCTGCTGGGTGGGCTGTTGGACGGAAAGGGGTTTGAACTAGATGCCTAGCTGCTCGCTCGTTATTCGTGCTTTCAACGAAGAACGTCACATCGGGCGGCTGCTGGAGGGGGTGCGCCACCAGACGCTGCGGGATGTGGAGGTCATCCTGGTGGATTCCGGCTCGACCGACGCGACGGTAGCCATCGCCGCGCAGTACGGGGCGACGGTGGTGCACATTCCCCCGGCGGAGTTCACCTTCGGGCGCTCTCTGAACCTGGGGCTGGCCGCCGCGACCCGGCCCCTGGCGGCCATTGCCAGCGCCCATGTCTACCCGGTCTATCCCGACTGGCTGGAACGCCTGCTCGAACCGTTTGCCGACCCTGGTGTTGCCCTCACCTACGGCAAGCAGCGGGGTGACGAAAACTCATTGTTTTCGGAGCATCAGATCTTTGCCCGCTGGTTCCCTGACCGGCCGGAGCCGCGCCAGGGACACGCCTTCTGTAACAACGCCAACGCCGCCATCCGACGCTCGCTCTGGGAACAGCATCCCTATGACGAGACTTTGACCGGGCTGGAAGACCTGGCCTGGGCCAAATGGGCGCAAGAACAGGGCCATGCCATCGCTTACGTGCCGGCGGCGGAAGTTGTGCATGTCCATAGCGAAACACCGCACGGCGTTTTGAACCGCTACCGGCGTGAGGGTATGGCCTTCAAGCAGATCTTTCCTGAGGCGCATTTCAATCTCTACGATTTCGCGCGCAGCACACTCTCCAGCATCGGCTTCGACCTGCTTCACGCCGCCCGCCTCCACCGGTTCTGGCGCAGTATTGCGAGTATTGTCTGGTTCCGATTTTCCCAATTCTGGGGGACCTACCTGGGCTACCGCCACTCCAGCCTGCTGACCCCCGACCTGCGCCAGACATTCTACTACCACGTCGGCTGGGAGAAGTCCGCGCCTGCAAAAAGAGACGTAGAACCGATTCGGTATAATGAGTAAACAAATGCCAAAAATTATCGCCCTCGTCCCCATACGCCACCACAGCCAGCGTGTTCCCGGCAAGAACTGTCGTCTGCTTTCTGGAACCTGTTAGTTGACACAAGAAGAGCAGATTATTGTGAAACGATTGGGATTTCTCGCCAGATCGGAACAAGGGATTCTCCATGTCTAAAAATAATGCCGGCTCTTGTAAATTCATATCCTGCTGGCCTGTTATTTTGCTTCTTGTTCTGAATACTTTTATTGGAATCTTGACTTTCCAGGATTTTGGCAATAGTTATGATGAACATGATATGGTTTTACTTGCCCAGAAATCCCTTGAAGCATATAAGGGTATCGGAAATGGAACAGTAGAAGTAACGCTGGGGGATAATGTAGATAGATTGCTGTATTTTTACGGGCCATCCTATGTGATGGGGGCAGAATTGGTCATAAGGCTAATAGAAAAAATAGCGCCTTCCATCCCCAGTAGCGCATTATGGCACTTAATTTATTTTCTAACCTTTCAGGGTAGTGTGTTCTGCTTTTACTCGCTCGCCAGGCGGTTCGTGAAAAATTCTGCCGCGATCTACGCGACGGTTTTATTTTCCACACAGCCTTTATTATGGGGGCATTCTTTTATCAACCCAAAAGATATCCCCTTTATGGCTTTTTTTATGGCAAGTGTTTTGTCCGGGTTGTGGATGAATGAAAAAATCCAATTTACTGCTCCGATAACGGGTTCTGCAACCTGCCTCAAGACAATTGGAGAAAATTGGACAAATTCGCCAGTTCGAGTCAAAGCAAAAGCGATCATAGTGGGCAGTTTTTGGGCTGCCCTACCATTTACCTTATTGCTACTCAACAAGCAAATAAAAAATTTACTTGATCAGGTTCTATCTTACTTTTACCGGGCAGAACCGGATAGTTGGGCAGCGCGGATATTCGAGGCTGTTGCCTCGAATAGAAATAACGTACCTCTTGAATCATACCTTGATAAAATGGCTGTTCTTTTTCGGTGGGGAATATATGCCAGTCTTTTGTTATGCGGTTTTTTATTCATATTCGCATTTCATTTCACATACAAATTCATGTTTTCAAAAAACAAGGTATATTCATTTCTGGCAACCACAGGCCGCGCCTTTTTGCACCCACGCATTATCCTGGCGGCAATTTTTCTTGGCCTGACGACATCCATGAGGATTATTGGGCCGTTGGCGGGAGTTATTATTACGATCTACTTTGGGAAGAAGAATGGCTTTATTAGATCAATGCCATATCTCATCGCTTATGCGCTCATGGCCATTGCGACAATGTACATTACATGGCCTTATATTTGGCATGACCCGGTGCAAAAATTATTAGATGTTATTAGAACCATGTCACAATTCCCCTGGCCGGGAAAAGTGCTATTCGATGGAAAGTATTATCTCAGCCCAGAACTTCCAATCACGTACATCCCTGTTCTAATGGGGATTCAATTCACCGAACCGGTATTAATTCTGTTTTCCATTGGGGCAGTTACACTGATTTACGAGGTGATTCGAAAAGAACAAAGCGATTTTATCCTCTTGTTTGCCGTATGGTTCCTGATCCCAATCATATATTTTGTTGTAATGTCGAACCCGCTCTATGATAATTTTCGCCAACTTCTATTCCTTTGCCCACCCGTTTTTTTGCTGTGCGGTGTGGCAACGGAAAAAGCGCTCGGATTATTGCCCGGGAAGAAGGTTTATTCTTTCATATCCTTTGCTATAATGGTGTTCACCATAATCCCCGGGGTGTATAACTCTCTGAGACTTCATCCATACGAATACATTTACTACAACAGTTATATCGGCGGTGTAAGCGGGTCTTTTCGCAGGTTCGAGAATGATTATTGGCTTACTTCTTGCAGAGCGGCGATCGAATACCTTGATGGCGCAGCGGACGAAGGTGCTAACATAGCCATATCCGGTCCCGTAGAATTGGTCTCGCCTTTTGCTCGCGATGACTTGAATGTAACCCGGTTGTCGGATACAGGCGAGTTGTTTGATTATGTAATCCTGACCACGCGAGGAGACAAAGATCTCAGCGAATATCCCGATTCGCCGATAGTATTCTCTGTTGAAAGGGGCGGAGTTACTCTTGTGGTTGTCAGGAAGATTAATTATCCGTAAAACCAATTTTGATGCGGGTGTTGATTCGATGATACGATTACGATCCTGTTGAACATCTGGGAATGTCAAG
>DYKV01000281.1 GCA_020722415.1 Anaerolinea sp.
GGACTTTAGTCCGCCGAGCTTGGTGATGATAGATCCAAGCCTTCGTTCATGGAAGGGGCTGTCCAAAAAGAAGGGCAGTCCCCTGTGCAAGATGGGAAAATTTGGACCGCTACCGCAGTTCAAAAAGGGTATCAATCCCATTCGCGAACAGCTGCAATCTGAATTAACCAGTGAACTTCCCAAACTCAAGGCGCGCTGGATGGGTTTTGTAAATACCTTAAGGACGATTTCTAGGCGAATCGAGAATTGTTGTCGGCGAAACCCGATTGATGAATTCTAGAGTTATAATAGTTCTAAGAAGTTGACCGATTTTCCTCGGGCTATGTTTGTGAAGGACATGATGAGCTATGCTTTGCCTGCTGCGATTTCAATAAAACCCGCCCTTTGGAGCACATTTGCTGTTTGAATGCAATGTCATTGTGAAAAGAGAGAAATGTATTGACTTTCGGATATACATCTCGCATTACAGGTGAAGTGCATTATCATTGCAGCTGAAAGCCAAAAAGGAGAACTTCTGCAGATTATAGAATAGCTGAGACAAGCATGAGTGTCTGATCGACTCATCAGACTGGATCCTAGACAAACCATTTTTCGAACCTACTTTTCTACCGGAACAATTTTCAAATAACCAGCGTTTTATATTTGAAAATTCAAAAGAAGTATTTTCGAAGACACTATGAGACGAGTTCATGATATGCACTTACCTTCACTGGCTTCATTGCGGGTAATTACAGCTAAAATTGTTATCAGTACATCTCGATTCATTTATCCTGATTGGAGGAGTCCATGATTTCCTATTTCTCAAAAATATATCGTAGTCTCGCTATCATGATTTCCATCCTCATATTTTCATCCTGCAACCTCCCCGCTTCGGCTTTGCCAACCGAGCAAAAAGAAATTTCCGCTCCTTCCATGACATCTGAAGCGGTCCAAATTCTGCTCATGACTCAAATAGCTGGAACATTGGCTCCTCCAACCGCAACAGTCATACCATCCTCCACCCAGACACCAGCTATCACCAATAGCCCTGCCCCAACCGAGACAGTCACGCCCACCATCGCCACCCCGCGCAGTGATCTCTGCACTGACAAGGCTGAATTTATCAAAGATGTGACAGTCGCTGATAACAGCGTTTACATGCCAGGCGCGGTCATTGAAAAAACCTGGCGCTTGCGCAACAGCGGTACCTGTGCCTGGACTCCTCAATACGCACTAGTTTTTATTGGAGGGGATTCGATGAACGCTCCTAGTGAGATCCCTCTTGATACTTACGTAGATCCAGGCAGCATGATTGATCTTACGGTTAGCTTCACCGCTCCGGCTCAAGATGGACAATATCAATCACAATGGATGATCCGCAGCGCAGATGCCAGCCGTTTTGGGATTGGCAAAGACGGAAATCAACCTTTAGTAGTGAGAATAACCGTTTCTCAAACCGCTGCCAATCTCAACCTTGGTGCACCAACTTGGACGGATACGTTTAAAAACAGCGCAAACTGGTACCTGCTTGAGACCAATTATACGAAGTTCTCTATAAAAAATGGGGATCTGGTCATGAAAGCCGTTCCAGGCGGAGGAGATGAATGGGGAATCTCAAACGCCAAAGCCATCGCAGACTTCTACATGGAGGTTAATTTCACCACCACCGACCAATGCAGCGGTAAAGACCGTTATGGTTTGCTCTTTCGGGCGCCAAACCCAAACGCTGGTTATGTGTTTGGCTTCTCCTGCGATGGACGCTTCCGGCTGTATAAATGGGATGGAAGCAATTACAAAGCTATTCAGGAATGGAAAACCGCCAGCGCCATTCACAGTGGTCCTAATCAAGCCAACCGTCTGGCAGTATGGGTAAAAGGCAGCACAATCAAACTCTATGCCAATAGCATTCTGCTCGGTGAATACATCGATTCTACCTACAGTAAAGGCCGCTTTGGGCTATTCATCGGCGCAGTGGATTCCAATCCTTTAATTGTACATGTGAACGACATCAGCTATTGGCTGTTAGGTGAATAAGGTTTCCTCTTAAGGAGGCTTGTATGAAGAAAAAATTCATAGTTCCCCTAACAATATTTACAATCTGGGTTATTAGCTTAGCTTGTAGTACTTCCGCTCGCCCCGCAACCACTGAACCTCCCGGAGCGATCTATACCCAAGCCATTCAAACCGTCAATGCAATGCTCACCATTGCAGTTGGGGAAACTGCGATCGCTCAACTAACTCAGCCTGCAACTCAAGCCTATCTTTCTCCTACACCGACGCCAACCGGGATCATTTCCGAAACGGAATATCCAACCAACACCCCTCTTCCGAGCGCCACACCCATTCCACCAATTGTCACCCTCCCCGCCCCAACTGCCACCCCTTTACCAGGCTTATGCGATCAAGCACAATTTATCAAAGATGTCACAATCAGTGATGGCGCGCTTCTACCCGCTGGCGCTTCTTTTACAAAGATTTGGCGGGTCAAGAACATTGGTCACTGCACCTGGACAGAAGATTATGCCCTGCGCTATGTGGATGGCGATTTTATGGGGGTGAGCAAAATCTATCCGTTTAACGATAACGTCAGCCCTGGCGAAACAGTAGACATTGCGGTGCAATTGACCTCGCCAAACAAATCGGGCTATGCCCAAAGCTATTGGATGCTGAGCAATGAATCCAAACAGCTTTTTGGGTTCGGCGAAAATGCACAAAAAGCCTTTTGGGTGAAAATTAATTTGCTTAAACCAAACCCTAATTATGTCTATGATTTTGTGGCTAACATTTGCATGGCATCCTGGACTAGCAGCGCCGGAACACTGCTTTGTCCTGGAAAAACCAATAGCAGCGCTGGCTCGATCACTTATTTAACGAAACCCCATCTCGAAGACGGCCGGGTTGAGAATGAACTAGCTTTATGGACACGCCCGCAAGTGACCAAGAACGGCTGGATCAAAGGAATCTATCCAGCGTTAAAAATCAAGGACAATTACCATTTCATAACCGAAATCGGTTGTCTGGCAGGCAGCACTGGCTGCAATGTCACTTTTACGCTGGATTATCAGGAACCCGGCAAAGCAGTCAAGCACCTTGGCGAATGGATCGAAAAAATTGACGGTAAGACTCAAATCATTGATATTGATTTGAGCGGTTTGGCGGGGAAATCGGTGCAATTTATTCTCAAAGTTACCAACAATGTAAAAAGTAGTAAGCCAAATGCCTTTTGGTTTGTCCCAGCGATCCGAAAAGGGGGGCTGCCACCAACTGCCACACCCACTGCTACGCACACGCCTACTCTAACCGTAACAGCAACCTCTGCCACACCCTCAGAGACATCCTCACCTAACCCAACCCCGTAA
>DYKV01000282.1 GCA_020722415.1 Anaerolinea sp.
ATTGCTCCAGACATACATCTTTAGAAATATCAAAAGCAGACACCCTGATGCGGTTTGCAAGAAAATCCTTAAATTTCTCCTTCCTGCGGACATTCGCAGTAACCGGCACCCCCCAAAAACGAACCTGCCTGTCACCAATATCAATATCATACCATTCATAACACCTGAACATTATCGCATCATTCAAGGCAAGGGCACGTCCGTCTTTCATAAAATGCAGCGTCATGCCGGTGGAGCCGCCGGTCTTTCTTAAGAAAAGTCTTCTGGAAAAGTTTGGATCTATCAACTGCTTTTCATTCTCAAGCACCTCTCTTTTGGACAAAACAGGCAATTTCTGCAAATCAGATACATTAGTAATATCTTGGAGAGTTAAATTTAGTCTCGCGAATTGTTTAATATAATAAGGTATATTGCTGTATGCCTTATGTATTATCAGTTTTAGTTTATCATTTGCAATTGCATTTATCTCTTCTATTGTTTTATACTGATCATTCTTAACTAAAAGCAAATATTTTTTTACATTCTGACCACGTAAATATTGCGCAAAAAGATAACATAGATGCTTGCCAATAAATTTATTCATATCGCAATAAGATTTCCTGATAATAATAATCAATAATGATTTTCTTGATATTTATTAATAAAAAGTCCATAGTTCTTGAATCCCTGATATCACCAACAGCCTTAATTGATAAAGTGGATTTCATCGCTGGCATTCGATCATGCATTAGCCTCTTCAGTAGAATATTCGACGGAGGCTTGTATCTTCCACGCAATATTAACTGCGGAGATCAAAACCGGAATTAAATACCAATAGTGGGGATAGTATAGAACAGAAAGAAAGCTTCCTGATGCAAAGTAACCAGCAAATGATGCAAGCAATGACATTGACAATGCATGTAGATATTGTATATCGGGATTATTTCTGGGCACCAATCTTTTCAAATAGAGGACATCCTTTATGTTTGTATACAACAAGTCAAAATAAAGAAAGATTCCAATCACCCCTAATTCCGGGATGAGGGTAAACCATATGGAGTGCGCCACCCTTCCCCACATGCCTCGCTTGAAATAGTCCCCCTGATATTCCGGGAACCGAACCATGAAATTCCCCCCACCAACCCCAAGAAGATTATCACAAAACATGCGCCAGCCCGCCTTCCATGATTCTATTCTTTCAATGGCTGTACCTTCCTTTGTATTCGTTACCGTACCCATTTCTTTAAGATAGTCTTCGCTGGCAGAAAGATAGAATATCCCGCCAATTAGCATTATTAAGACAGCAGATAACACTTTTCGTGAGCTGTTTAACCAAATCACCGCTCCTATGGCAAGCAGGCCGACAAACCCGCCCCTGGAAAAAGAAATGATAATGCCAAACAAGCCCATAATTAGACCTGACAGGTATAAAATTTTCCTTGCTATCCTTTGTTCATAAAGCAACAGAAAAAAACAGAATGGCAAATACATATTAATATAAAGCGAAACATCATTTTCGTCTGAAAAATAATTTCCGGATCCTACGCCACCATGGGAAAGACAATAATACGTAACATAGCCCATTAGAATGAGCAAAACCGTAAGAAGTTTTCTCAGCCGCTCAATAGTTGTAACCGTTGCAATAACTGATAAAATAAATGGCATGTAAAGCAACATGGTCTTGAAGGTTGACCATGCGAAAAAATTATTTCTGGCGAACGGCACATAACAAGCAAGAAGCAATATGAAGTATATAATGTATCTGACTTGTTTATAATTGTACCGGATATATTTTTTTTCTCTTACTATAAAATAAATTAGTATGAGATTAGCCAGCATTGCCGGGCGCAGAAATCCAATTGGGAGAACGTCCTGCGGGCGACCGTATTCAATGATAATGAATAGAAGTGTAAAAAAAAACCAATTATTATCAGAATTGGCTGGCTTGTCAGTGTTGGGATGAGGACGCTGCATCAAAATGCTGCCAATACGGCATTATAAAAACCAACAAGATTCCGCATATATACTTCTTCTGTAAACTCTCTCTTGGCCCTTAATCTTCCGGCCTCACCTAGCTTCTTTCTCAACTGCTGATTGCCCATGAGCATATCCAGCTTACGAGCCAGATCATCAATATTGCCCGGCTCACATAACAATCCGTCCACACCGTCGTTGATCACTGTAGGGATACCATCCACATTTGAGCCGATCCTGGGTTTCCCTGCAGCCATGGCCTCAAGCAAAACCCTGCCCATGGCCTCAGAACGGGATGGGAGAACCAGGATCCCGCATGAACCGATATATTCGGGCATTTCATCATGGTGCACGGGTGGATGGTGGAATATCTGTGGATGACCGCCGATAGCATTGTGCAATTCCGCAGGATCTGGAAACCAGCCAAGGATTTTCAGCGTCCAATCAGGATGTTTCGGTGATATTTTTTTAAATGCAGAAATCAGGACATCCACCCCTTTTCGTTTAAACGGAAATCCAACAAAAAGAACTTCTTTCTTTTCCCTGTTCGGCTTAAATTTTTCGGCATCAACAAATCTACGAAAATCGACAACAACCTTTCCTTGCATAATGTCGTTGAATGGAGCAAGCTGTTGCCTAAACAGGAGCCTCGCGCCATGAGCCTGTCGTAAGACATAATACATAATGAAAGGGTAAATAGTCTTCTTAGCCATGTTGATAGGTTTATTTGGATTATCAAGCCATTCAGCCGGGGAAGTGTACACTCCGTTCACCTCAGGGGCAAATTTGGCTCCATGCATTTTGGCAATGCCTGCACCGATCAATCCCGTCTTCAAGGGGTCATAAGTGGTAACCAGGTCAAAGCTATGATCCCTTTGTAAAGAAAGTGCCGCATGTTGCCTACAAAAACTTCTAAATCTGTAAAACGATTGAATCCCTGGATCAAATTTCATCGACAAAAAACGAAAATTATCTATCTGGAAGTCTTCTGCTTCTGGCGTGGTTGTCAGGATAACCCACTGAAAATAATTGGATAAATATTTATAATGTCGCAAGAAAACAGGGTCTCGTGGTTTGAAGGTAGGCCCAGGGCTTATATAGAGAATTCTTGGAAGCATTATATCTTTCCAGTCCTAAGGTAGGTGTCGTGTTTCGAGAGATCATAGACCGTTTTTGTGAAGGGTTCCGGTTTCATTTCTTGCCATTTTTTGAGTGCTTGTACCGGGGTGATATGACCGAGTGCCTTTTGGGGGATCTGGTGGTTATAGAGGCGGACATAGCGATAAAGGGTGGCCCTGAGCTCTTTTGAGGACAGAAATCGGGTATGTGTGATTACTTCGTTCACCCTGCCGTTGAATCTCTCGATCATGCCATTGGTCTG
>DYKV01000283.1:0-1242 GCA_020722415.1 Anaerolinea sp.
ATCTCCTCCATTGCCAATTTCAGCGCCTCTTTCCAGTGGGGTAACTGGATTCCGAAGGTTGCAGTAAAATGGTCACAATCTAGCGCTGAATAAAGCGGTCTTTGGGCAGGGGTGGGAAATTCTGACGTTTTTGCAGGTAATAACTCGCTAATCGTTTGTTGCTCGGGGTGGGGATCGTTTTCCAGAATTACGCGCGCCCATTCATAACGGCTACAAGCGCCAGAACCCGCCAGGTGATAAATCCCGCTTCGTTCTTTCATCCATGTATAAGCATTTCCTTGCACGCGGGCGAGCGTTACAGCTGTAGCTTCGGCTAATGCCCTAGCCCAGGTGGGGTTGCCCACTTGATCATCCACCACGCGCAGGGAGTTTTGGCTGCGCGCCCATTCCAATACCTTGGTCACAAAGCTTTCCCGCCGCAGCGAATAAACCCAGCTGGTGCGCAGAATCAGATAGCTGCCACCAACTTCCTGAACGAATCGTTCCCCTGCCAGCTTGCTCTTGCCATAGACGTTGAGCGGATTTGGCGAATCACTCTCGATGTATAAGCTTCCCTTCCTACCATCGAAAACGTAATCGGTGGAAAAGTGAATCAATGCCGCTTTGGCTTGCTTCGCTTCCTCTGCCATCACACCCACCGCGTGAGCATTGATTGCCATTGCCACATCGGGCTCGCTTTCAGCGCGATCCACTGCTGTATATGCGGTTGCGTTGACAATAACATCTGCGGCAGTAGGTTTTATCCAATCCCGCAGCGATTCCGGCTTGCTCAGATCAATCTCGGGATAATCCACGGCAACAATCTCGCCTAATGGAGCAAGCGAACGTTGTAACTCCCATCCTAATTGACCATTTTTTCCTAAGAGTAAGATTTTCATATTAAACACAAGAGTAACAAAGGATATAAAGAGATCATTTGAAACAAGAAGGTATCACAGGATACTACGGGATCATATTAAAAACAAGGGTAACATAGGATACAAAGGGCTATTAACAGACAATTCTCTTTATACCATCCCGCAAGTGTTCAACATTGAAATTCATCAGAAAGCCAAGACGGACATGACATAGACGTAAATATGTCATCAGTTGTGCTTCATAAAGGGGCTTTAGCTCTTCCACAGCTTTGAGTTCCAAAATAACGCATCGCTCTACAAATAGATCAAGACGTAAGCCAGAAGCAAGAACTTCACCATCATAAACGATTGGTACATTCGCCTGCGTCTCTACCTGAAGCCCTAA
>DYKV01000283.1:1342-3331 GCA_020722415.1 Anaerolinea sp.
CCTTTGTATTCTCATATTCCTTAGCGATGTTCAATAAATATGCACCGTATGCATTATTGATCTTCTTCGCTAAATCAAGCAATTGTCCTTTGTCAATATACCCTTTGCGGTAGGCGATCTCCTCCGGACAAGCGATCATCATCCCCTGCCGTTCTTCGACAGTTTGCACAAAATTCGCCGCCTGCAGGAGTGATTCATGCGTGCCTGCATCTAACCAGGCAATGCCCCGCCCCAGCACTTCTACTCGTAATTCCCCGCGCTGTAGATAAAGGCGGTTTAGGTCAGTGATTTCCAACTCGCCTCTACGCGACGGCTTTAACTGATTAGCCAAATCATATACCTGGTGGTCATAAAAATACATCCCTGGCACTGCATAAAAAGAACGCGGATGCTGCGGCTTTTCTTCGATACTCATGGCCCGCCCGGTCTGATCAAACTCAACCACCCCATAACGCTGCGGATCCCGAACAGCGTAAGCAAAAATAAGTGCCCCATTGCTGAGCTGGGCAGCTTGTTGCAATTGTTCTGAAAGCCCGTGTCCGAAAAAGATATTGTCACCTAGGATTAAGCAAACCGATGACCCCAGATAAAATTGCGGTTGAATAAGGAAAGCATCTGCCAAACCACGCGGTTCCGCCTGTTCGGCATATTCAATTTGCAATCCCCATTGGCTGCCATCACCCAATAAACCACGAAACTGTGGCAATGCATCAGGAGTGCTGATGATTAAAATCTCCCGAATTCCAGCCAACATCAACATGGTGAGCGGGTAATAGATCATCGGTTTGTCATATACAGGAAGAAGTTGTTTGCTCAGACTGATTGTGAGCGGATACAGGCGCGTTCCTTTCCCACCCGCCAGAATAATCCCCTTCATCTAAACCCTCCTCGTTTCTGATAATTCTTTTTCAACCAGTCTTGGTAATCACCCCGATTACGAATTGCCGCAACCCAGTTAGGGTGATCTAAGTACCATTTTATAGTTTGGAATAACCCCTCTCTTAAATCATGGCGCGGCTGCCAGCCCAAGGCGTTACGGATTTTAGTGCTATCCATGGCATAACGGCGGTCGTGCCCAGGGCGGTCGGCAACATATTGAATCAACTGCTGGTGAGGGACAAACGGTGAGTGCGGTTGTAATTCATCCAAGATATCACAAATCATCTCCACTATCTCTAAATTAGCCGGCTGATTACCACCGCCGATATTAAATGTTTCCCCAGTTGTGGCGTTGCGCAAGACCAGCCAAATCGCCTCGCAGTGATCTTCCACATAAAGCCAATCGCGCACCTGCTGCCCATCCCCATAGATTGGTAAAGGTTTTCCTTCAACCGCATTCAAGATCATCAAAGGGATAAATTTTTCCGGAAATTGATATGGACCATAATTGTTGCTGCAATTAGTTAAGGTATAGGGTAAACCATAAGTATGACCATAGGCGCGAACTAAATGATCGCTGGCAGCTTTAGATGCCGCATAGGGTGAATTAGGGGCATAAGGAGTGATCTCGCTAAACGGTGGGTCATCCCGCCCCAGTGAGCCATAAACTTCGTCAGTGGATATATGGTGAAAGCGGAAATTTTCATAGTTATGTTTACCGTCCAGCCAAGCATGACGGGCAGCTTCTAGCATGCTATATGTCCCCCGGATGTTGGTTTGGATAAAAGAGTCGGGATTAATAATCGAACGATCAACGTGGGATTCAGCAGCAAAATGCACTACCGTGTCGATCTGATAATCCTCAAACAACTTCTCTACTAATTCTATATCGCATATATTTCCCTGAATAAAGTGATGGCGATGGGGATCGGGTAAATCTTGTAAGTTTTCCAGGCTGCCGGCATAAGTAAGCGCATCCAGGTTAATAATGGTGATATACGGCTCAACATTTAACAGATAACGGATAAAATTACTGCCTATGAAACCTGCTCCGCCCGTAACAAGAATATTTTTCATCTTTTCTATCAGATCTCTTTCTATCAAATATTC
>DYKV01000284.1 GCA_020722415.1 Anaerolinea sp.
TCGCCGTTTGGTTGCGGCATGAATGCCGCGTTACGAATTAAGGTGAGGATTTGCTCTGCAGAACACAGCTAGAAAACAAGGTTGCTGAATGGATACTTCCTATTGATTGTGACTGTTAATAAGCGTCATTTGCAGCATGTTGAAAAATTAATGCCTAGGATAGAGCTTGATAAATTTCCGTGGATCAAAACAATGTGTCTGAATTACGGTGTTGGGGTAGTTGTCGTTTTTAAGAGAGGTGTGGGCAATGGACTAACCAAGGGAGTACTGGTTATCGAAAACATCTGTCCACTTTCTAGACGGTTACAAATACCCTCGCTATCCGCAATGATTCCCATAATAATTGGGTCGGATGCGTATTGTGCTTTTACTTGATTCAAGACTTGCCGCGCCTCTGGGCAATAATTCTGATTCGGGCGGCTTAAAAACGCCAAAACGGTCCCATATTCTACGTAATCATAGGCGACGGTGAGGTTGGTCAACGGCAAGCCCTCCACCGCCACACTGTTCTCTAACAATCCTTCTGCAACCAGGTTTTGAGCCATTTCGTTTTCTTCTGCAGTACAGCCTTTAACAGCACACTTTAATACTGGTAAAGCACCTTCATAATTACGCGCCCGCAGCATAATAATCCCTAACTGTCCATAGGTGCTGGCATTTGTGGGATCATAGCTGAGCGCTCGTTCGGCATTTCGAGCAGCGATAAAAAACTCGCCTTGTTGGGTATACGTTCGAGCAATTTCCAAGTTTGGCAAAGGATCACGCACGCCTAATTGCATGTTGATATTGGCGGCTCGGGCAAAGAATTCTAAGGCACGATCATATAATTTCAGGCGCAAATAATTGCGCCCGATGTACACATAGAGAAAGGTGAGATTTGGGTTAATCTCGGAGGCTTTAAGATATTCTTTAATGGCACTATTGTATTGAGCGGTTGACTCTAAAACCGTTCCGTATACGCGGTGCGCATCCATCGAAAGCGGATCCAGTTTGACGGCTTGGGCTGCGTACTGCTCTGCTTGAGACCAGTTTTGTTGGTCTAATAACACCTCTGCATAGAATGCTAAGGCTAATGCATTGTTCTGATTGAGTTGATACGCCTGCAGGGCTTCGCTCTGTGCTTGGGCTAGTAAATCCTGTCTTTCTGATTCACCGACTAAGGGATTGGAGGCATACCAGTCTAAAACGAATGCCCGGATTGCCCGAACCAGGCTATTCTCCGGGGCAAGTTGCAGGGCTTTATCTATGGATTGTCGGGCTTCGTTCAAACGCTGCATCCGATCCTTGTCGTTGCTGATCACGGTTGAAGAGTAGGCTTGAATACGGGCGAGCTGCGCCCAAACTTCAGCGTTATTGGGGTCTATTTGTAATGCTCTTTGATAAGTGTCGATAGCATCATAGTGAGGGGGTGCTGGTGGAGCTGGATCGGGATCATAAAGTTTTCCGGCTTGGAAATAGGCTTCCGCTTCTTCAATGTAGGAAGCAGCGCTCCGGGTTGGGGTGGGGGTGGGTTCGAAAACAGGGCGGATCACACCGCGTTGAACACTTTGCAGCAGCCAAATTGCTGCAACAATCAAACCAACTAAAACCATAATGCGATAGGGGTTAATCGCCGATCGGGTTTGCCGAAAATGCGGTTTTTTTCCGATTAATTCACCAGCCATGGCTTTTATGTGCTGACCACTTATTCTTTATGGTGTTGGTGTCACTTCTGCAGCCGGGGTTTCTGTTGTGCCTGGTTGGGCGGTGTTGACCGCACCAGGTGTGCGTGTGCTTACCATCTCTAGGCAAAGCTCTAAACCGGCATTGGCGTTGTCTACTGCCAATTGATCGTCAGGAACTCCATTTAATAACGCTTCGAAAACTTTAACCGCTTCGTCGCAATGATTAGTTTTCGCTAAGGCAAAACCGTAGAACCAATAATATTGTTCCACTGTACCATAGGCTAATGGGATACCTTGAACGATTGTACCATCCTCCAGCTTTCCACCCCGCACCGCCAGTTCTAGTTCCTTAACTGCTTTGTTCATCTCCTGATTGCGGTAGTACATGACCCCCAAATTTCCATGCAATTTTGGGTTGCTGGGCTCGACTTTCATTGCTTGTTCGGCATATTGGGCAGCTTTACCAAACTGCCCTTCATTAGCATAGGCTAGTGAAATTTCTACTAAAGATGTCCAATCGGTTGGGTTGAGTGAATAAGCGGCGAGTAATTCTTCCACGGCTAGATCATTTTCCCCCTTTAGTTTATACGCATAACCAAGATTGAGATGTAAATCAGAGATTTTGTTATTAATGGCGATAGCGGCTTTGAATTCATTTATCGCTTGATCAATGTTATCTTTCCCGGTGTTGAGCAGGACGAGACCGCGCGCTCGGTGAACTTCTAATAAGGTGGGATCAAGCTGCATGGCTACTCTTGATTCTTCGATGGCTTTATCGAGGTTATCCACGTTTCCTTGGTTAATCAAGATTTCGGCATAGAAAGCATGCGCCAGCGCATTATTGGGATCTAATTCGATGGCTTTTTTAATTTCAGCCTCGGCCGCGAGATAATCGCCGGTGAAGCCCTCAGCCCAGCCCAAGACAGCATGGGCTATCGGGTTATTGGGATTTTTCAACAAAGCATTTTGACAGTTTGTAATCGCATCTTGATATTGCCCTGCGAAAACTTGTATGCGCGCCAAGGTGACATAAATCGCCGGATTATAAGGGTCTGCTGCAATGGCTTGTTTATAAGCCGTGATGGCTTGCGATAATTTCCCTTCTTTATAGAGTTGTTCTGCTTCGTTGATATAGGATTCGGGGCTGTGAGTGGGAGTCATGGTTGGGACAAAAAGTGGTGGCACTGTTGGGACAACCACTTGGTTAAAATAAACACCCACCCCAATTAATCCCAAAAGCAGCGCAATTAATATGGGGTTAGAACGTCGCCGTGGTCGGCTACGGACACTCCATTTACTCCCACGAAGATACATATTTATCATCATACCATCCGCCATTTTGAGGTGTCAAGATTGGATAGATTAGGATAATTTAAGGTTAATTCCCTAACCGCTGGTTTGTTTGTGCTGATCAACATTTCTCCCATTTCTTTTTTATCGGGAAATTTCCTTAGTTTAATCAGCTACACTTCCTCTTTCTGGAAAAGTTGGTCGGAGCATGGTTCTATTTTGACAATGTCGTAACGCGGCATTCATGCCGCAACCAAACAGCGACATCAATGTCTACAACATTTGCGCGTTCGATGCAAATGTTGCCCGGTAATACTATATTAAACATTTATTCTATAAAACTCTATGCTTTCTGTCACTGCGAGCGAAGCGAA
>DYKV01000285.1 GCA_020722415.1 Anaerolinea sp.
TGTGGATTGGAGCCCATTAAACTCCAAATCCACACGAAACGTCGAGGAGCCACCAAAAACCTTATTTAATAAAGGTATCTTCATCCCAATAGATGTGATTAAAAAAGAAACTAGAAACACCATTAATATAGTAACGGGGACACTTAAAAGTAAATGATTTGAACTAATACTTATCGAAAGACCCCATACTCCTCTTGATAATAGTTCTTTTACTATAATGTGGATAGCATAGATTCCAAGCGTAGTTGATGCTATGTTTTTAACAACTTTACATAAGTAATCATGCTGCTTACCCAAGTGATCATTTAAACTGTTTAGGATAGTAAAAAGCAAAACCGTCATCATTACTACATTGTAGCTTAGATAATCATAACTATATATCCACGGGGTTTTACCATTACTATATGCTTGAATTGCCGTTAAACAAACAGTTGCTATAAATAGGATGATGGAAAAAGCCAACTTAGTACTTGCCAATTTAAAAGTTTTCAAATAAAATCCTGCCATAAAATAACAGATATAAAACACAAAATAATTTAAAGCATTAATCCTTACGGATAAATTAGGAATATAATAATTAAATAAATTTTGTACTACCGAATACAAAAATAACATTAATAAGAAATATAATTGTAATTTTCTAGAAGAATTCTGTATAAATACTCTCATAATTGGCGTTATTAAGTATAGACCAATTATAATGAAAAAAAATATAAATGAACATAAGGGGAACCAGAAAAAAACCTTTCCATAATCAACTGAAACGATAATTGTATACCATTATAGAAATGATCCCACAAAAAATATACTATAGTCCATACAATGAATGGTACTCCAACTCTAGAAAGTCTTTTTAAGAAAAAGTATTTTGTCGATTCCTTTTTCCCTAATAATGTATATCCACTCATCATAATGAATAATGGAACTGCCCATCTAACACTAGAGTCTATAATATTACCAAACCACCACGATTTACTTCCAAATTCAATATTTAAGACAAGTATTGCAACGGTGTGAATTGTAATTACGCCTACGATAGATATACTTTTTGCAAAATCAATCCATACAAATCTTTCTCTTTCCCCTTCCATTTAACCCTCCAATGAATATAAAATGTAAAAGTTCCCAGTGGGCTTAGCTGCATTCGCTGAATGTCCAGTACCGGTTTAGCATGAAATTGCTTATGGGTACGATCCAGATTACGCTCAATTGTGCGGTGAAATACCACCATTCCAAATAGTTCACCAAGGCACTCACCATACTCGTATTGAGAATTAAACCAGTCACAGAAACTACAATGTAACGCCACAGCGAACTTGTATGCGGTTGCGTCGAATCGAACGCCCAGCGGTGGTTCAATATGTACGAAACCAACAAGGCGCCTATGAACCCAGCGACCGCGCCTGGAGTAACGTCTATACTGAGCCATTCGACACAGAACGCAAGAACCGCTAAATGTACACCCGTACCTAGGGCACCAACGATGAGATAGCGAAGGAACTGACGCAGTAACACCCTACTTCACCTGCTCGGCTATAACATAGCGAGGCCGCCCCTTTACTTCTTCGTAGATTCGCGCAACGTAAACACCCACCAAGCCGATGCCAAACATAACCATACTACCAAGTATGAGTATCAGTAGGATTACCGTCGTAAAACCGTCCACAGCATGACCACGAATTTTCAAAAAAAGTGTTTGCAGCCCGAGCGGGAGTGCAAGAGCAGCAAAGACTACGGCGACTAAGATCATCAGATAAAGCGGGGCTGAGGAAAATGAAGTCACAGCCGTCATGGCCAGTTTCAATAGCTTAATAGAAGACCAACCCGTCTGACCACCTGCGCGTTCAGCCACGTCGAAAGGAATCTGGACCCGGCGGAATCCAAGCCAAGCATTCATACCCCGAAAGAAAAGGTTGCGCTCATAAAGCCTTAGCCATGCATTGAGCACACGCCTATCCATCAATTTGAAATCTGAGGCCCCGTGCAAATCGACACCAGTGAGACGTGTAAAAAGACCGTAAAACATCTGCGAACGCAGACGGCTTATGAAATTTTCCTTACCTCTGGATCGTTTCACAGCCTCAACTACATCGGCACCGCTTCGCCAAAGTTTGAGCATATCAGGAATAAGTGCGGGCGGATGCTGCAAATCACCATCCATTACCAATATGGCGCTGCCGCGCGCATACTCCAACCCTGCTGCGAGGGCAGCCTCTTTGCCGAAATTGCGACTGAGGCGAATCCCCTGAATTTGATCGAAGCGCTTTTTTTGCTCAAGAATAGCTCCCCAGGTATCGTCGGGTGAGCCATCGTCAACTAGCACAATTTCAAATGATTCGACCAAGCTCTTCAGAACACCAATGATCTCCTCTATCGTAACCGACAAATGCATACTTTCTCGGTACAGAGGAATCACTACGGATAAGACAGGTTGTGTTTCAGTCACGTTTCTCCCCCATGTAAGCTACCGTTGTGGCAGGTAGCCAAAGGCTATACCTATTCCAATAATCTGAAAGGCTTACGCCAAGTTTGGCAGCAATCAATGGCAGCGGAAATGCGTGAGAATACGGCACGGACTCAATGTCATGCAACCCGCACTGTTCCAAAAGGTGTGGCAGTGTCAGGTTGTCAAAATAAATAATATGTTCTGGAAGTTTGAAAGATGGCCAGCGGCCACCCATCAGTTTTCGCCAAAAACTTCCCATATCTGGAGCTGCAATTACTAAGCACCCTCTAGGCCGCAGTCGTTTCATAATCGCCTTAATGAAATCTTGGGGATGGTATACGTGTTCGATAACGTGAGCTGCAATAATGCAATCGAAAGCTTCCGTCTCGTTAATCGCATCAACTCCACCCCTGTGTACCTGATCCGCTCGTTTTTGCGCCTGCTCAACCGCAGCGGCAGAAAAATCAGTCCCGACTCTACGCTTAAAGTATGGGCGTGCTTCATCAAGTAAATAACCATAGCCACACCCGATCTCCAGTAAATCTCCACCCGTCTTGCCCCTCAAGGAGAGGTTCTTGAGTAATCTACTAAATGTAGCTCTTAACGCAGACTCTTGCGCTAAGTAGTCACTGTACCCCTGCTTGCTTCCGGAAAAATAATCATCCTGCTGATACAGCCTTAGCATCGATTGCTCGGTCGGACGTGGCGATAAAAAACTCAGGCCGCAATGGGGACACAACTTAACACTATAGGGGTGAAAACGCCTCCCTTTATAAATTTCAACGGAATCTTTATTGCCACATAAGGGACATATGTAAACTTCCTCCAAATCGATCGACTGCATCAACTTTGCTCCCTTAATGTTACATCCCTGATAACTG
>DYKV01000286.1:0-1267 GCA_020722415.1 Anaerolinea sp.
AACTATTCATCAGTACAATACGCTATCTTCTCATTCGACAAATCAGCTTAATCATGAGCAACATGCTTGAGTTGTTGTTTGAAAAATTCCATGGGGGAATGCCCACCAGATTACCTGTTCCTAAAAATGCGGACGCCCGGGTGAGGGGGGCACCCGGACGTCCGCAACTAAAATATACCATATTTTACACTGATGCGCAACTGTTTTAAAAAAATAGGTATAATTTACCAAATGGCAAATTCCTCCATATCACGACGTAGTTTTTTAAAACTCAGTGGATTAGCGTTGAGCAGCCTAGCTTTTTCGCCTATATTCCCTCATTATAGTGAGACAGGTTATGGGGAACTAGGTCGAATTGCTATTAAGGAATTGGATCTCTATAGTCTTCCGCGCGATGACAGTCAAATTATTGGAAAACGCTACCGCGATCAATTGGTTAATATCTACGAAGAAATCATATCACCCTATGGTCCTGCCTATAATCCACTTTGGTATCGGGTTTGGGGTGGATACCTGCATTCCGCCCATATCCAACGGGTGAAAGTACAACTAAACGAACCATTGCAATATATCCCAGAATATGGACAACTATGCGAAGTAACTGTTCCATTTACCCCTGCTTTTGAATACAAAAACGGCTGGGCTAAATGGGATTCCGCTCCGCTATATTACGAAACCACCCATTGGGTAACGGATATTATCGAAGGGCCCGATAAAAAACCTTGGTATCAAATTACCTCCGAATTAACCGATTCGTTAATCTACTATGTTCCAGCCATTCACTTGCGCCCAATAAAAGACGAAGAATACTCCCCTATTTCTACTGATGTGCCCCCTGAAAAAAAATTAATCGAAGTAGATATAAAGACCCAAACTCTGATCGCTTATGAATTTGGTAACGAAGTATATAGAGCTCGGGTCTCAACTGGTATTCCATCAGCGCGGCCTTATATTAATGGCATTCCAACCGATACACCAAAAGGAGAATTCCATATTTTCTCCAAAATGCCCAATAAACACATGGGGAGCGTTTCTGGTAATCCGGATGCCGATAACGGTAATCGGTTCTCTCTACCAGGAGTACCCTGGACATCGTTTTTTGTTGAGACAGGGGTCGCGTTTCATGGCACTTATTGGCACAATAATTTTGGCGTTCAAATGAGCCATGGTTGTGTCAATTTGCGTAATGAGGATGCAAAATGGATCTTTCGTTGGTCTACCCCGATTTATGAATTACCGATCAAAAGCCGGCGCGATTGGGAACGAA
>DYKV01000286.1:1367-3318 GCA_020722415.1 Anaerolinea sp.
CCATGATTTCAAATCCCCTTCAAGAGGAGCACAGATCTGGTCTTCGCCCATGATCCGCCCATCATCCATCACTAATATTCTTTTTGCCTGAAAGACGACCGATAAATCGTGCGTGACCACGATTTTAGTTGTGCCTTGCGTACGATTAAACTCCGCAATTAAATTCATTAAGTCTTTACTGGCATTCGAATCCACATTCATAGTTGGTTCATCAGCCAAGATAACCAAGGGATTATTCGCTAAAGCACACCCAATGGCAACTTATTGATGCTTGCCTTCAGATAGTTGATTCGGTGAATAGTTCTTTCGATCACTCAAACCCACGAATTCAAGCAATTCATCTGCTCTTTTATGCCGTTTTGGGAGAGATAAAAAATTCATCACTGGAACTTCTCCATTTTTATAGACAACTAAAGGTGGTAGCAAATTATGATGTTGGAAGACAAATCCAACGGTTTTTGCCCGAAACTGACCCTTATCTTTTATCTTCTGTAAATCAATCCCATTGATAAATACCGAAGCAGAAGCGGGTGTATCCAATGAACCAATCCTATTCAGCTGGTTCCATCATCCCGCCATACCGCTCATTTTTCAACTTGAATATCAACAAAAGCGGTCATCCCCCACCGTAGAGCGGTTGGTATCTCGTCCATCTCGATCACCACTGTGTAGTTCACACCGGATCCTTCGGATGACTTCGGAGAAATCAAGGTCACTTTTCCGTTTACGGTGACATCTGGTAAAGCATCAAAAGTGATCTTAACCGAATCCCCCACTTTCACCCGAGCAACATCTATCTCATTGAGATCAGTGGTCTCCACCCGCAAATGAGCAAGATCAGCTAGAATGACTAATGGCTGACCGGGAGCCACCCATTCGCCTGCATGTACATAGACTTCGCTGATTACTCCAGAAAATAAGGCAGTAACCTCTAAATCGGCTAACTTTTCTTCGGCTGCTGCGAGAGCTGCCTTGGCATTTTCAAGGCGCGCTTGAGCTAAAGCTACTTGGTCTGGATCAGGTCCTTTTATTAATTTCTGATAATCCCTTTCTGCTTTGGCTAATTGAGCTTTTGCCTCTTCTAAGGTAAACTCATAAGTTAGCCGCTTCACGGCTGCGTTGTAATCCGCCTGAGCTTCATCGAGCTTTTCTTTTAGGTCTTTTCGCGTTTCATTCAATTCAGATTCGTTTCGGTAGGGCTGAAAATCCTTCGTTGCTTTATCTAAACGTTCTTTCATCACCTTAACCGCTTCAATGGCGGTCATATTTTGTTGATTGACCGGGATAGTAAAATTATCCAATTGATATTGTGCCTCTTTAACTGCGTTATTTGCCCGAGCGTACGCTTCCATACTAGCTGCTAAAGCGACATCATGGTCTTCGTTGAGCTTATTCAATGCCTGGTCTGCAGAAATCAATTCCATTTTTGCCTGAGTGATTGCTGCCTGAATTTCTCCTTTCCCTTTCAACCGCACAAGAACTTGACCCTCTTGAACTTTATCACCCTTTTCAACGAATATATCGGAAATGATTCCAGGCATAGAAACGCTCAATGTGGAGCGTTTTGCCGGTAAGACAACCCCCGTAGCGCTCACAATTGGATTATATGTCTGTACAGCCGGGCTTGCTGCTGTGGGAGAACCCGCTTCTCCTCCTGAACATGCTTGCAACGATAAAGCCAAGGTGATCAGCAATATCGCAATCGTAATCCATTTGAAAAATTTTCTATACAGTCGCTTCATGCTATAACTCCTCATTATTTTAATCCTTTTTTATTCATATCGCAGCGCTTCTTTACAGCAATTCTCAATAGGCAGTAACCATTCAGTCAGATTGTTTGCTGGTTATATTCGGCGGGAGACATCCCCGCCTTAGTTCATGGAAGTCGGCTAAAGCCGACTGGCTGGACAGCCCGAAGGGCTTCTTGGTACTGAGGCAGGGCTTCCAGCCC
>DYKV01000287.1 GCA_020722415.1 Anaerolinea sp.
ATATAATCTTAGGTAATTCTTCCATCATAGCCCAAAAACATCCTTCTGATTAAGCAGCTAGCGGTTCCTTTTCGGTGAAATGTTCTAAATAAATCTTTTCTTCACTATCATCATAAGCAAGGATTTCAGCATAGCGTCCCCAGCTAATCAACGTATCCAACTGCTTTTCGGCTTCTTCGGGCGGAAATTCCAATTCCAGAGCCATCTTCACCACATCCAATTCTAGGGCATGGCGGTCAGCTCGTTGCAACATTCGCAACAGCCAGCGAACCAATGGCAAACGTCGAATGCGGCTAGCAAAGATTTCCTTGCGGGCTAAGATACTGGCTTCGGCAAATGTTTCCCCTAAGGGAGTCAGTTTAATATCCCCTTTTGCCACCGTTGCAAAGCCCAGCAATTCGCTTACCTCTGTCAAGCGTAAAACTTGATCAGAGTCAAGTGAAAATTCTTCTGAGATGCGATAGATATCCGATTCATTATTCGGTTTATCGGCTAAATATTCCAACAAGCCAGCTAAATTAGAAATGGTAATATTTGGCAAACGCCGAGTAAAACCTGGCTGACCAGGTTCTGAACCTAGTTCAGCGCTCTCTGGTTGCGTTTGACCGGCTAATAGTCCGTAAACTTCATCAACCAATGCGCGAAAACTATCTGATTGTCTCTGGCGTGGATGAGGTAAATTAATCTTCAGCTCAGCGATCACGCGTCCCGGTTCTTTATCCATTACTATGACTCGATCTGCCATAAAAACCACTTCTTCAATATTATGGCTGACCATTAAAATCGCTTTGGTTGGGATGTTTCCGCTTATCCACAACTCCAACAATTCCCCCCGCAGTGATTCTGCGCTGAGCACATCCAAAGCTGAAAAAGGTTCGTCCAGACAGAGTAATTCTGGTTCCACCGCCATCGCCCTGGCAAACCCCACCTTTTGACGCATGCCGCCGGAAAGTTCACGTGGATAAGCATTTTCAAACCCATCTAAACCAACCCGGTCAATAAGATCAATGGCGCGGGATGAACGCAAGTTAGGGGCAACACCGCGCGCTTTGAGCGCTAACTCAACGTTTTGGTACACCGTCAACCAAGGGAAAAGGGCAAAAGTTTGGAAAACGATGGTGGCGTAGGGATTGACACCTTGAAGCTTTTTGCCGCGGTACAAAACTTCTCCCTCTGATGGTTTTTGCAACCCCGTGATGATGCGGAGTAAGGTGCTTTTGCCACATCCCGAGGGCCCTAACAATGCAATGAACTCGCTTTCTTGCAGCGTTATATTAACATCTTGCACAGCGGTAAACTTACGGCTGCCGCTGGTATAGATTTGATGCACATGGCGAACTTCGAGAAGGATGTTTGGTTTTATTTCCATTTTTTACTCCAGACGATATTTCTCTTCGGCAACCTGATATAGACGGCGCCAAACTAAGCGGTTGATCAGTACCACCGTGAAAACCATGCTCAACGTAGCAGCAAATAAAAGCGAATAATTCCCTAATGCAGTGGCTTTGGCAATCGTTGCCCCCAAGCCTGTTGTGGTAAGAGTTTTCCCGCCAAAATCTATATATTCTGCGACAATGCTGGCGTTCCACGCACCACCACTGGCAGTGATCATCCCAGTAATGATGTAGGGAAACAGAGCCGGTAAAATCAAGGTGCGCCAGCGTTCCCATTTTTTTAATCCCAACAAAGCTGCCGTGTATTTAAGGTCTTGTGGGATAGCACTGGCGCCAGCAATGATATTGAATAATAAATACCACTGGGTTCCCATCAACATCAAGAAGATTGCTGCAATGTTTAATCCACCGATCCAATTAATCACTAAAAGCAAGAAAACAGGAAAAATCGCCGTAGCCGGGATAGAAGCTGCAATCTGCACAATGGGTTGAATCACCGCTGCTACACGGCGGTTTGTTCCAATCGCCACCCCCACCGGGATAGTCCAAGCAAGCGCAATTGCCAAAGAACTAAACACCCGCAAAAGCGTTGCCAGAACTCCTAATAAGATACCCCACCATTCCACCAATGGCAGATTGACCAGCAAATGAAAAGTTAGTAATCCACCATATCCGACCAGCGCTACTCCTATGCCAAATAACACCCAACTTCCCCAACTGGTCTTGAACTCGGTCTCCAGGAAACTTCCTTTCATGGGGTATTTGTAAACTAAGTATAAATCTAGACGGTCGGTTAGCTTGGCACAAAATTCCTTAATTCGGCTAATAAGCTCGGAATCATTAATCAGATCGTAAAACCAAGAGGTGGGGGGCTGATCGCTTTCTACCATCTCCAATTTAAATCGGTCTGACCAGGCTAACAATGGTCGCCAGATCAATTGATCAAGGGCAATAATCACCGTCACCAAGGCAATTAATCCCCAACCTATAGCCGTGAAATTCCCTTCAATAGAAGCTTGACGTAGATAAGCTCCTAAACCAGGCAAACGGAAATCTCGATCACCCACGGTAAAGATTTCAGCAGCCATAACGAAAAACCATCCACCTGCCCAAGACATCATGCTATTCCAGATCAAACTAATCATCCCAAAGGGTAGTTCCAATTGGCGAAAGCGCAACCAATTATTCAAGCGGAAGATAGCACTGGCTTCGCGCAGTTCCTTAGGGATAGTGGTTAAAGATTGATACCAACCAAAAGTCATGTTCCAAGCCTGGCTGGTAAAAATCAATACAATCGAGGCAATTTCCGCAGCAATGCGTTGGGGTAAAATGGCACTCAGGCTCAATAAGACAACCGGCAGAAAGGATAGGATCGGTACACTTTGCAAAACATCCAGCAACGGTAATAACACTTTTTCTAACCGCTTGTTATAGGCAGCCGCGCGGCCATAAATCAAAGTGAACAATAAAGACAAAAGATAAGCTGCAGCCATTCTCCCCAAAGACAATAAAGCATACCAAGGCAACACCCGTGGATTCAGCGCAATGGAAGGACCCTGAATCTCCGCCGGTGCATTAACAGCAATCTTTACCCCACCGTATAACAAAGATGTAATTAACAGCAAAACAAAAGCATCTCCCCAGGTGAAGATGCGATTCATACGCTCTTTAGGTGGCAGAATGTTTTGCAGAAGCCCCATGCTATCTCCTTTTAGAAAAGGATATAAACAAACGCCCCGCAGCGGTTGATGGGCGGGGCTAGAGATAGCCTTTTACGATCAGGTATTTACCTGCTCATGCATCAACCGATGGGAAGCGGGATAAAATCTTACTTGGAAGCGGATCGTCCGTTAATATTTCGTCCATCTTAATCTTACAAATATTAATATACATCCCTCATCTTATTTAGTCAAGGTAACCTGT
>DYKV01000288.1 GCA_020722415.1 Anaerolinea sp.
TTTTGAATGACAGAAACAGACGCAAGAGCTTCCTGCCAGGGGACTTTCTGGCTGGTTTGGATGATCTCCTCTTGCAAATAGAGATTAGTAAGGGAGCCCATTGATTCATTCGCCGATATCAGTACATCTCTCCAAAAAGACAACCAACAATTGAGGGTAAATATTAATCGCTGTTTATCTTTTTCCTTAGCCAGGTTCTCTGCCAATGCTAATCGTTCAATAAATGAGGCATTAAGCAGCCTGAGGTGAGATTGAACGCTCTCTTGCCATTCTGTGATCAAACTTGGAACCTGATGATATTGGATCGCTAACCCCGGGCGTCCATTTGATAAGTGGGAAAGTAACCGGGCGCGTTCGGGATTGATTCCCAACCGAGGGATCAATTGCATCTCTAGATGCTCTATGTCCAATGGGCGCAAGCGGATTACTTCACAGCGAGAGACGATGGTAGGCAACAAACTGTCCGGTGAATCGGCTGTCAAAACCAATATCACCCGTTCAGGTGGTTCTTCCAGCGTTTTTAATAAGGCATTCGCCGCGTTGGGGTTTGCCCTTTCAAAATTTAACATGAAAGCCAGGCGGTAATTTGCTTCGTATGGAGCGAGAGCTAGGCGATGCTGGAGTTCGCGGATTTGATCCACCTTAAGCTGTCCGGCTGGCTGGTCAGCTTGAATGATTTCTAGATCGGGGTGCTGCATTTTTGCCAGTTGAACGCAAGGCCGGCATATACCGCAGGCATCCCCTTCAAGGGTTGGTTGGGTGCAGTTCAAAGCCATCGCAAAACGAATTGCCAACGTTCGTTTACCGATCCCAGCTGGACCACAAATTAAATAGGCGTGACGAGGGGTATCATTGCTCACATGCTTTCGCAGAAGTTCAACTGCCCACTCATTACCCAAATAATCCCATGCCATGGGGTCTATTTTAGCTCAAAATTCTTCCGCAGACGGCTAGCATGATGATGGAATTATTCTCCGGATAAATTATTTTGGTTAACCTTTTTGCTCTCAAGCAAAATGCAGACTCTCAACCATTACGGCTTGGTTAAAATATTCTCTACATCCTACACCAACTTTCGCGGTAGAATGTCAACACAATGGATATCCTTTCGGGGCTCAACCCACAACAACAACAAGCTGTTCTGGCTGGCATGGGACCGGTGTTAGTCCTTGCTGGACCTGGATCCGGCAAGACGCGGGTGCTCACCCAGCGGATTGCCTATCTAATTGCTGCATTGGGAGTTCACCCATATTCGATCCTGGCAGTTACCTTTACCAATAAAGCGGCTCGGGAAATGGAATCCCGTGTGCAGCGTCTTTTAGGCGAGCCGCAAACGCGGGGCTTGATGATGGGGACATTCCATTCTATCTGTGCCCGCATATTACGCCGCGAATCCCAGCAATTGCCCTTCAACTCTAATTTTGTCATATACGATACCGATGATCAACTAGCCTTGGTTCGAAAGGCTCTGGAAGAACTAAACCTAGATGAGAAACGTTACCGTCCCGCTTCCATTCACACCACTATTTCTTATGCAAAAAACGAGCTTCATTTTCCGGATGACTTCCCAGTGCAGGATTACCGCACTGAAATTGTCTCGCGAGTCTACCGCCGTTACCAAGAATTGCTATTAACCAACAATGCATTGGATTTCGATGACTTATTGTTGTGGGCGGTGTATTTATTTGACCAATTTCCCTCAATAAAAGAAAAATATGCCCGCTTATTCGAGCATGTTTTGGTGGATGAGTTCCAAGATACCAATCAAGCACAGTATGCCCTAGTGCATCACCTGAGCGCTTTTCATCGCAACCTCTTTGTAGTTGGGGACATCGATCAATCCATATACCGCTGGCGCGGTGCGGATTACCACAATGTGATCCGTTTTGAACACGATTTTCCAGACGCCCAAGTCATCTTATTGGAACAAAATTATCGTTCCACGCAGGCGATATTGGATGTGGCAATGGCGGTAATTGAGCCCCACCCGCACCGCATACCCAAAAAGCTTTTTACTAGCCGCGGGAGCGGTGAACTTGTTCAGCTTCTTGAAACCGCTGATGATCGAGAAGAAGCGCAGTTTGTAGTGGAAACGATTGCAAAAATGCTGCAGGAAAAATCTGCCAAAGCCGGTGATTTCGCCATCATGTATCGCACCAATGCTCAATCCCGATTGCTTGAAGAAGAATTTCTGCATCATGGGTTGCGCTATCGCTTGGTGGGGGCACAGCGTTTCTATGGACGCCGTGAAATCAAAGATTTATTGGCTTACCTGCGCCTGGTCCATAATCCGGCGGATGAATTAAGCCTAGTGCGTGCACTCAACACCCCTCCGCGTGGCATCGGTAATAAAACCTTTATTGGCTTAAAAACCTATGCTCAAAAGTATAAATTGAGTGTGGGGGAAGCCCTTTTAAGTTTGAAAACAGATGGCAAATCGGCGGTGTCTCCTGACTTCCCACAGAGGGCAGTGACTGCCGTAGCCCGGTTTGGCGACCTGCTAGCGGATTGGCGGGCACAGTTAGATAAAATCCCTCCCCTACAATTGCTGGATCTTATCCTCCACGATATTGACTATCGGACTTACATTGACGATGGTTCTGCGGAGGGTGAAGACCGCTGGGAAAATGTGCTAGAATTGCGCCGCATAGCCGCTGAATTTCAGGCACCCGGTTTAGAGGCATTTCTGGAACGAGTTGCCTTGGTCTCTGATCAAGACACAATCGTTGAGGGGAATGATGCTCCCACTCTGCTAACCCTGCATGCTGCTAAAGGGTTGGAATTTCCAATTGTCTTTATCGTCGGATTAAACGATGGCACCTTGCCGCATTCACGTTCACTTGATGATTTTGAAGCCATGCATGAAGAACGCCGCTTGTTCTATGTCGGAATTACGCGGGCAAAGGAAAAGCTTTTTTTAGTTTATTCCCAGACTCGGAGCGCTTTTGGATATAGCGAGCCAGCTATTCGCTCACGTTTTCTTGAGGATATTCCCACCCGTCTTTTGCAGGAGAGGGTGAGTGCAAATGCACAGAATGGATATGGGTATAATAGACCAAAAGACAGTTGGAGTTCCACCGCTCCCCAGAGTTCCGCCGCAATCATCCAAAGCCATTTTGCACCCGGAAACCGTGTGCGCCACCCGAAATGGGGAGAGGGGTTAGTCTTGAACAGTGCCTTACGTGATGATGACGAGATACTAGATATCTTTTTCGAGAGTGTAGGGCTTAAGCGAGTAGCGGCCTCCCTGGCAAAGCTGGAGATATTATCCGATAACAAATGAGGGATATTGGCAATTGAGCATTTAATACGTAA
>DYKV01000289.1 GCA_020722415.1 Anaerolinea sp.
GAGCACGCCGATCTTGGCGCCATAGTAGAAGCCGAGCGAGATGTCGCGCAGGATCATTTTGTTGCTGATGGGGATGAGTCGCCCCACTTTGTTCATGGAGTAGATGACGAGGGATTCGTTGGACATGGTGGGGTGATTTTATCAGAGAGTGGGAAAGAGAGAATGGAGAATGGTAAAAAGAGGTAAAATATTGGTTGGACAGAAGCGAAGGAGTCCAAAATGGAAATTCGACATTATAAGTTTGACCGAATCACCCTCAACCCCGAAATCTGCTTTGGCAAACCGTGTATTCGCGGGATGCGAATGCCTGTCGCTTCGGTGCTTGGATATCTGAGTTCAGGCATGGCGATCAAGGATATTCTCAAATCCTGGCCTGAGTTGGAAGCGGACGATATTTATCAGGCGCTGGCGTATGCTTCGTGGGCGATGGAAGAGAGCGTCTTGCCCATTCCTGCAACGGTGGCTGGATGAATTTCCTTCTCAACATGAACGTTCATCGCGACATGGCCGCGCCTTTGAAAAAGCGCGGTCATGTTTGTCGCCACGTTGGGGATATTGGCATGTCGCGTGCCAAGGATGTGGAAATCGTTGCGGAGGCCAAAAGGACGGGCGAAGTGATTATCGCCCATGATTTGGATTATGGTCACCTGCTGGCTTTTTCTGGAGAGAAAGCGCCCTCGGTAATAATTCTGCGCTTGAGGAATTTACGCACAGGTGAAGTTATGTCACGGTTTGACGCGGTTTGGAAAGAAATTGAGTCTCCCTTAGTAGATGGCGCAGTTGTGTCGCTGTCCGACAGGAGCCTAAGAATACGGATACTGCCGATAGAGTCAGAATAGGATGAAATCCCCGAAACATTAGGAGTTCGGGGATTTCTTTACTTTTTGCCCGCGCCGTTGAGCCCTAGCGCGCCGATCTTGGCGCCGTAGTAGAAGCCGAGCGAGATGTCGCGCAGGATCATTTTGTTGCTGATGGGGATGAGTCGCCCCACTTTGTTCATGGAGTAGATGACTTGGGTGGTTTCGTTTGCCATGAATAACTTTTACATCCTTTGGGAATGAAGAACAAATTGTGACTTATGAGGCTTCTCAAACAAAGCCAATTGCTTTTCAAGTTGCAATTCAAATTGCGGGAGTGGGTTATAGTTTAGAACAATCGCCTCGAGCATAGGATTGCGATTCTTTTCCTTTGCACCGACATGATAAAAATGCTCACGAGTGAGAATCGTAAATCGATATGCGTACTTCTCAATCGCAGGGTTGGAACGATATTTATTACTGTGCCATGTTGAAAGAATAAACTTGGCGGGTGCAGCGCTCAATAATTCATAAAGTTCCTGCTCATCGTTTTCCGACCACGAATTGAAGTAGTCGACATGTCTGCCGATGTAAGGCGGATCGCAATAGATAAGGTCACCTTCCGATGCTGACGAAATTGTTTTTCTAAAATCAGCACAAATGAATTGCCAGTCATATTGAGAAGTCGCTTGTGACACATATTTAATTTGGTTGGCAATTTTGGTAACATATGCCTTCGCAAATCTTTCTGGCTTATGCCCAAATGGCACATTGAAATTCCCTTTTTGATTGAAGCGCATTACGCCGTTGAAGCACGCTCGATTCAAGAAAAGCATATCCAAAGGCTCGCCTTCTTTGTTGAAGCGCTCACGCACTGCATAATAATGCTCTTCACCTTTGACTTTGAGCTGTGCGCCTTCCTTTTCTAGAAACTCTTTAGCAATGCCTGCGGTAATCTTCCCCTGTTTGATTGCATTGTAAAAGTTAATAATATGCGGATTGACATCAGCAAAGACAGCCCGATTAGGACGCATATTGAAACCAACGACCCCAGAGCCCATGAATGGCTCAATCCATGTGCCTGTGTTTTCTAGAGTCGAATGGTCTTTAATCCATTCAACCAATTTGGTCTTAATGCCCTGACATTTTATGGGCGGAACATTAATGGTCATTTCTGAATCCGCCTATTATTTTTGCGGGCTGGCTTTCTTACCATCGGATTGGCAAGTTTCGGGTCTTTGCCGCGATATTCCAGGAAATGCTTCAAGAGGGTTATCTTCTTGACTTTTCCATCGGGCATGGTCATCTGGATTTTCCCATAATTTATCCAGTAATCATCGAACCATTTTTCGCCAAGTTTCTTGAAAACTCCGTTCCCATTCAAGATATCGCCAATGTTGGTAATGCTTCCAATGTTGGCTGTATTGGAACTGCCTTGATAATCGCTGGCGATTTCCCACTTTTCATGAACAAAGAACTTGAAGTCATTGATAACGGATGTGATGGATTGTAACTCTTCAAGGCGATAAGATTCAGACTCGTAACTTTTTTCAGGGTTTGTGCGTGAGTAAATAATACCAAGACAAAAATGTCCAAGGTATTCATTGTACGGGAATTGAATATTCTTGTTGCTTTTTCGATTAATAAAATATTCCCCATGCGATCCGAGAGTGAAGCCGTTACAAAATTCTGGATTATCTGGAAGGCGATAAGTAGTTTTGAGGTCGACGGCGAATTTGATACTCTCGTCATTTGCACTGACAAATGATAAGTCTGGATAATAGTTTTGCTGTTCTGCCAAAACTATCCGATAGTTATTTTGGCTTGCAAATTCAAGCAGTTTTGGGAAAAGGTGAATTTCAAGAATTTTGGAGACAATTTTCGTATCGGCTGAAATCGTATAAATGTTTCGGAAAACGTCAATGAAGCCCTTGATTGTCCATTGCTCATCAGGCGTAGAGACATGACTTTTGAGCGTTTCGACAAACTCGGTCAACGCTTGCTTGAACTCTAATTTGGCTTGTTCGCGCTTCGATTTCGGCATATTGCTCTCCTTTGGAAATTATACCCGACAGACAACCAGCCTTTGATGTTTAATGATTGGACTCCGCCGCGAGATGACTCGCGCCGAGAAAATCTTGTGGGAAGAATTGCGGGCGAATAAGCTGGGAGTCCACTTTCGGAGGCAGTGAGACCTGACAGGTTTTATCGTGGCGCGAGGCAATCGGACTTCTTCGTGTGGGGCAGAACCTGGTCAATCATGGTTCTGCGGAAACCTGTCAGGTCTGCCTATTGACGAAGATGCCAGACGGGAGGAGGCGCGATCCGCGTTGGGGCTGAGGACTTGTGCTGAGCCTGTCGAAGCATGGTCAGGTTTGGGAATGATGAGGTCGTGAGGAATCTGTCCGCAGTGGTGGGGAAGATCAGGCAATTCGCCTTTCAATAATTTTCATGGTTGTCCCTAATATTACAACGAGACTTTGCCGTACTACGAGATTTCGGTTGGTACTACGAG
>DYKV01000290.1 GCA_020722415.1 Anaerolinea sp.
TCTTTTACATCACCTCAGGAGCTGATATCCCAAGGAGATTTAAAACATTCGCAATTGCCTGCTGAGCAGCAGCTACTAACCTCAACCGGTTTGCGCGGATAGGACCCTCTGCTTTTAATACGGGACACTCGGCATAGAAATCATTAAATGCCCGGGCTAGTTCATAGGCTAAATTGGTAAGATGTAACGGTTTCATTTCTTGGGCAGCCCGTTGTATCTCGTTAGGTAAACGGGCGATCAACTCAATGAGTTGGACTTCTGTCGGATGTAATTCAGATTGGAATGACGGCGCTTCGGGGATGCTTTCGCCTAATTTCCGCAGGATCGAATTTGCTCGCACGTGGGCATATTGAATATATGGGGCTGCTTGCCCATTAAAATCTAATGCGCTCTGCCAGTCAAAGGTAACCACTTTGGTGTTATCCCGGGCTAACATAGGATATTTAATTGCACCTAAGGCGACAACGCGGGCAACTTCAATCATCTCTTGTACAGAAAGGGATGGGTTTTTCTCTTTAACCACTCCCAGAGCCCGTTGCTGAGCTTCCCGCACCAGATCTTCTAATAAGACTACGGTACCCTCCCGAGAAGCAATGGTAACATTCCCGGGTAAATTGACGATTTCATAACTAAAATGAAAACATCGCTCAGCCCAATCCGGATGGCCCATCAAAGCAAGTGTTTTGTAGATTTGTTGTAAATAGAGCGATTGCCGGACATCAATGACATATACCGACAGATCTGGGTTAAACATTTCAAACTTCTTGATTGCCAGAGGTAAATCCTTTGTGGCATACAATGAAGTCCCATCGGAGCGGAGCACAACCAAAACCCGATATGTTTCCTTTTTCAAGCCTAATAAGTCATCAATGCGAATGATGACTGGCCCTTGTGGGCGTTCATCAATGGCAATGCCCTTACGAATTAATTCTTCCACCAAATCTTGGCCGGGTTTTTCCAATTCGTGATCGTAAAAAATATGGTCAAACCGAATCCCTAACAAGGCATAAATTTGATCAAACCCCTCTAAAGACCACTGACGGGTTCGTTCCCACAGAGCCATGATATCCGGGTCACGTCGATCCCAGCGGGCGTATAGGGCGCGAACTTCGTTTTCGAGTTCAGGGTTTTCTTCCAGCCGTTTGTTTGCCTCTGCATAAAGATCACCCATCCAGCGCGTTTTATCCTCACCAGGTTCTTCTCCATCGTGAAACTTTCGATAATTCCATAGCCATTTAATGACATGTAAACCAGTGTCATTTATATAGTTGGTTCGGATTACTTCATTTCCAGCTGCTTCGAGGATATTACAGAGTGCATCACCCAAAACCACGTTACGCAGATGCCCAACATGAAACGCTTTATGGGTGTTTGGTTGGGAGAATTCTACAAGGATTCGTTTTCCTTTTTTATGCCCCCAACCGAAACGGTTGCCTTGTTCCAAGACCGTGTCGATCACGCGGCGGCTAAATTCTAACGGCTCATAGAATAAATTCAAATAACCGTGTACTGCATCAACCCGTTTGAATCCTGATGGAATGCCAATATTTTGGCGTACCTGGTCGGCAATGGTTTGAGCCAGCTCGCTCACAGGGGGTGGCTGTTCTCCCTTTTGACGAAGGTCACGGGCATGTTGGGCAGCGATCTTAAAAAAAGAGGTTGAAATCCCCCAGTCTCCGGAAAACGGAATAGCGCTCCATTCCAAATCTTCTCTACCTGGATATCCTTGTTTATTAAGAAATTCGATTATATTTTGGTTGATTTGCTCTTGTTCTTTTAAAAACATCCCGTCACCACATTGAAAAAGGAATCTCAACAAACCAAAAAGATTATAACATGCGGAAAGGCTTTTCTATGCAAGGTTTGCAGGATTAGAATGCTCTCTTAAAAACAAAAGCGGGAGTTTTTACCTCCTGCTCTTTTGTTACTATTCATTGATAAAATTCAGTCTAATTGTTGTTATAAAACTAGAGCATTTGCAGATAGAAAACAAGCGGACTGATACTATCCTGCGGTTTGTTTTTCAAGTGCTGCGAGGTGTTTCATCAGTCGGCTTTTGCGGCGAGCAACATTATTTTTATGTAAAACGCCCTTTTGGGCGGCTTTATCTAATGCGCTGACTGCCATCAAAACAGTTTGGCGAGCTTGATCCAAACCACCGTCTTCTAAGCTACGGCGCGCTTTCCTTAAAAATGTCCGTGCTCGTCCACTGAAATAACGATTGCGGAGACGGCGTTTTTCATTTTGCCGATCTCGTTTAATTTGAGACTTAATATTTGCCAAAGCATTCCTCCAACATTTTATAACCTTAAATGCGATATTTGATTTTACTCGAAGTTGATTGTTTTGTCTAGGAATATTTTTTGGATAGGTATCGAGTTTTTCGGTTGACTTCTGCTAAAGATAGTGATAGAATGCAAAACGTTCGGGCGCGTAGCTCAATGGTAGAGCAGTGGCCTTTTAAGCCATTGGCTGAAGGTTCGAGTCCTTCCGCGCTCATAAGCCCCCATATCCGGGGGCATTCTTTTTGATAACTCTTTCATTGTTTTTCCAAACCCTTCCCCATTTCAATCATCTTTTCTAACCCTTCTCGGTTGCTGATAAAAAACTCTGTGCGGGTAATTTTGATCAAACCGTAACCGGCGAAGCGCTGCATCGAACGGCAGACCATTTCACGGGTTGTGCCGGTCCGCGTTGCCATTTCATCCAAGGTGAGACTGCGCGGGGTAATATCTTGGTCTTGGGCTTGTTCAAGTAATAAGCGGGCAACGCGCCCGGCGACAGTTCGAAAAGCCAAATCTTCGACAATCATACTTACATTTTGCATCCGTTCTGCCATCAAACAACAAAACTCCCAGCATGCTTGCCCATGACGAACCAATACTGGCAAGATGTCATCCCGCCGCCATAGAAGGATACTGCTTGGCTGACTTGTTATCAGCGTAACCGGCATAGGCGCCTGATCAGAGAAAAATGCTGCTCCCCAGAAAAGCTCTCCCTTTTTAAACTCAGCTACCATCAAACTGCGTCCATCACTAGATTCTTTATATGCTTGTACTACCCCTTGCTTCACGAATAACAAACATGGCCAAACCTCACCCGCTAGAATAACAAATTGGTCACGCTTATACTCCCGCTGTTTCGCCAAGCTGGCTAGCAGCTTCCGCTCTTCCGGCTCTAGCGCTGCAAAAACGGGGAGGTCATTCAATAACTTTGCTATATTGTTCATTGTGTATCTTGGTAAGTAAAATTATTATATCCCAATCCCCAGCTTTATAGTATTACCGTGCAACATTTGCATCAAA
>DYKV01000291.1 GCA_020722415.1 Anaerolinea sp.
CGGCGATGTATTTTGCATACCAAGCCTGTGCAATTTATTCCTCCCATCATATAATTGAAAGAAGAATTAGAAACAATCTTCTTTAGATCACAGTAAGCGCTGGATTATACCTACGATGGATAAGTATCACTACGAACTCCACTACCTCCAAGTCATTCTTCCTCAATTGGAAAATTACCTTCTCGGCACAGATCTCTATCGCATGATCTTCATCCCCGCCCAGCGAGGCGAACCAAGTTACCCCAGTCTTTCCCTAGGCGCATTCCTTTTATCTTTAAAAAAAGCCCATGGCTATAGTAAGTTTAGGGCTAACCAAACGGAGTTAACCAAAATCGATGCGGAAGTAATTACCCTTCGCCAACATTGGCGTCAAGCCTGGGAAAATAAAGCCTTGCGCGAGATGCAAAATCGAGCCAATTTATGGCAGTCTTATCTAAGTGAACTGATCGCCAACCCAAACGAGCAAATGGATCGATTTACATACGAAGTTCGACAGCGCGTTATTATGGAATTACTTCGTCAGGAAATTGTCTCACCTAATGAATCTGTCATGGCGAATTTAGATTTACTAGACCAAATCCTCCGCTCCTCCTTTCAGACAGGTGAGTTTGTTTGGGATACTGAGCTAAAAGCAGAGTTTCCATCGCCGGCCTATTGGTTTTTATGGGGAAAACCGTACTTCTAACGCGGATGGCTTTTTTCTCCAAATCCGCATATAATCAACAATTGCATGAAGACAACCAGGCTTGGGAAATTACGGCGTCTCTTCGTTCCAGGAGATATTAATCCAACCCAACAGCGTAACTTTATCAATGTCCAAGTTGATGCAATCGGGGTTGGATTAGCCAGTGCTGCTGCACCCTTTTTACCAGTCTTTCTAACCCGTTTAGGCGCCACCAGCCAACAGGTGGGGTACCTCACCAGTATGCCCGCGCTAACAGGCCTTTTACTGGGAATTTTTGTCGGCCGATTTTTGCAAAACCGACCAAATATTGTGCCTTATTTCAGTGCAGCTCGCTTGCTGGTGTTAGCCTCTTATGCATTGACTGCTCTGTTAATCGGTTTGGTGCCAAATGCTATCTTAATCAAAGCCATTCTCATTTTATGGGCAATTGTAACTCTACCCCAGACTGTAGTGGCAGTTTCCTTCAATGTGGTGATGAGCAGTGTGGCTGGTCCGGAACATCGCTATGATTTAATGAGCCGGCGTTGGTCAATTTTAGGGGTAACAACAGCTTTGACTACCGCTTTTGCTGGTCAATTACTGGAGCATTTCCCTTTCCCGTCAAATTATCAAATCATGTTTTTCCTCCTATCCATCGGCAGCCTGATCAGTTTTTATTTTTCGTCTCATATCAAATTGCCCGATCGCCAGATCCTGCCCGTCACACAGACAAATAAATTCAAATCACGGGTAATACAGCTATACGAAAGATTAAAAATTGAGAATCCCTTTGTGCGTTTTGTCTCCATCCGCTTCGTTTACTTACTCGGCACTACTTTGGCAACCCCCCTCTTTCCAATTTATTTTGTCCGAGTTGTCCAGGCGAATGATGCCTGGATTGGATTAATCAACACAGCACAAACTTCTATTTTACTAATTGGTTATTTTTATTGGACTCATGCTTCTCGCCTAAGGGGATCGCGTTTTGTGCTTTTGCTCTCCACCTTTAGCATGTCACTGTATCCGATGATCGTTTCGCAAACTCAAAATGTCCAATCCATCGCAATTATTGCTGGATTAACTGGATTCTTTCAAGCCGGGATCGATCTCGTCTTTTTTGATGAGCTAATGAAAACAATCCCCGATGATATGGGACCAATTTTTGTATCTATTGCCCAAACATTGACCCAATTATCCTCGTTCCTAGCACCAATGTTGAGCGCTTGGTTAAGCGACTCATTCGGCATACCAAGCGCCTTATTTATTAGCGGAATCGTTCGATTAATCGGTTTCGGTTTGTTCTGGAAGCTTGGACGGTTAACTACCCAGCCGGCATCTTCTTGATATCTAAATCGAGTATAATTTTTTTATCTCTCTAAAAAAGGAAACATTCTGTGTCTTTGAAACAATACCAGCGCATCGCTATCTTTGATTTTGACGGAGTCCTCGCTGATACACTTGTGGATATGTTGCGGTTTTCAGACGAGGTAGCCGCCGAGTTCGGAATACATCACCACACAACCCTGCAAGATTTAGAAGTACTCCAACCAATGAGCTTTGCCAATTTAGGGAGACAGATCGGCCTTTCTGAAAGGCACATCATCAGCTATGTGCAAAAAATGCTCGAACGCTTTGAAACCAGCCCGATCCCTTGTCCGATTTTTCCGGGTATGAGCGAGGTTGTCACGAAATTAAAGGGCGATAGCTTTCTCGCCATTGTTAGCGGCAATACGCGCATAGTGATTCAACGATTTCTAGAATATTATTCGTTGAAGGATGCTTTCCAGCAAATTTATGGGGTGGATCAACCAGGTGGAAAAGTTGAAAAAATCAAACAAATTTTAACTAAATTCACTCTACCTAATTTACCGGCGATCATGATCGGCGATGCGGCTAGCGACACAGATGCAGCCCATCAAGCAGGCATCCTTGCAATTGCCGTAGGATGGGGACACCAACCACAATCCAAACTCATCCAAGCTCACCCAGATTATTTTGTGACTAGCCCTCAAGAATTATTAGATACAATCATGGCTATCAAACCAATGGAATAAAACTAGAGTTATTTCTCCACTTGAAAACAACCCCTCGGTCTCTCAACCTTCTGAACTGGCGGGATCCTTTGTAATTTTTAACCACTCCAAAAGCCGCAAATTTTATCGAGCACACCAGAATTTAATAAATGCGTTTGATTTCAAGGAATTTGTGGGTTAGCAATTTCAAATGAATGAGACATGAGAGGATTGCGGGTCAGCCAACTTCTTTGTTAAAAATTTCCAAGCTTTCCCATTGGGTGTAATTCATTGCATTGGTGATATTTCGAATTAGTACGTTGGGGAAAGTAAATTTAGTGGTCGGGTTTGACTCTTTTGCCCATACCACTGCGTTACCCCTATCTGCAAGGTTATAGCCAGAGGCAAAAGGATTAAGAGGGGGGCAGATCTTTTCATTAACGAATACTTCCCATCGAATGGCTACCCTAAGCCAGCCTTTTTCTAAAGGCCTAACTAGCTAACCAGCAGTATTTCAGCTTTGCCACCCAATACGGGGTCGGGTTGAATAGCAAATTAGTTATCGCCTTGAAGGATATTTCGAAGGACAACTGCATTGTTGTGATTTTCGTCTTTAGC
>DYKV01000292.1 GCA_020722415.1 Anaerolinea sp.
GGCGGTTTGCACCAACGGTCTTTGAAATTATTTTGATTCTTTTCCATTTAGGTATGATAAAATCCAATTAATCCACCGAGATTTGACGGGGAATACGTGATAGGTTTGCTGGCGGTGGAAATACATAAAATAGGAAGGTTCGCGTGGAACATCACATAGGTTCAGTAGAAGTCATCACCGGTTCGATGTTTTGCGGCAAAACAGAGGAATTGATTCGCCGCTTACGGCGGGCAACGATTGCCAAACAGAAAGTGCAGGTCTTTAAACCCGCAATTGATAACCGCTACAATGTTGGGAAAGTTACCTCGCATGCCGGAGATGAGTTTGAGGCACAACCAATTCAAGCCGCCCGAGAAATATTGGCTGCCCTCGAAGAGGGGGCTACGGTTGTAGCAATTGATGAAGCGCAATTTTTCGACGATGAGATTATTCGCATTGTGCAGCAATTAGCCGATCGAGGATTGCGGGTGATTGTGGCAGGACTGGACACGGATTTCCGTGGCGAACCATTTGGACCTATGCCGGTATTAATGGCACAGGCGGAGCGAGTGGATAAGCTGCAGGCGATTTGCATGGTCTGTGGTGAACCAGCTACCCGTACACAACGATTAGTGAATGGACAGCCAGCGCATTATAACGACCCGGTGGTTATTGTTGGGGCAGCCGAGATGTATGAGGCGCGCTGCCGACAACATCATGTAGTGCTGAGAGGATAATATACAATGCAAGATTATCACGAATTTCTAGAGGAAATATTAATACCACCAGACAAATTACAACAGCGCATTTCAGAATTAGGAAAGGAAATCAGTCAGGATTACCAAGGGAGGGATATACACTTAATATGTATTTTGCGCGGCGGAGTCTTGTTTTTGGCGGACTTGATGCGCCAGATTTCGGTGCCGGTCACGGTTGATTTTATGGCGGTCTCCTCATACGGCGCTGGAGTGCGTCAAACCACTGGTCAGGTTCGGATAACCTATGACTTACAGGAGGGGATTCAAGGGCGGGATGTTTTGCTTGTAGAGGATATTGTGGATTCCGGCTATACAATTGCCTCGGTGTTGAGAATGCTGGAAACTAGGCATCCGAAGAGTCTCTGTGTTTGTACTTTATTGGACAAATATGAACGCCGTGAAATTGAGGTGCCAATCCATTATTGTGGATTTCGTATTCCGAATAAATTCGTCTTTGGTTATGGATTGGATTTGGATGAGTATTATCGTAATTTGCCATTTATTGGAACGGTTGACGCCAGCCGCTATCATCCGACAGAGTAAGCCTTAAAACCCATGGTCCTTCACATCGCTGATCATCCTTTGGTGGCACTTGTCCGTGAGCTGGTGCCTGATAGTATTCAAACTTACCTCATTGGCGGGGCAATCCGAGACGATCTGCTCCAACGGCCGGTTGCAGACCTTGACTTTACCTTATCGGAATCAGCTTTAGTTTACGCCCGTAAGGCTGCCAACCGTCTAAAGGCTGCTTTTTTCCCATTGGACCTGGAACGCCAGACCGGAAGAGTCCTCTGGAGCGATGAAAAGGGGGTGCGCTATAAAATGGATTTTGCCCTTCTGCGGGGAAGTTCGCTGATAGAGGATTTGCTTAAGCGGGATTTCACTATTAATGCACTTGCTTTAAATGTCCATCAACCAGAACAGGTCTTGGACCCATTGGGCGGTGCCCAAGATTTAATGAAGCGAATACTGCGGGTTTGCTCAGAGTCTTCGCTAGAAGAGGATCCATTGCGCGTCTTGCGTGGCATTCGTTTAGCTGTCTTGTTGAATTTACAGATCCCCTCATCAACCTGGCGCTTAATGAAAGAGGCGGGCAATAAACTGAGCAATATTTCGGCGGAACGAATTCGCGATGAACTCTTCCATACTCTTCTTCAAGATCATACTGCCAGCGCGATCATGCTGCTCGATCGAGTTGGAGCACTCGGCGATACTTTTCCGGAGTTGACCGAGCTGATAGGAGTGGAACAATCCGCCCCTCACTACCTGGATGTTTATCAGCATACCTTACGAGTGGTGCAAAACCTGGAACAGATACGTCTAGTACTCACCCGGCCGCCGGATGTGCAATGGCAGGCGAATCTGATCAGCGGAATGACCTCTCTAAAACTAGGCAGATATCGGGAAGACATTAAGAAATATCTGGATGAGGAGATCATCGCAGAACGTCCACGTTGGGGTTTATTAAAACTGGCTGGGTTATATCATGATTCTGGTAAAGTCTTGACCCAACAACGCGAACCTAATGGGCGGATCCATTTTTATGGGCATGAAAAAGTGAGCGCTGAACAGGTTCGGGAACGAATGAAAAAATTGGCTTTTGCAAACAGCGAAATTGAATGGGTTTCCACGGTAGTGGAAAATCACATGCGCCCGATTAATCTAGCAATGAACAATGAATCCCCCTCGCCTAGAGTTGTATATCGTTTTTATCGGGAAGTCGGCGATGCGGGTGTCGCGATTGGGTTGCATTCGCTTGCCGATGTCTGGGGGGCTTATGGGCAGTCCCTAACAGCCGACATCTGGCAACAGCAGCTTGACATTATCCGTATCCTTTTTGAGGCATGGTGGGAAAAGAAACGAGAGATTGTAAAACCCGTTGGTCTCCTTAACGGGCATGAATTAATGAAGGAGTTCGGTTTAATCCCCGGTCCATTGGTGGGTCACCTCTTGGAGGCAATCCGGGAAGCGCAGGTTAGTGGAGAAGTTATCGATCGCCAACAAGCGCTCGAGCTAGCTCAGCGCATCCTCGATCAAGGATATATTACGTCTAATACTGGTGAATAATGGCAGCGGCAACCGTACTCGTGGGAACAACCCTCAATGGGTAAACGCGGTATTTTGTCCTTTGGGTAAGTGCCCTCGGCTGCCTTACAGGCTGGACAGGCATCGTTGGCTACGGTAATCCGGATGTATTTGATGCGCTCGTTTTCCTGCATGCGTTTGAGGGCTTGGGCGTTTTCAGAAAATTCTCGCAGATCCGCATGGCATTTTGGACAATAAGTCGCACTATCGGGTGCACTGGTTTGGCATCGTGAACAGATTTGCACTACATCTCTCCTCGGGAAAAGATGACAGTAATTATAAACGAAAACACTTTGGCAGGCTGGGTGATTTTTGGGGAGTGATCCAGGTCATCCCTTACCGCTGAATGGGTGGGGGCGAATTCGGTCTGCGAGAAACGAATCGAGACCAGATGGAATTGTGTTTTTAGGTAAAGATCTTCTATAAAGTCTTGGAAAATCCATCACACCGCTCACTGCACTATTTGATCT
>DYKV01000293.1 GCA_020722415.1 Anaerolinea sp.
CATTCATGCCGCAACCAAACGGCGACATTAATGTCAACAACATTTGTGCGTTCGATGCAAATGTTGCACGGTAATACTATAACGTTTTACCTAGCTGGCAGGCAAATGGTAAAGGCACTTCCCAACCCCAATTGACTTTCCACACTGATCGTTCCCCCTTGGGCTTCAACCAATGACTTAGCAATAGCTAGACCCAACCCTGATTCACCGTTTTCTTGCCGAGATCGGTCAGCTCGATAAAAGCGATCAAAGACATGCGCTATATCTTGGGGAGCAATACCACTGCCGTTGTCCTTCACTTGTAAATACACATTTGCAGCTTCTGCCCAGCATTTCAAGCTAATCGTGCCATTCGGCTGGGTATAGCGCAAACTATTGATAATCAAGTTATCCAATACCTGTGCGATTCGTTCCACATCCACATTTATCTTAGGCAATGCGCCGGCTGTCTCGACAGTTAAGTTAATGCCTTTTTGTTGTGCGGTTAATGCATGCCTGGCATAGGCGCGTTGGAGAATCACGTCTGGTTGGATGGCTTGGAGAGTGAGGGGTAACTCGCCGGCATCTGCTAGAGTTAATAAACGTAAATCATCCACCAAATGACTGAGATGTTGCGTCTCCTGATCTAAAATGGTGTAAATTTCTGCTGATCCTTCGAGCTTTTTATCCCTAAGCGCCTCGGTGTAACCCCGAATTACACTTAAGGGTGAACGCAGATCATGGGCAATATCGGCAGTCATTTGCCGTCGTGCCTGGGTAGCCCGCTCCAATTCTCGACTCATCCGATTAAAAGATTTAGCGAGTATCCCTAACTCATCCTGCGAACGAACCGCAACTTGCCGCCCAAATTGACCGCGGGCTATTTCCTGGGTTGCTTCCGTTAATTCTCTCAATGAACCAGTTAGGGTAAAAGCTAGCACGCTTCCTATAATCAAAGCCAATATCACTGCAATAATCGCACTAATCAAGGTAGCTGTTTTCACACTCTGTAAAAATCGGGCTTCTGGTGAATTAGGTTGACGGGGTTGATCGCTCGGAACGGCTAACACCCAACCGATCGTTTTCCCATTTAGATTCAATGCTAACGCTTGATTGAGATCGCGGCTGGAAAGGCGCTTCCCAATTTGGTCTGGCACGATACTATAAACAACAACTTGATTTTCATCCACTAACGTGAACCGATTCCAAGAGCGTCGAAAGTCGGGTTGATTATCTGGATTTTGCCCCATACCAATTTCTAAGGCTAACAGAGCTCGATTGATGTCACTCCAACTGCGGTTGCGCAAATAATAACGAATTAATCCGTTAATTAAAACCTCTTGTTGGCGGCGAAGAATAAATTGATCGAATTGATTTCGCGTACTTTGCCATACAACCAGAGTGACCAGTAACGAACCACTTAACCCCACTAATAAAAATGCTAGAATGAGCCGTGTGGTAATTGAACGAAACATCGTACCCCCTAAATCACCGCTTCTAAGATCGCAAACCGGTACCCCACACCATAAACTGTTTCAATATATTTTGGGTTAGCTGCATCAGGCTCTATTTTGGTGCGTAAATTGCGGATGTGTACATCAATAGTGCGTTCATAACCTTCATAAGCTGTTCCCTGCAAATGTTCCAGTAATTCCAAACGGGTGAAAACTTTTCCAGGAGAACTAATCATCGTCGCGAGCAGCTCAAATTCGGAAGGGGTTAAGTCCACCATCCGATCGCCTACTATAACTAAGCGCGCTTGAAAATCTATGCGGATATTGCCATAGCGCAGGATATCCACCTCTTTTTGTTGTCCCTTTTCTACCCGCCGGAGGACTGCCCGTACCCGTGCAGTCAGTTCACGAGGGCTAAACGGTTTCACCACATAATCATCAGCGCCGAGCTCCAACCCCAATACTTTATCGCTTTCATCCAATTTGGCAGTGAGGATGATCACTGGCGTATTTGATTCGCGATTAAAAGCGCGCAGGAAATCATAACCATTCATTTCTGGCATCATTAAATCCAACAAGACTAAGTCAGGTTTCTCTTGACGAGCGATGAACAAAGCTTCTTGTCCATCCGCTGCGGTGACTACATCGAATCCTTCTTGGGTGAAATATGACTTGAGCAGTTTGCGAATTTCTGCTTTATCATCCACAACTAATAATTTCTTGCTCATTGATCAGCCTGCCTCAGTTCCTGTTTCAGGAAAAACTGGTTGTTTCTCAGATGGGGTATTCCTTGATTAGATTATAAATCCAAATAACCTGCTCACTTCAAGAATCAGGGATGTCCGAGGCGGATAAAACAGCTCGGACATCCTAATATGCGGATTAGATAGGACTATGGAGTAGCCGTTGGCGCCGCAAGAGACCCACCCGGCATTCCACCAAACCAAGCTCCGCCACCTGGTTTATGGCGACCTCCAAATCCACCAAAGCCAGGTGCCCTTCCGCTAAAGCCACCTATTCCCCTCCAGCCATTTTGGTCTAAATTTTTCAATAGAGCATCAGCTTGCGCTTGGGTAATCACACCGTTTTTTACAGCAGCCTGGACAGCATTTTCAAAAGCAGTCTTCATCGCCGATAGAAAGTCGCTGTTATTTACCAGTGCTCGGCGAGCTTTGATTAAGTCAGCTTGTTCCTGCGTTAATCGCCCATTGGCTACAGCCTGATCAATTTCAATATCCATGGCTTTCTGACGAGCTGCCTGTAATTCATCTGTGCTGATGCCAAGCGCTTCAGCTAATAAGGCATTGAAATCGATCCCATTTTTGCTCAGCCATTGCCCCCATCGGCTTCCAAACGGGAAAGCAAATTTGTTATTTTTCAATTGATCCGCTTGAGCTTGGGTAATTAAACCCTTTTCAACCGCCTGAGCCAAGCCAGCCTCTTTAGCTTTTTGCTGCGCAGCTTCCAACTCAGCAGTCGAAATCCCGAGCGCCTGGGCAAGTGCATCATTAGCTTGGTGCCCACCCCAGCCCGGTTCTTTTCCGATTGGGTAATTCTGGGTTTGTGGCGAAAGCGAGCTTTCCATGGCGCTGGCTTTGTTAATAGTCACCGCCCCAAATACAATGGCAGCAACCAGTGCTCCCAAAATTCCAACGGTTAACACCTTTTTTCTATTCATAGTAACACTCCTTTTGCATTTAACTGAGGTCTTGATCTTTTTGATCTAAGGCGATAATAGCAAAAAGTTATTTAGAAATTGTTAAGAAGTGATTTGTAAATAATTTGGATTGCTATGACACATTCTATAGTATTACCGTGCAACATTTGCATCGAACGCGCAAATGTTGTAGACAT
>DYKV01000294.1 GCA_020722415.1 Anaerolinea sp.
TGAATTAAAAATGGTAATTATAGATCTACACTCCAACTCAACCCAGACCATCTTTAGCCTTTCAAAAACCAGCCCGGTGGTCTGGATGACCTGGGTTAAATAATTTGCTTGTCAATACTTGAGCGGATCCGCCAACCACCGGTCTATCCGCTCAGGTCTCTCTTTCGGATAACTGCAGCTTACGGTGAAACAAGCATCTCGGAAAGCTGGTTTAATCCCTGGGTTAATACATCCAGGTCGGATTGAGCAGCGTATGCATTATCTTTCACTTCTCTTTTAGCTAAATCTAGCCGGGCTTGTAAATCAGCCAGGCGGGCTTGCTGATCTTGCGGAATCTTTGCCTGCAGGGATGTTAAAATAGAAGTGACATTTTCCAGCGCCGTCAATGCTTGGGGCAGGTCATTTTGATAAAGGGCAATGCGAGCAGATGCTACTTCAAATTGGGCCGATTTTATTTGGCTTTGATTATCCGCTACTTTTAATAGCTCCACCTCTTGTTGGGTCTTTTTCTGCAGAACTGTCTGATCGGTAAGTTGCTGCTGCAATTGGGCAATTTGTTCTTTTGCCGCGCTTAATTCTTGATTTAGGGCGGCATTGGCTTGACGGATGGGGATAAACCATAAATAAAGGGCGGTAATCATTCCCAAACCAAAAAGGATCAAAATTCCTAACGCCCAGCGCAACACCCGACGAAAAAAGCGGCTAGCAGCGCTCTCTTTTTTCTTTGGTGGAGTCACTTGATTACCCTTTTCTGCAGAAAGGGTTGGCTTTCCTGGAGTTTCTTCGATTGGTTTCTGGGGTTCAGAATTCATTTCAGCCATTAAATACCTCCTTAGCTCTTATCTTGGCGAGTTCCCGGTCGGTGTAAAGGATACGGCACAGGGATATACTCAACGGTCGGTCTCCCTACTCCCGATTGCGGATACATGTTCATCAGTTGGTACACTTCTTTCGGCATATCTGTCGAGATGGGTAAGCCTAAACCACGCGCTTCTTCAACTGAAATTGGATAATCATGCGTCCAACGGCCACTAGAGAGCACTTCTGCCATAGCCCGGGCTTTTTCAGGCTCAGCGTGGGTGACGATGATTTCATACAGGGTATCCTCCACTTGGCGAATCGCTTTACGGGCGATATCGGCAAGTATTAATGTATCATCATTAATATGATCTAAATTCTTCTGCTCTAAAACGGAAATTATCGACGCGGCTGGTTGCTGGCCAATTTGCGGGTCAACCGGCCCTAACACGGCATTTTCATCCATCACTATTTCATCAGCAGCTAAGGCAATTAACGTTCCACCCGACATAGCATAGTGGGGGACAAACACGGTGATCTTCGCAGGATGACGGCAGAGCGCCTTGGCAATTTGTTCGGCAGCTAGTACGAGCCCGCCGGGAGTGTGCAGGATCAGATCAATTGGCATGGCTGGGTCAGTTAATTTAATGGCGCGCAGGAGTTCCTCTGAATCGTTAATGTCAATATACCGAGCCAGCGGAAAACCAAGAAACGATAACCGTTCTTGACGATGGATCAGGGCAATGACCCGCGAATTGCGTTTAGCTTCCAGCGAGCGCAGCATGCGCGTTCGGCTCGCTTCCAGCATGCGTTGGCGAATGACCGGTTGAAGAGATGAGAGCAATATAAAGAGAAGTAGTAAGGTGGTAAAGTCCATTGTCAACCTCCTAAGTTCAAATTACCAAGGAAAATATTCATCATGATAGTTACGCGTAAAAGCTTGATGACGGCGGGGAATAAAAAGTTTTGCCATTATTAAACCAAAGATAAACCCTCCGATGTGCGCGAACCAGGCTACTCCGCCCATTGACACTTCGGCAGGCGATGCCAAAGCGGTTATTCCTGAAAAAAACTGAATAACAAACCATAAGCCTAGAAAAACAAAAGCGCTGACTTCGATAAACCAGGGGATAAAAAAGAGAGGGATGAGGGTGATCACCCGAGCGTTGGGAAACAGTAAGAAATAAGCCCCTAACACAGCTGCGATCGCCCCGCTGGCGCCGATGGCAGGTACTTTACTGGTTGGGTCAATGATAGCTTGCGTAAAGTCAGCCGCTAAACCACCCAAGAGATAAAACAACAAATAACGTCCTGAACCCATGCGATCTTCTACGTTGTCCCCAAAAATGAAGAGAACCCACATGTTGCTTAGGTAATGAAGCCAACCGCCATGCATGAACATATTGGTAAATAGTGTGATTAATGGCAATGGTGAGGCGATTAACAACCAGGGCTGGGTTAAATGCAAACGGGCCGGCACTAAGCCAAAAGTATAGAGGAATTGATTTAATGTCTTAGTTGGCATGGACAATTCAAAGAGAAACACCACCGTATTAAGACCAATGATGGTGTAATTGACCAACGGAAAAGAATAGGAACGGATGGTGTCACGAATGGGTATCATGGATTACCTGAAGGTTTCTTTTTAATAATTATACTCGTTGAGGAAATAACAATGGTGGATAATTACAGCAATTCTCAATAAGGAGCAACCTTACCGCCAAATTGTTTGCTGGTTATATTCTACGGGATATGTCCCTGCCTTAGTTCATAGTAGTGGGCTCAAGCCGGCTGACTGGACAGCTCGAAGAGCTTCTTTGTTCGAAGGTAGATTTCTAGACCACCGGATGTGGCAGAAAATAGCCAGTCAGAACAGTTACTTGGCAAGTAATTACTCTATTCATCCTTTCCCTGAGAGATCGCCGCTATCCCTTCAAGCAATCCGCATAAATATACCAAAGCGAGGCGCACCCAAAGCTAGGCTGACTCGGAATCATCCGGTCGGGTTAAAAAATTATCAACCTCATCTCACTCTCAGGTTCTTATAAACTAGACGATTACGGTCTAATCACAATTGGGATGTAGATCTGAAATGGATAATTAGCCGGCAGACTACCCTGACAATTATCCTGCCCTTGTGGACAGACGATTGCGGTGGACAAAGGCGTTGGGGTTGGCGTAAGCGTTGGCGAGGGGGTTACGGTAGGGGTTAGTAACTCACTCGGTATCGGTGTATCGGAAGGAATGGGTGTGAAATCTACCGTGCTGGTCGGCGTCGGCGATAGGGGAATATCTGTTTGAGATGGTAAAGGCGTCGCCGTCAAGATCGCTGTGGCAAGGGTGGTTGCCTCAGGTGTTGGGGTCATAGTAGGTTCAGGAGGATATTCAATCGTGGATGTCGGACTATTCGTTATCACTAGCGTCATGGTTGGGGTCGGAGTGGGTGTTGCGTTCGGTAAAGGTGGGTTAGTTGGCGCCTGGGTAGG